>NZ_CP149511.1:301172-602344 GCF_040126305.1 Pararhizobium sp. A13 | reverse complement strand
CGAAGCGCTTGTAGGTTTCCTCGACGGCAGCACCGACGTCTGTCACCTTGAAGCCCTTGGCCATGACGACGCCGAGCTGGACGCTGTCCTCGCCGTTAAAGCGGTATTTGCGCTGATAGGGATCTTCGAGCCCGGACGACACGGCGGCGATATCGCCGAGACGAGTGACCTGGTCGCCGGCCCTCAGTCGCAACTCGCGGATATCCGCTGGCTTGGTCACGCCGCCATCGACAGCGATGCGCACGGAGCGGCTGCCGGTATCGACGGAGCCCGCTGGATCGACATTGTTCTGGCCCTTGATGGCATTCTGGACATCAGTCAGCGTCAGGCCATGCGTGGCGAGAACCTTGGAGGAGATGTCAATATAGACCTTCTCCGGCTGATCGCCGATGATGACGGCCTTTTCGACGCCGGGCGTCGTTAGCAGCATGTCACGCGCCTGGATGGCGAACTTCTTCAGCTCGGGGTAGCTGTAGCCGTCACCGCTCAGTGAGTGCAGCGTGATGAAGGTATCGCCAAACTCATCGTTGAAATAGGGACCGAGCAGGCCCTGCGGCAGCTCGTTTTCGATATCCCCGACCTTCTTGCGAACCTGGTAGAACGCGTCTGCAACCTGCGCGGCGTTGGTGTCGCCCTCGACCTGCAGCGTGATGATGGCACTGCCAGGGCGGGTGTATGAGCGGACGAAATCGAGATGTGGCGTTTCCTGCAGCTTGCGCTCGATCTTGTTGACGACCTGGTCTTCCATCTCCTCAATTGAGGCGCCCGGCCAGATCGCCTGCACAACCATGACGCGGAAGGTGAAATCCGGATCTTCCTTCTGGCCCATGCGCATCAGGCCCAAAACGCCGGTGATGAGGATCAGGCCGAACAGGAAGCGCGCGATGCTCGGATGCTCGATCGCCCAGCGGGAGAGATTGAAGGACTGCTTTTGATCGGTGGAGGTGTTCATCGGCTTCGTTCCGTTCTCGATCAAACCAGGATCAGCGCGTCAGAGTGGCAGTGTCGGCCAAGGCCGATTGCTGCCCTGCTGCGCCATCCAGTTTCACCTTCAGTCCCTCCGTCATGAACTGCGTTCCTGCGGAAACGACGACATCGCCGGGCTTCAACCCTTCGGCGATGCGCACGCCGTCGCCGACGAAATCGGCGATCTTGACCGGGCGGGAATGCACGGTCGCAGCAGCGCGGTCGACCGTCCAGACGATCGGCTGATCATCCTTCTTTGTCAGAGCGCTCAACGGAATGGAGACAAGCTGGCGTGCGCTGTCGGCGGAGGCCTCGATATTGGCGGTCATGCCGAGCAGGACCTTGGGGTCGTTCGGCAGGCTGATGCGGACGGCAAAGGTGCGCGACTGCTGATCGGCGCTGCCTGCGACTTCGCGAACCCTGCCCCGCAGTGTCAAGGCGGCATCGGACCAGAATTTGGCCGCCACGATCTTTCCCGGCTTGAACTGGGCGATGTCCGATTCCGGCACTGCCACCAGAACTTCCTTTTCACCGTCGACCGCAACCGTCACGACCGGCGTCCCCGAACCCACGACCTGGCCGACATCGGCATTGATGGCGGTGACGATGCCGTTCTGGTCGGATTTCAGATCGGTGTAGCTGACCTGATTCTTCGCCTGGTCGAGTGCCGAGCGGGCTGTGTCGCGGGTGGCGACCGCCTGGTCATAGCTAAGCTGAGCCTGTTCGAGTTGCGATTTCGGCGAGACGTTCTTGACAAAGAGCTGTTCGGCGCGGTTGCGGGCCAGCTCCGCGGTCTCGACCTGCCGTTCGGCCGCATCGAGGCTTGCCCGCGCGCTTTGCACGGCAAGCTCGTAGTCGGCGGGGTCGATGCGGGCGAGCAAATCGCCGGACTTGACCTTCTCGCCGATATCGACGAGGCGCCCGCTGATCTTGCCACTGATACGGAAGCCGAGGTTCATTTCGACGCGGGCGCGCACCGACCCCGAGTAGTCGAGCGTCCGGGTGTCGTTCGCCTGCGCGATCTCAACCACCTTGACCGGGCGGAGGATCTCCCTGGTCTCGGCCTTCTCCTCCGAGCAGGCGGCGAGTGCAAGGAGCGCGGCAGCCAGAAAAGTGAAGGACGACATCCGGGTACAGCTATGACTGATCGACGACATTTTCGTAATCCTGAAAAACAAACAATTTCAAACGGCGCCGCCAGGGCTTCCGTTTATCTCAAGGCTTTGATGGCAAATTCGACGAGCTCTTCCGGCGTTGCCCGGTTCTGCTTGCTGAGGCATTGCGCCGCCATCTGCGGGTGGCACAGGTTGACCGTCGCCGCCCCGAAGCAGCGAGACGCGGCAGCAGCGTCCTGCTCGGCAAATTCGCCAGCCTGAATGCCCTGCCGGATAATCTCTTCGACGAGTTCCTGTATCCGGTCGATATGCTTCTCGATGACATGCCAGTCGCGCTCGATGGCAACGACGACCATTTCATGCACCTTCTCCTGGTCGAGCATGGCCGTCAGAACAAGCTGATGCTGCGTATAGAGGTACCGGCGCAAACGGTCGGCGGCACTGATCGGCAGACGGGAGATTTCAAGGGCCTGCTGGTAACTGCCCGCGAGCATGCGGCCGCAGACCGCCTGGTGAATTTCAGTTTTCGAGGCAAAGAAACGGTAGATGTTGGCCGGCGACATGCCAAGATCACGCGCGACATCGGCGACGGTGGTCTTGGAGTACCCATAGTGCCGGAAAAGCCGCTCCGCCGAATCGAGGATTCGGGTGATGTTTTCCTGCCGCGTGGCTTCGAGGGTGTCGGCAATATCATCCATCTGGACAGACTTTCGATTTACGACTGACGAATTTTGATTTTCGTCAGTCGTAAATCGAAAGTCTGTCCAAGTCAATAGATGGGTCGATCACGTTTATGAGGCCGCCCCTGAATTTGCGCGACACTCCGCAGCCTGTCGTCGGTGCAGCATCCCCTGAGACGCTGCCTAGCCAAAATCCGGGGCCCATGTTATTTTTAAGCAACCTCGAAGGTCCGGTCATGCGCGGGTTGCTGGCATCGGTAGCATTGATTTTCGCGGCGACAATGGCGGCCGCGGGTGATCCCTTGTTCGACGCCGTCGCAGCTGGAGAAACCGCCGCCGTCGAGCAGGCTCTGGCCGCGGGTGCAGCTGTGGACAGCCGGACACGCGACCAAGCAACGCCCCTCATAAACGCCGCTCTCGCAAACCAAGTCGCCATAGCCGAATTGCTGATCGGCAAAGGTGCCGACGTTATGGCGCGCAACTCGGGCGGCTTTACGCCGCTTCATGCCGCGGCCTATTCCGGCAGCTTGCCGATCAGCAAGCTGCTTATTGGCCGCGGGGCGACGCTCGACGACGCAGCCAATAAAGCGGGTGTCACGCCGCTGATGGTTGCCGGGGAGGAAAACCACGTCGCTCTCGCCACGTTTCTGCTCGCTGAGGGAGCCGATGTCGGCCATGCAGAGGTTCACGGCTACACGCCGATCACCCGCGCATTCTGGAAGGGCAACACGGACATCGTCCGGCTGTTCAAGCGGCATGGCGCGACCTGCCCTCCGGCCAGCTTCCTCGGCGAGCAAGATTACGCGAAGTGCATGGAAATCCACGATTGAGCAGGAGGCACAAATGGATGCAATGACCAAAAGCGGTTTCGCGCGAGGCATTCGAGGTTCTGTGGCGCTGTTCGTCCTGGTCGGCGCAGCGGCCGCCGGCGGACCATCGGCTTTCGCCGACGACTCGGTGAACACGGGCTACTTCGGCGGCGTGGCGATCATGGGATACGACGCGGTCGCCTACTTCACCGAAGGCAAGCCGGTGAAGGGCTCCGAGACATTCTCCTACGAATGGCTGGGAACGCCGTGGCATTTCGCCAATGCGAAACACCGCGAAATGTTCATCAGCGAGCCAACCAAATATGCGCCTCAATACGGCGGCTACTGTGCGGGCGAGGTTGCGTTCGGGTCGGTCACGATCAATATCGATCCGGAAGCCTTCAAGATCATCGACGGCAAGCTCTACCTGATCTACGCCAAGGACGCTGCGGAGTGGTTCGCCACCCACGCGGCCGCGGAAGTACCGAAGGCCGACGGCAACTGGCCAAAGGTCGCAGCCGTTCTCGAACTGGATCAGTATCACTAACCTCGACTGGATCGCGTCTATTTCGCCGGCGAGAAGTGAAAGACCTTGCTGGAGTTGGCGTAGGTGTAGCCGGTTTCGCCGGACGGCTTCGTTCGCCTATAGACCGGACCGCAATCGGCCTGACCGAATGCATTTTCACTTTGCTCGCAGAGCATGTCCCTGTCGACGAAGACCCTCTCGGTCATCATCTGCGTCATCGAGCGGAATGCCGCCTTGCCGTCCGGTTCGATCTGCATGAGTGCCGGGCTTCCCGAGGGCTCGGTCTTTCCCCGCAGGAGTTTGCCAACGACGATGCTTGCGATCTCGTCACCGTGCAGCCGATTACGCTCGTCTCCCTTGAAGCCGAACGGCCATTCGGGCAGGCCGGCCTCGCGCAGGGCATCGAGGATGGAGGCGAGATCCCGCTCGTTGCGGAAATGGCCAAGGCTGAGCCGCCAGCCCGCCAGGCAATCGCTTCGGGGGAAAAGGCGCAGACCATCGGCGACAACCGCGCGGGCGTCATCAAGACGACCGGCCCGGACATAGGCCAGAGCAAGCGGCGTAGCGAAATCGCCGTTGCCCGGCGAACCATCGCGAGCGCGTTCGAAATTGTCGATGGACTTCGCGTTTTCGCGCAGCAGAAAAAAGACCAGACCTGCCGTGAGCCGATCGACGGCGGAGAGGTTCGGATCGTATCTCAGCGCCGTCTCGACGGCCGCTGCGGCTTCGGCATGGTTACCGGAAAACAATTGAACGTAGGCAACGGCCATTTGCGCTTCGGCATCGGCGGACCCAAGCGACACGGCCTGCTGCGCCGTAGCGATCGCCTGCTCGTAGCGGCGGTCCACGACCTGCATGACGGCGAGAACGGCGTAAGGCGATGACAGGTCGGGATCAAGCGCCAGGGCGCGGCTCGCCTTGTCGTAGGCCCTTTTTCGCGCCAATGCGCTTTGTAGCACGTCGTCGTAGGCGCTTCGCCAGACATAAGCCGTGGCCCGAGCGTCGGCTGCGAAGGCATCTGCAAAACTGGGGTCGAGCGCCTCGGCCTTATCAAAGAGCGCCAGTGCCTCAAGCATCCGGGACCGCCGGCCGGTGCGCGCCGCCTGCTCGGCCCGCAGGTAGTAGTCGTATGCTTCGAGATTCGCAGTCGGCGGACGGGCAATCCGCTCAGTGTCGGACTGAGTGAGCTCCAGGCCGAGCGCTTCGGCGATCTGCCGGCTCATTTGGTCCTGTAACGTGAATACACCTCCCGCGGCGCGGTCAAATCGGTTCGCCCACAGATGGTCGCCGCTTGCGGCATCGATGAGCTGCGCATTGACGCGGATTTGATCGCCGGTCCGCTGCGCGCTGCCCTCGATGACAAAGCGGACACCGAGATCGCGGCCGATGTCGGCCGGAACGCGGGCCTTGCCTTTGTAGGCGAACACCGAATTGCGGGCGATGACGTCAAGGTCCGAAAGCTTGGCGAGATCGGTGATCAGGTTATCGGTAATGCCATCGGTGAAATAGTCCTGGCCGGGGTCGCCACTCAAATTGACGAACGGCAACACCGCGACGGATAGCCGTTGCGGCGCAAACGGCCCTTGCGTTGCGAAGACAATTGCGGCGGCCGTGATCAGCAGCGCTGCGACCGTTGCCAGGATCATAGCCCGTCGGCCGGGAAGGCGCGTTGCGGCAACGACCTTTCCTGCCTGCGAGGGGTCGAGCAGAATGCGATAGACGCGAACCGGGTCGGCAATGTTCTTCAGATGCTGCTCACCGAGAACTGAGAAGCCGACATCGGCCTTGTGCACCGCGTGATCGAACGCTGTGCCGGATATGCAGATGCCGCCTGGCTGGGCCAGCCCCTGCAGGCGGGCGGCTATGTTGACGCCGTCGCCGTAAATGTCATCGCCTTCGACAATGATGTCACCGAGATTGACGCCGATGCGAAACTGAATCCGCTGTGTCTCGGATACGCCCTGATCGCGGCTGGCCATTTTCCGCTGGATCACGGCGGCACACTGGATTGCGTCAACAACGCTCGCGAACTCAACCAGCGCACCATCACCCATGAGCTTGATGATCCGGCCGTGGAACTCTTCTATGGCGGGATCGACCAACTCGCGGCGGCAGGCCTTCAGTCGGGCCAGCGTGCCGCCCTCATCCTCTCCCATGAGGCGGCTATAGCCGACCACATCGGCATCAAGTATCGCGGTGAGCCGCCTCTCCATATCTCTGCCCACCCTTTCGATCGTCGATCAAGCGACAGCCGTGTATCCTACCACGTCGAGGGCCCGCAGGCAGCGCAGCCGCTCATGTGGCGCGTACATTGAATTTTCATGGTGTCCCAATGAACACTGTTTGCCAACACGCCTGCTCGTATCATCGGAGAAACGCCACGCCGCAGATTCTATTTGATGACTGGACGGCGACGACCGGAACTTCCGCCGCCACCGGGAATTTCTGACATGCCTATTCCCAAGGGAGGAAAACCATGCCCGAGAAGCCCAGCTTCTTTTCCAGATTTTCCGGAAGCGTCGCCGAATTGACCGGCAAGCCGGCCACGTTCGTCATTGCCGTCACCGGTATCATCGTCTGGGCCGCTACCGGTCCATTTTTCGACTTTTCAGAGACGTGGCAACTCGTCGTCAACACGGGAACGACGATCATCACCTTTCTGATGGTCTTCGTATTGCAAAACTCGCAGAACCGGGACAGCAGGGCGGTTCAAGCGAAACTCGACGAGCTGATCCTTACCAGCGATGCGGAAAATCGCTTCATGGGCATAGAACATCTCGACGAGACGGAACTGAAGCGTTTGACGCTGCTCTTGAAGGAAGCGGCGGAGAGTGAACCGGATCACGTGCTTGCCGGAAAGGTCGATCACATCATTCGGGATCGCCGCACCAAGCTGAAAAAGAGGATATTGCAGTCGGAAGGGCGACCCCTCGACGGCTGAGGTTGTCAGGCTCAGGGAAATTCCGTGGCCGTTCCTTTTTCAAGCCGCCAAAATCGAACGCAAAAGCGTATTATGCGTTCCTATGGGAGGAGAAAATCATGAACCCAGCATTTACGCGAGAAATCGACGACGCCCCTCCCCCGCCCCTGCCCGAGCGTCCAATCAGCGCGGCCCGCAATCTCGTAACGCCGAACGGCGCGCGTCAGATCGAACACGCGATCGCAACGCTGAGCCAACAGGTTGAAGCAGGCGGAGACAGCGATACGCTCGCCGCTCTCAAGCGGGGCCTTCGATACTGGCATGCACGTCATGCCACCATGGAGATCGTCGAACCCATCGCGACGCCGCCGGCGGTCGCGTTTGGAACCCATGTCACCATCAAACGCGGCGGCAAGGCCAAACAGCTTCACATCGTCGGCGAGGATGAGGCCGATCCCGCGGCCGGCGCAATTGCCTGGACATCGCCTCTTGCGCGAGCGCTGGAGGGGGCAGGCCCCGGCGATGTCGTCGAGTTTGAAGCAGCGGGACACCAAGAGGAAATCGTCGTCCTGACCGTAACCGGAGCGTAGCGGTATTGCCAACGCCGCCGGGGGCCTGTTGCGCCCACGGGTTCCCGAGAAAGAGCGTCTACCGCTAGCGCGAAGAAAGACGTGTTTCGTCCATTTCGTGCTCGTAGAGCTGGTCCATGCTCAAGGAGGCGACGTCGGCAAACGGAGCCTGGTTCGTCACGCGGCCTTCGCCGAGGATGACGACGTCGTCGCAGAACGAAATCGTGCTGCGGTGGTGGCTGATCACGATGGTCGTGCGGCGACCGGCCCTCGACCTCAAGGTCTCGACGATTGCTGCTTCCGACAGGCCGTCCATGGCGTTTGTGGCTTCGTCGAGAATGAGGATCTCGGGATCCCGCACCAAGGCTCTTGCCAGCGCTATCCGCTGGCGCTGCCCGGCCGACAGACTTGCGCCACGATAGCCGACGATCGTTTCATAGCCTTGGGGTAGTTTCTCGACAAATTCGTGCGCCTCGGCAAGCCGGGCGGCATGCTCCGCATCGGCTGTCGAAGCACGCTGACCATAGGTGATATTTTCCAGAATAGTGCCGTCCACCAGTTCAAGATCCTGGCTGGCAAGGGCAATCTGGCTTCGCCATTCGGCCGGATCGATTCTGTTCAGAGGCATCCCGTCAATCAGAATATGGCCCTGATCGGGCTCAACAAACCGGCACAGAAGATTGACGATCGTCGTCTTTCCGGCGCCCGATCGACCGATGATGGCGGTCGAGCAGCCGCTCCGGATTTCAAATGTTGCGGCGCGCAGCACGCCAGGCCGTGCGTCTGAGCCGGGGTACTTGAATGTCACGCGGTCAAATTTGATCTGCTGGCGCAAGCCCCGAGCCGGTTCGTCGCCGGCCGGCGGTGGCGGCTTGTCTGACGAATCGAGCAGCCATCGCACCTCTTCCAAAGAGCCACTCCAGCCCTGTATTTGGCTCCACGCCAACTGCAGGGCGCGGATATGCGGCTGCAACCGGTAGAGCAGGACGACGAACGCCACAATAACGGGAAACGTCACTCCCAATGCCCATGCGCTCACGACCGCTGCCAGAAACAGAGCCGAGTGCAGCACTTCAGTCAGTGGCGGCAGAGCGCCCTGCCGGGTTTGGAGGACGAAGCCTGCCTTTCGAACTGCGTCCGATGCAGTATCGAAGACGGCCTTTTCTCGCGGTTCCTGCCCGAACACGCGGATGAGCCGTCCGGCGTGAACGAGG
Organism: Pararhizobium sp. A13; assembly: GCF_040126305.1. Lineage (NCBI taxonomy): Bacteria > Pseudomonadati > Pseudomonadota > Alphaproteobacteria > Hyphomicrobiales > Rhizobiaceae > Pararhizobium > Pararhizobium sp. A13. The sequence goes on along the minus strand of NZ_CP149511.1, from coordinate 593,545 downwards.
TGGAGCATTCTGGCGGCAAGTTCGCTGTTGAGGGATGTGACAGTACGGCTCGGATTTTTGAGGCTGGCCGACAGGACCGCATGCGCAAGCTGGACGAGCACGAGGCCGAGCGCGACGCACAACGTCATCTGCCATGACAGGAGCAGCAGGAAGACGAGCAGAATGACGGCGGCCGATGCGTTCACGATTGCGCCAAGGACAGTCTGCATCGCATCCGACGCACGCCAGGACTCGTTGGAAATAATGTTCAGCAATCGCCCGGGGCTTTGTTGCAGGAAAAATGGGTACCCAACCCGCAAGAGCTGATCCGCGAGCGCGCTTCGTATGGCATGGCTGGCTTTGCCGTAGATGAAGTTGGTAAGGACGGTATTCGCAAATGCCAGAATGTTCTTCAGGGTGATCAATGCGAGGACGGCAACGGAGATCACCATCAATCGTTCGCCATCGTCGAAGCCCGATCCCACCTGTTCGAAGACGGCAGATAGTCCGCCTACGCCCGCGTCATCCTTTTGACCGGCAATGATGCTGAGCATCGGGATAATGAGACCAATGCCTGTGCCTTCAAGCACGGCGCTGCCCAGCCCCAGAACAACGACAGCCGCAAGCAGGCGCCACTGTCGACCCAGCGTGCTGCGTAGTACTTCAAGGCCCGGCAGGAGGAATTTCAACATGATTGATATCACCTCAGCGAACGAGTCGCCTGTTTGATCTGGGTTACTTCCGGGGGCTGCGCCCGCCTGGTTATGGCAAGGCGCGCGAACTTGGCCGCTCCGAGCAAATTCATGAGCACGATTGGCCAGTGGGACAGAGAAACCTCAGGATCGAATCGGGGGCCGCCAAAAAGTTCCCGCCACGCAGACCTCATGGACCAGCAAAAATGACGAAGCAGCCAGGGAGCCTTGAGAATGTGTTTCAGGCAAAGCGCTCCATTCCCAAGGCTGTAGTCTCGGTGAAGTCTTTCGATCGCCTCGCGGGTATTTCGACCATGATAGTGAAGGACGGTCATGTCGGGAACATATTCAATCGGGATGCCGAGTTGAAAAGCCCGTACCAGGTAGTCCGTGTCCTCGGCCGACTTCAGGGCGCTGCCAGCTCCAAGCCGCTCATCGAAATGGCCGACCTGAAGTGCAATCTCACGATGCATCGTCATGTTGCAGCCCAATATGAAGCCGCCAGGATGAACATCGGGGGTAAAACGCTCGCGCGCCTGCGACCGCTTGATTGTAAAGGGGAAATCGAGCGGGCTGCCGAGTTCGACGCGACCGCCGCGGATGATACACCGCTCGCCAGTCGCGTAATGCCGCTCCAAATCTTGCAGGTAATGACAGTCGACTTCGCAATCGTCATCGATGAAGATCAGTATCCGGCCGCGCGACCGTTCCATTCCTGCATTGCGGGCGGCGGCCAGGCCCGGACGCGGCTCCGTTACAAGCGTAATCGCAAGATTTGACGTCGCGGCGATACGGATCAACCGTTCGGCCGTGTCGTCCGTTGAACCGTTGTCGACCACCACGAGCTCGCTCGTGACCGTGGCATGAGACCGGCAGGCTCTTTCAATCGATCTGATGCAGGCCTCCAGAGCCGCGGAGCGGTTTCGCGTGCAGACAATGAAGCTCGCCAGCGGTTCGCGTCGCTCAGCAGATGACGGAGCGGCGGCAATGGCCCGGGCGCGCTCTTGCACGATTTCGCGACGTTCCGGAGCCATGCTAACCAAGCCCATGCTGCGGCAGCACGGTGGCGGCAGGCACGGACTCAAAGTACCGCGACAGCGCATCGAGCCGCCTGGTTGCCGCAAGTGAGAGACGACTGCACCACGGCGCGTAAGTACCGGCGCGCAGGCCGTATCGCTCCCGGCGTCGAATGAGCCCCCATTTTCCTGTCCGAGTCAGAAACTCATGCGTCAGCTGTGGCTGCTCCGCATCGTTGATGAGCTGGTAAAGGAAATAAAAGAAACACAGGGCGCCGTCCTCATAGCTGGACCGCGCCGCCGCGGGGCGAGCGGAGATTTTCGCTTCGAGCGAGAGAATGAATTCGGCCGCCCGTCGCGTGGTATCGGACGTTACCGCGACACCAATGTCGCGCAGGGCATCGGGATCGTCGATAAGAGATTCGCGCTCGAGGTTCTCCGCGACAATCTTCAGATGCGTTTGACGCATCAACCGCTTATGCTTGTTGGTGACGCTGTCGTCGTGGATACGATAGGCAACCAGGCTCTCATCGATCATCGCTGCGGGAAAGCGGCCGGTAATCCGCCTGAACAGATCGAAGTCTTCCGCATGCACATAGCTGGCGTCATAGACCAGCATCTCGTCCGGTATGACCCGCCGGTTATACATCACGGTCGAGTGCATGAAGATGGTGAAGAACATCGACAATATGTGCCAATTTCCCGACTGATAGATCGGATTGGGCGTACCGCGCACCATTCGATTGCCGAGAAGGCGATCGATGCCCGTGCCGCTGATCGCAAGCTCAGGCTGCTGCATAAACAATGAAACCTGACGGGAAAAACGCCTCGGATAGGCAATGTCGTCGGCGTCCATCCGGGCGATAAGGTCGCCCTTCGCGATGGCCAAGCCCTCGTTCAATGTCGCAATGAGGCCGCGGTTCTCCCGAGAGACAATGGAAATACGATCGTCGGCCTTTCGATACCGCTGCAGGATCTCCAGCGAGCGGTCCGTCGAGCCATCGTCGATTGCGATGACCTCCAGGCGCCCATGATCCTGGCGCAGGATGCTCTCAAGCGCTGCAGCCAGATAGGGTTCGCCATTGTAGACAGGCAGCAGGACGGAGACCAGTGGAACGGGCATGGTTCAGCTCGCGTGTTTATTGAAGATCGGAGGTTTGAAAAACGTCGCCGCGATTGGCGCGTGCATGAATCACGGACGGATGGTCCCTTCTGCCGTGAACCACCTCAACCGGATTGCCCGCATGCGCGAATGATGCTGCAGGGCTGCGGTCTCGAGGAGCGGCGTAGGGGAAGTGGCGTTTGAGCAGATTGAGCCGCTTTTCGAAGACCGACCAGGAAATCGAGGCAAGCATCACTGTGGCTGCGCCCGCGACCACAAACCGTCCGGGACCCTGCTGCGAAACATTGACGGGAATCCAGGGTTGAGCTTTGACCACCAGGGAGAGCACGATCGGGTGGAAAAGGTAGACGCCATAGCTGATGCGCCCCAGTGCAGTCAGCGGCGGGAGCTCGGCCAGCCGGCCGAGATATCCTCCAAGGCCCGCCGAACAACATCCCACAAGCATTGTAAGTGGTACGAGGGGCAGAACCTCGATGCCGATCCAGGTTGCCCACTCAAGCGTTGGCGTCATCGGTGTCGATTTCAGCCACAGCAGGATGACAAAGGCACCGGCAAACGGCATCCAGCTCAGCCTCATCCATTGCGGCCAGGACGGACTTCTGGCTCGATAAGCGGCCAGCAGCGCCCCCGATGCCAGCGCGTCCATCGACGCTGAAGGCAGCAGATCACGCATGAGAGACGGCGTCCCGGTCACGGGCCAGAAGAAGCGGTATGCCAACGAGCATGCAATGACGGCGATGCAAATCCGCTCAATCATGTGGCGGGGCGCCAGCAGGATCACCAGCGGCCAGACGATATAGAACTGTTCCTCGATGCTCAGACTCCATGTGTGACACAGAACCCAAGGCGTCCACTCATCCTGCAGGGCATACCAGAAGTTCGACAGGTAGAGCGCGTGCCACATCAGGTTACCTCGGGCGCCTTCGAGATTGACAATCCAGATGAAGCCCAACATGGCGAAATAGGGAGGAAATATGCGCAGTGCGCGACGTATATAGAATGATTTCAATGCAGTAGTTGGTTGGTACCGGTCGGCGCCGCGCGCATCCAAAAGCAGCCGTGTTATCAGAAATCCGCTGAGCACGAAGAACAGACGCACGCCGAGGTGACCCCATTGGGACCCGTCCGTGGCGAAAAAATGTGCGTACAGCACCATCGTGACGGCAATGGCTCGCAGCCCATCCAACTGCCGGTCGCGTGTATTCGACATAAACACCCCTCGGCGATCAGCCTTCGTCTGCCACTCTCCTTGACGGTGCCAGCTCCCCAATGCCTTCTTGCCGCCTGCTGCATCAATCGTTCTTTGGCGTCACAAAGCGTTGAGGCGGAGCCCGGACTGTAAGGGTGAATTCGGCCAAACTTTGACCGCGACAGCTTGATCAGCAAATTGCGCCACAGAACCGACGGCTGGCCTCTCGCCGGTGGAGCACGATCTCAGACGCAATTTAATGCAGAGGTGGGGTAACGCCGGGCGCCGAACGTCCCCCACTCCTATTCATTTTTTGCAGCGTTTTCAGATCGTTGTCACGGGTCAACCTTTAGAGTTGGGTCAATAGGTCTTTCGTTTTTCATTTCGTCCTCAGACACGCTCTGAGTTTTATTTCCTGCAAGCTCAAAGACGGGAACAATTTCGAAGGCCGCGTGTTGCAGGAGATAGGGCACCCAAAACAGGAGGAAGCGATGAGAGTTAGTGAAGCTATGACGCGTGATGTTCGCATTGCAAGCCCCGACCAAACGATCCAGGAAGCAGCGTCAATCATGGCGGAAATCGACGCGGGGGTTGTTCCCGTCCGCGACAACGACCGCCTGGTGGGAATGATCACCGATCGTGATATTGCCGTGCGCGCGGTGGCCAAAGGCATGGGGCCGCAATCTAGGATCGCCGACGTCATGTCCCGCGAAGTAAAATACTGCTATGAGGACGACGATACCCACGACGTGCTGGAAAACCTTGGCGATCAGCAACTCCGGCGTCTTCCCGTGATCAACCGAGACAAACGTCTCGTTGGCATACTGTCGCTTGGAGATCTGGCAACTTCGGGCGCCAACGGGGCCGCCGGAGAAGCTTTGGCAGGAATTTCCCAGCCGGGCGGGATGCATTCGCAGACTGCAAGCGTCAGCGGGTAACGACTGCGACCGAGTGTCCGTCAACTCTATCTTCGTGCAGAAGGAAGCAGGGCGCGGGTGGAAAACCGCCCGCGCCCTGCTTTGAGAACTTAGCTGGAGCTCAGGATATAGCGGCGATTGGCAGTAAGCGCCGGCCGCGCATTCATCGAGTACAGTGCAGTGAACTTCTTGATATCGGCAGCGTCCACCTCGATTGGGTTCATCGCCACCATCCAGTCAACGATTTCGCTGCAGGGCGGTGTCGTCAGCGAGCCCTCGTAGGCCCAATATGCGAGTGAGGGCGGCAGCAACCCGGTCGGATCTACCCCGTCAAATGTGACCTCCTCACCGGCCTTTTGCGGAAAAGCGGCCGCTAGGCTGGCAAAGGTCGTATTGGGGGCTCCAGGAACAAGGAAAACGCCCAATACGCCAAGCGCCCCCGTTTCGACGTGCTTGTGGACGAAATGCACCTCCATCGGGAAGGACTTTCCCTCGATCAGGTGTTCGCTCGGCGCGTGAAAATGGTATTGCACCAGTTCATAGGTCTTTTCGCCGCGACGGAGCGTGCCGCCGGGCGCCGCTTTCACCTGGATCGTATGCCCGTTGTTGAGGATCGTGCCGCCGCTCTTCCAGTCGGTCGCAAGGTCTGGAATATCAGCCTTGACCGCACCCCTGATGTCGAGCGGCGATTGCTGCGAACCGGCCGCACAAGCGCTGTTGTCCTTGCTCAACGAACCCCAATGCTCAGGACCCGATTCACCTTCATAACTCCAATGGACGCCTTCCGCTGCAAAAGTGGTTTTGACGCAGAGCGGACAGGCGGCAAGCAAGGCCAGCCCCCTCAGGAAGTCACGCCGTTCCATATTCAATTCCTTTCGATTGGCGAGCATACAGTGCTCGCAGCTGCGGCATCTTCGGTATCGGCTTTCCCCTGTCAATTGGCGGCAATACTGGATGTGAGAACATTGCGCGAATTGGATAGTCCCCGCTGAAATGCGAATCCAGTAGGCAGAGGCGTTGACGGTCAAACGCGAAGTGGCGTGGGTCCGCGGATTGAACAGGATTGTGAACCGGAACCGAAGGCTGCCCCTCGCTGTTGGAGGCAATATGTTGATATTCAAACAAAATTCGACGTCAAAGTGGCGGCCGGCGGCGATCGCGACCCCATTTCGCTTTCAGTTTATGCAGTTCCAGATCGTTGTCGCAGCGGGCTCAACCCTTGGCGCTGAGCCACAGACCCGAGTTACAGTCGCGGCGCGGGGCCCGTCGAGGCTCTCGGGATCAGGCGGCTCTCAAGTGGTGCCGGACGGGCAGGAATCTTGCCGCTCAGGCAGGCCAGGAGATAGTCTGCCGCTTGCTTGCCGATTTCGGCGTTATCGACGCGCATGGTTGTCAGGGGTGGATCGGTTTGCTCGGCCATCGCAGCGTCGTCGAAACCCGTTATCGAAAGCTCGTCCGGTACACGCAGCCCCAGGACGCGGGCTTCGATCAGCGCGCCGATTGCCAGTGCGTCGTTGCCGCAGATCACCGCAGTCGGGCGCGGCCCGGGCGCCTCCATGATTGCCCGCAGGCTCTGCCGGCCGAAAACGATGCTCGAAGGCCCCTCGCGCACATGCTGCGGCCTGAGTGCCAGCCCTTCTTCGGCCAGCGTCTCGCGCAAGCCCTTGAGGCGGGCGACGACACGGTCGTTATCGATCGACGGCTGATGGATCAGGGCGAAATCACGATGCCCGAGATCGAGCAGGTGTCGAGCAATGCGGCGGAAAGCGGCGGCATTGTCGAATCCGACGCAGGGATGTGGGGAGCCGGGGCGATGGGAATAGGTCACCACGTACGGCACGCCGCGCGCCGTGATGGTCTCGAACATCCCGGGCCGATGAGATTCGCCGACGATGGCGAGCGCCTCGACGCCGCGCGCCAGCATGGTGCGCACCTGATTGGCGGCCTGGTCGGCGTCGTAGTTGGAGCAGCCGATCAGGACGGTGACACCATCGGCCGAGAGCCGCGTCTGCAATGCGCCGACCTGCGAGGCGAAGACATCGTTGTCGAGCGTCGGGATGAGCACGCCGGCAAGCCACGTGCGCCGGCTCGCCAGTGCGGCACCGGCCGGATGCGGCATCCAGCCGAGTTCGGCCGCTGCCTGGAGAACCTTTTCGCGAATCTCGGGGACGACCTTTTCCGGAGCATTGAAGGCGCGTGAGACGGTGGCCGTAGAAACGCCGGCCAGCGCCGCCACATCCAGCGCTCGCGGTCCCGAATGCCCGTTACCGTCTTTTGCTCCACGCGCCATGAGTTCTCCTCGTTCCTCAATCGATTAGATATGTATACGCTTACAGACCATTTTTCCAGTTGTTTTCCAGCCTCTTTACATTTGATTGACAATGCATGTGAAACTGCTATGTATGCGCTTACATCAAGCAAGGCTGCCGGGAGGCGGCTGTGCGGTCGGCAACGATACGCATAGTCATGTGGCGGCCGTTCCTGGAGGAGGCACTCTTGATAGCGATCCGCAAGTTTCTGCTGAACCCGATGCAATTCGTCATCGCCGCCTGCCTGGCGGTCATGCTCGTGTTGGTGTTCGGCAATGTCGTGCTACGCTACGCGCTCAACACCGGCATTTCGGTGTCGGATGAGCTGTCGCGGCTTCTGTTCGTGTGGATGGTGTTTCTCGGCGCGGCTGTGACGCTCTTCGAACAGGCCCATCTCGGCGTCGACACACTGGTGCGCCGGCTCTCGCGCAAGGGGCGTATCGCCTGCTTTGCACTTTCCAACCTGCTGATGCTCTACACGACGTGGCTGATCTTCTCGGGCACCTGGCGTCAGGCAGGGATCAATCTGGGCATGACGACGCCGGTCATGGGCGTGTCGCAGGCCTGGTTCTTCGTGCCGGTGCTGATCTTCACCGTGCTTGCCGCCGGCTGGTTCTGCCTTTCGCTCATCCGTTCGCTTAGTGGACGGATGAGCGATGAGGAACTGATCGGGGTTAGAGAGTCGGAAGAGGATTTTGATATCAGCGCGTTGCCGCCCTCCGGCAGCGGTATGCCGCCACGCTGAGCCGGCACGTCCCGATTTTCCTGGTACCGCACCGGTGCCTCTTCAGAGCTTGCAGCCGCGATCTGACCGGATGTGATCCCGGGCATCGTCGGCAAAGGTTGGTCCGCAATGACGATTCTCGTTTTCATCGCCTCGCTTCTCGCCGCCATGGCAATCGGTATGCCCATCGCCTATGCGCTGCTCATTTGCGGGGTGGCCCTGATGGTGCAGCTCGCCATGTTCGATCCGCAGATCCTGGCGCAGAACCTGGTGAGCGGCACGGATAGTTTCACGCTGCTTGCGGTTCCCTTCTTCATGCTGGCGGGCGAGGTGATGAATACCGGCGGCCTGTCGAAACGGATCGTGGCGCTTGCCCTGACGCTGGTTGGACATGTGCGTGGTGGGCTCGGCTATGTGGCGATCATCGCGGCCTGTGTTCTTTCGGCACTGTCGGGTTCCGCGGTTGCTGATGCGGCGGCACTCGGGGCGCTCTTGGTACCGATGATGGTCAAGGCCGGGCATGACAAAGCGCGCTCGGCCGGCCTTGTGGCCTCAGCGTCGGTCATCGGGCCGATTATCCCACCCTCCATCGCTTTCATCCTCTTCGGCGTCACCGCCAATCTGTCGATCTCCAAGCTTTTCATGGCGGGCATCGCGCCGGGCCTGATGATCGGTGCCGGCCTTGCCGTTGCCTGGTGGATCATGGTGCGCAAGGAACAGATCGAACTGAGACCGCGCGCCACCGCGACGGAGCGGCTGATCGCATTTCGGGAAAGCCTGTGGGCGCTCGGCCTGCCAATCATCATCATCTTCGGCCTAAAATTCGGCCTGTTCACACCGACCGAGGCCGCCGTGGTCGCCGCCGTCTATTCGTTGTTCGTCGCCACCTGCGTTTACCGCGAACTACGCCTCGGCCAGATCTATGCGGTCTTCGTCTCTTCCGCCAAGGTGACCAGCGTCGTCATCTTCCTCGTTGCCGCGGCCCTCGTTTCGGCCTGGCTGATCACCATCGCCGACCTGCCCGGACAGGTGGTCGAGCTGCTCTCACCCTTCATGGACAGTCCGAAATTGCTGATGTTGATGATCATGATCATCGTCGTCATCGTCGGCACGGCGATGGATATGGCGCCGACCATCCTCATCCTTGCGCCAGTGCTGGTGCCGGTGGTTCAGGCAGCCGGAATCGACCCGATCTATTTCGGCGTGCTGTTCATTATCAACAATTCCATCGGCCTGATCACGCCGCCCGTCGGCACTGTGCTCAATGTCGTCGCCGGCGTTTCACGAATCAATATGGAAACCGTCATCAGGGGTGTCACGCCCTTCATGGTCGCGCAGCTCGTCGTGCTGGCGCTGATGATCGCCTTTCCCGAACTCGTCACCGTACCCGCCGCCTGGCTGGGGCGTTGATTTTCAGAAATTTCGCATCGTAACAAGGAGGAAGCGATATGCGTAAAACTCTCATGACACTCATGGCCGGCCTCATGCTGGCTTCGGTCTCGCCGCTTGCGGCAAGCGCCGAAATCCACGAACAGACCATCCGTTTCGCCAGCGCCGGCGCGGAAGGCTCGCCGCTAGTGATCGGCCAGCGCAAGTTCGCCGAGATCGTCAAGGAAAAGAGCGGTGGCAAGATCGACGTCAAAGTGTTTCCGGCCGGCATGCTCGGCGGCGACCTTCAGTCGGTCGCTTCGCTGCAGGGCGGTCTGCTGCAGATGTCGGTCATGAATGCCGGCCTGATGGCGAGCCTCGCGCCCGATTTCGCTCTGCTCGATCTGCCGTTCCTGTTTGAAAACACCAAGGAAGCCGATGCGGTGATGGACGGTGAGGTCGGCAAGACTTTTGCCGGTGAGCTCGCGGAAAAGAACCTTGTCGTTCTTGCCTATTGGGAACTCGGTTTCCGTAACCTGACCAACAGCCGCCGCCCGGTCGAAAAAGTCGACGACATTGAAGGCCTGAAAATCCGCGTCGTGCAATCGCCGATCTATCTGGAAATGTTCCAGGCGCTCGGGGCCAACGCCGTGCCCATGCCCTTCCCGGAGGTCTATACCGCGCTCGAAACCGGAACAGTCGATGGTCAGGAAAACCCGGCGCCGAGCATCCTGACGGCGAAGCTCAACGAGGTCCAGAAATACATCACCCTGACCCGTCACACCTACAATCCGATGGTGCTGCTGTTCTCCAAGTCGCTATGGGAGCAATTGGACCAGGACGAGAAGGATCTGCTTCAGGCAGCAGCAAGCGAGGCGGCGACCTTCCAGCGCCAGCTCTCCCGCGATGCGGATGCAAAAGCCGTCGAGGCGCTTGCTGCTTCGGGCATGACGGTGACCAGGCTGCCGCCCGAGGAAATCGCTCGCTTCCGTGAGAATACCAAACCGGTTGCCGACAAGTTTGCCGCTTCCGCAAACCCGGAACTGGTGAAAGCGCTCAAAGACACAATCCAGCGCGTCCGCGCCGGAGGCTGAGACCTATAGACATCGGCATGGAGGGTGATTTCTCTCCATGCCCTCATCTCCCAATCAAAATCGAGGCTCCCTGCTCATGTACACAACCAACCGCCTGAAAGCCCATCTTGCCGCCGGTCATGTCGCCTTCGGATGCTGGGTCGGCGGCGGCTCGCCGACCAATGCCGAAATCCTTGGTCATGTGGGTTTCGACTTCCTGCTCGTCGACCATGAGCATGGGGTCGGCGAAACCCGCGAGATCATCGACACGCTGCGAGCGGTCGAGACGACGCCTTCGCCAGCGCTGGTGCGTATCCCCTGGAACGATCATGTCTTCCTGAAGCGTGTGCTCGATGCTGGCGTGCAATCGGTCATGATCCCCTCGGTCGATACGGCGGAAGCGGCACTTGCGGCGGTGAGAGCCTGCCGGTACCCGCCGGACGGTATTCGCGGCTATGCGGCCGGCGTCGTGCGCGCCTCCACCTTCGGGCTGGAGCCGGACTACATCCACAAGGCCAATGAGAACATGCTCATCGCCGTACAGATCGAGTCCTATACGGCGGTCGAGAACGCCACGGCGATTGCCGCCGTCGCAGGTGCGGACATCATCTTCATCGGCGTCAACGATCTGGCGGGATCAATCGGCCGGCTGGAGCAGACCAGCCATCCGGATGTGCGCGAACTCGTGCGCCGGGCCGAAGATGCAATCCTTGCTTCCGGCAAGATTATGGGCACCGTGCCGAACGCCGGCGCTTCCGTCGGTGAGCTGATCGATCGGGGCTATCGCGTTATCGCCGGCCCGCACGATGTGGCATTGCTTCGCGATGCCGGGCTGTCGGCGATGGCCGATTATCGCGAACTTTGTAAGTCCGACGGTAACAAGGCTGCGACGACGAACCGCCTGCAAAAATCCTACTGATGCCTGCGGTATCGTAAACTCAACAGCAATGTGCCAGCGCGGCTCGATGCAGATCGGGCCGCTTTCACGCGAGCGATCGCGCGCGACATCTGCATCGCAGCGTCGCTCGCCGGATTAGCCACGATACTCCGTTCCACCTGCAAGGCGGCGGCGGAGCAAGAGGACTGAGGTCTGCTGCCTTGGCGCAAATCTACGTTTTCACGAAGCTGTCTGATTTGAAAAGAGGCCCCAGCGGGCCTCCTTTTGTTTTCAGTCGGAGACGAAGATGGCTGCAATTTGCACAGATTGCGGATGCGCCAAGGGCGCTATTACCGTCTTCCTCAAACAATCCGCCCGCGCGCCGCAACCGGCCAAAGGCCGGAAATCTCTCCTTGTTCCACGATATGGACCGCATCGACCATGTTGGTGACGACGCAAGCGTGGTTCGGGACGATGCGCAGCTTGTCGCCGACCCTCAGATTGATCGGGCCTTCGCTGATGAGGCGGCCGTGTTCTTCCGAGAGCTGGTCGATGGCGATGTCGTCGCGGGTAAGAACGTGGCCGTAGCCTGAGAGGCCGAGCAGGTCGGAGGTCAGCGCCTTTGAACCGGCATCGATGATGGCGCGGTTGGCGGCGGGGACCGAGACGACGGTCGCGAGTACGGTCAAGGCGCAGTCATCCCAGCCACAGACGCCGCGCGAGACCAGCGAGCGGTCGTTGTAGACATAGGTGCCGGGGCGGTATTCGGTCGTCACCGGTGCCTCGGCCGCATGCATCATCGACGGAGTGCCGCCGGAGGTGATGACGGGGACTGCAATGCCGGCCGCCTCGAGGAACGCCTTGGCGCGGGTCATGAAGGATTCGACCGCAGCCGCGCCATTTGCCGGCGGATAGGTCATTAAGCCGCCGAAGACGAGGCCCGGAGCCTTGGCGATGCGTTGCGCAAGCGTTGCGGCGGCTTCCGGCGTCGGTACGCCACAGCGGTCGGCGCCGGTATTGCATTCGACCAGAACGCACAACGGCGCGGATTCGGCGGCAAACGCCGCCGAAAGGCCCTCGATCACCGTTTCGTTGTCGGCGACGACACTGAGCGTCACCGTGCGGGCGAGCGCCGCCAGATGCTCGAGCTTTTCCCGGCCGAGGATGTTGTACGTGATCAGCACGTCGCGGATCTCGAGGCTGCCGGCGACCATCGCTTCGGCCTCGGACACCTTCTGGCAGGTGATGCCCACGGCCCCTGCCCTGAGCTGCATTTCCGCCACCGCCGGCAGTTTGTGCGTTTTGATATGCGGGCGGACCTTCAGCCCGTGCGCATCGGCATAGGCCTGAAAACGCTCGATGTTGCGCCGGGCGATATCGAGATCGACCAGGACGGCCGGTGTATTCACGGTCTGGAGCGTCGCTGCGGCCTTGTCCATGGGATCTCCGAAAGAAAAATTTCCGATGCAATTTCAGGCGGAAGAAAATGCTGCACGCCTGGTGCGCCGATTCCTATCCGGCCAAGTCTTGACAATTTATGCATCCTGGCGCTGAATACGTCAATCCAGTAAAACAGACACCTGTCCATAATACTGGACACCAAAAAATGACCGTTCATCAGGGGAACATCATGATCATTTCGCTCCGCACCAGCGCGCTTTCGCTGGCAACCGCTTTCATCCTTTCCGCAATGCCCGCAGCCGCCCAGCAGGCGACCAGCAAGCTCGACGAGGTTCTGGCCCGCGGCCACCTCGTGCTCGGCACCGGCAGCACCAACGCGCCGTGGCATTTCAAGAGCGCCGAGGACAAACTCCAGGGTTTCGATGTCGACATGGGCCGCATCGTCGCCAAGGCGCTGTTCGGCGATCCCGACAAGATCGAATACGTCAACCAGTCGTCGGATGCGCGCATCCCCAACATCACCACCGACAAGGTGGATCTCACCTGCCAGTTCATGACGGTCACCGGTGAACGCGCCCAGCAGATCGCCTTTACCATTCCCTATTACCGGGAAGGCGTCGGACTGATGATGAAAGCTGACGGCAAGTATGCCGACTACGCGGCGCTGAAGGCGGCCGGTTCGGCGGTCACCATTTCGGTTCTGCAGAACGTCTATGCCGAGGACATGGTGCATGCCGCCCTGCCCGAGGCGACTGTCGACCAGTATGAATCCGTCGACCTGATCTATCAGGCGCTCGAATCCGGCCGTGCCGATGCGGCGGCGACCGACCAGTCGTCGCTTGCCTGGTACATGACCCAGAACCAGGGCCGCTACAAGGATGCCGGCTATGGCTGGAACCCGCAGACCTATGCCTGCGGCGTCAAGCGCGGCGACCAGGATTGGCTGAACTTCGTCAACACCGCGCTGCATGAGGCTATGACCGGCGTCGAGTTCGACTTCTATGCCAAGTCGTTCAAGACCTGGTTCGGCAAGGACCTGACGCCGCCGCAGATCGGTTTCCCAGTCGAGTACAAATAAGACCGAACGGCAAGTCGTTGGGACGAAGGGTTTTGGCCCTTCGTCCTTCCTCCACCCTCTACGGCAGGATGCCGCCATGGGTTATACGCTCAATTTCGCCGCCGTCTGGCGCAGCTTCGACCAGCTTCTCGAGGGTCTGCTGCTCAGCCTGGGCCTGGCTTTCATTTCCATCCTGATCGGTGCCGTCATCGGCCTTCTGGTGGCCTTTGCACTCACTGCCAAGAACGGCTGGGTGCAGCGGCCGGCCGCGACCTATGTCACGATCATCCGCAACCTGCCGATCCTCGTTCTGGTTCTCTTTGCCTATTTCGCCCTGCCGCAGATGGGGGTGCGGCTGGGCAAGATCGAGAGTTTCATCGCGGTCCTGTCGATCTATTCCGGCGCCTATCTGGCGGAAGTGTTTCGTGCCGGGCTCATCTCCATCCCGAGGGGACTGACGGAAGCCGGGCTCGCCATCGGGCTGACGCCGATGCAGATCCGCGTCTCGATCATCGTGCCATTGATGCTGCGCAACGTGCTCCCGTCGCTGTCTTCGACCGTGATTTCGCTGTTCAAGGATACGTCGCTGGCAGCAGCCATCGCGGTACCGGAACTCACATTCGAGGCGCGCAAGATCAATGTCGAGACCTTCCGGGTCATCGAAACGTGGATCGTCGCTTCGGGCCTCTACGTCTCCACCTGTTCCGTGCTCGCCGCGCTGATGCGTCTGGTCGAGCGGCGGCTTGTCGTTCCGAGGTGATGACCATGACGGATTTCTCCGCCTTCTTCGATCAGCTCTGGATCGCCCGCTTCGTTATCCTGAAGGGGCTTGGCGTCACCGTGTCGATCTCGCTTCTCTCGATCATAGCCGGATCGCTGCTCGGGGTTCTCGTCGGACTGTCGCTCGTTTACGGCAACCGGGTGCTGCGGCTCGTGATGCGCGCCTATACCGACTTCATCCGCGGCACGCCGGTGCTCGTGCTGGTTCTCGCCAGCTATTATGTGCTCTCCACGGTCGGTATCGAGCTTGGGCCGTTCCAGGCCGGCGTTCTGGCTCTGGCGATCTTCTGCTCGTCGCATGTCGGCGAGATCGTGCGCGGCGGATTGCAGGCGATCCCCAAGGGGCAGACCGAAGCCGCCAAGGCGATCGGGCTGACCTTCCGCCAGACATTCGCCTACGTGCTCTGGCCGCAGGCACTACGGCAGTTCCTGCCCGCCTGGGTGAACACGGCGGCCGAGATGGTCAAGGCCTCGACGCTGCTTTCGGTCATAGGCGTCGCCGAGTTGCTCTTGCGCACGCAGGAAATCATCTCACGCAATTTCCTGAGCCTGCAGTTCTATTTTTTCGCCGGGCTTCTCTACTTCGTCATCAATTACGGCATCGAGCGGTTCGGCAAATATGTCGAACGCAAGACCGCCGTTCCGTCCTGAGGGCTCGATCATCATGAGCAAGGTACTTCTCGAAATACAGGGTCTGCGCAAGCAGTACGGCGCCGTCGAGGTGCTGAAGGGCGTGGACTGCACGATGCATGAGGGCGAGGTGATCTCGATCATCGGCTCCTCTGGTTCCGGCAAGACGACGATGCTTCGCTGCATCAACATGCTGGAGGAATTCCAGGGCGGGCGTATCCTGCTCGAGGGCGAGGACATCGGCTATGAGCAGACCGGCTCTATCCGCAGGCGCAAGAGCGAGAAGGACATCGCCCGTCAGCGCGCGCTGACCGGCATGGCCTTCCAGCAGTTCAATCTCTTCCCGCATATGACTGCGGCGCAGAACGTCATGCTCGGTCTCGTCAAGGTGAAGAAGATGCCGCGCGACGAGGCGCGTGCGGTCGCCGAAAAATGGCTCGACCGCGTCGGACTTGCTTCCCGCGCCGATCACTATCCCGGCCAGCTTTCCGGCGGCCAGCAGCAGCGCGTGGCGATCGCCCGGGCGATTGCGATGAACCCCCGCCTGATGTTGTTCGACGAGGTGACCTCGGCGCTTGATCCAGAGCTGGTCGGCGAGGTGCTGCAGGTGATCAAGGGGCTCGCGGCCGACGGGATGAGCATGCTGCTCGTCACCCACGAGATGCGCTTTGCCTATGAAGTCTCCTCCCGGGTCATCTTCATGAACCAGGGCGTGATCTGCGAGGAAGGCGATCCCAAGGACATGTTCGTCAGGCCGAAGACCGAGCGGCTCGCGGAGTTCCTCAAGACATCCAGTTTCAACTGAACGGGATGGTTAAAAGTGTGAAGCGGTTTTCCGCCCGCATCCCGTTCCATTCAAAAAACAGAAGACAAAAGAGAGAAACCTCATGACCATCAAGCGTTATGGTGCCGGCGAAACCGGTGCCGGTGGACAGCCCCTGCCCTTCGCCCGTGCCGTGGAAGCCAATGGCTGGCTCCATGTTTCCGGCCAGGTTCCAATGGAAAACGGCGAGATCATCCGCGGTGGCATCCTCGCCGAAAGTCGCAGGGCCATCGAGAACCTGATCGCCATCCTGCATGAGGCAGGATACGGTATCGAGGACGTGGTCCGCGTCGGCGTCTGGCTTGATGATCCGCGCGATTTCTGGAGCTTTAACGGCGTCTATGCCGAGTATTTCGGCGCCAACCCGCCAGCCCGCGCCTGCGTGCAGTCGCGGATGATGGTCGATTGCAAGGTGGAAGTCGATTGCATCGCCTATCGGACGGACAGGGCTTGAAATGCCCGGCGCGGCTTGCAAAGGTCGCGCTCTTAACTTTTTGACGAGGACAGATCGAATGGCCGATGGCGCAGAAGACATCGTATCGCGGCGCACGCGGGGCCTCGATCGTGCCTTCGAAATTCTCGAATTCCTGCGGACAAAGCGTCAACCGATGCGGCCGAACGAGATCGCCGTCGAGATCGGCGCGCCGCGCTCGTCCGTCTACGAGCTGATCAATCTTCTCTTGCGCCACGGCATGCTGGACTATCAGGGTGGCGACGGCCGCGTGTTTTTGGGTCGCAAGCTCTATTTCCTCGGCACGGCCTATGCCGATCAGTTCGATCTAATGCGCGAATCCGAGGATTTGCTGTCGCGGCTGGCGGAAGAAACCCGCGAAACCGCGCAGATGTGCCTGCTGGAGGGCAACAAATATACGGTTGCGATGATGCGCGAAGGCGTGCGCGCATTCCGCATCTCCTCCAATATCGGCGAGCTCGTGCCGATCCCGTGGACGGCTTCCGGACGGCTGCTGGTGGCGCATCTCACCGATGCTGAGATTGTCGATTTCATTCCCGCCGACGATTTCATTGTACCAAGTGGCAAGCGGCTGGATCCGGCGCGGTTCATCGCCGAAGTCCGGCAGGCAACCATCGATGGCTATTTCACCTTCAACAGCGAGGTGGAGACCTTCACCCATTGCTTCGCCGTGCCGGTGCATCAGGCCGATGGTCAATGCGTCGCCACGCTCTGCCTTGTCACGCCAAAGGAAGACGGGTTACGCAATCGTCAGGCCTATCTTGATAGCCTGCTTGCCGCCGCGCACGAACTGTCCGAGCAACTCGGCTATTCCACCGGGCGCAAGCGTGCCGAGAGGTAGCCACTCAAGCCCTTTGGTTCTGTGCCAACCGCCATTGCCGCGGTGATAGGCCGGTATTGGTCTGGAAAAACCGTGAGAAATAGGCGGGGTCGGAGAACCCCAGCCGGTAACCGATCTCCTGTACCGGTATCTGGGTAAAGAGCAGTTCTCGCTGGGCTTCATCGATCAGCTTGCCGTTGATCAGCGACTGGGTGTTGCGGCCGGTGAGGTGCTTGACGATGCGGTTGAGATGCGTCGGAGATATTCCGAGCTCCTGCGCATAGAAGGACGCTGGCTTATGCGAGCGGAAATGCTGGTGGACCAAGCCTGCCAGCCTGTTCAGGCGGCGCTCATTTTCACTTGCTCCATCCTCTTCGTCGCCGCGTCCGGCGGCAAACAACCGTGCCGTTAGCCTGAGCGCCGCCGTCAGATAGGCCTCGCACAGATCCGCCGGACCGGTTCGCCGTGCGGCTGTTTCCGCGGCGAGCCGATGTAGCGTCTCGGCAATATAGCGACTGTCGGCGTGCTCCATTCGCAGTCCCGTTAAGCGTGGCACGGCCAGCCACTCGCCAAACCGGCTGTGGTCGGCGGGCATGGTTTTCAGGTGCGAGGTCAGCACCGTGAAGACATAACCGTCGATATCCTTCGAAAACCGAAATCCGTGGCGCGCGAAGGGGGGCACCGTGATCACCGCGGGCGGCACGATCGGATGAATATCATTGCCGAACACCGCATCGCCGGATCCGGCCTCGATGTACAGGATCTGAAAGAACTGTTCGTGGCGGTGCAGTCCGATCTCCCAGTGATGCAGGCTGCTGCGCGACGGGATCGTTTCGCAATGCAACCAGAAATCTGGTGAATCGCCAGCCTTTTCACCGTAGAGATCGTAGGTGGGGATAGAACGCATCAGCTTCCTGCATTTTTCGGAATGTTCGATTTGTGCAATTTCTTGGCCGCAATGTCCATGGAGGCGCCCCCGTACCGGTGTCACAACTGATGCATGCTCGACTTCGGGAGGAGAGATGCGCACGCAGGTTGTCATCATCGGTTCAGGTCCGTCCGGGTTGCTGCTCGGACAGTTGCTGGCGAAAGCCGGGATCGACGCGGTCATTCTGGATCGCGTCGGCAAGGACTATATTCTCGGCCGCGTCCGAGCCGGCGTGCTGGAGCAAGGCACGGTTGGCCTCATGGATCAGGCGGGCGCGGGTGAACGCATGCATGCCGAGGGTCTGCCGCATGACGGCTTCTCGCTTGCCTTCGACGGGCGCGATCACCGCATCGACCTCAAGGATCTCACCGGCGGCAAGGGTGTGATGGTCTATGGCCAGACCGAGTTGACGCGTGATCTGATGGAGCACCGCGAAGTGATCGGCGCCGTGACGATCTACGACGCGTCCAATGTCTGCCCGCACGACTTTGACGGGCGGTCACCCTATGTTACCTACGAGCGTGACGGGATCACCGAGCGCATCGATTGCGACTTCATCGCCGGATGCGACGGCTTCCACGGCGCCAGCCGCAAGTCCATATCCGAGAAAGCTATTTGCAGCTTTGAGAAGGTCTATCCATTCGGCTGGCTCGGCATTCTTGCCGATGTGCCGCCGGTCAGCGACGAACTGATCTATGCCAACCATCCACGCGGCTTTGCGCTCTGCTCGATGCGGTCCGAAACCCGCAGCCGCTATTATCTGCAATGTGCCCTCGACGAGAGGATCGAAGACTGGAGTGACGACCGGTTTTGGGACGAGTTGCGCCGGCGGCTGCCCGTGCATCATGCCGAGGCCCTGGCAACCGGTGCCTCGTTCGAAAAATCGATCGCGCCGCTTCGCTCCTTCGTTGCCGAGCCGATGCGTTTCGGCAAACTCTTCCTCGTCGGCGACGCCGCCCACATCGTGCCGCCGACGGGTGCCAAGGGCCTCAATCTTGCGGCAAGCGATGTCCACTATCTCTCTTCCGGTCTCGCTGAATATTACGAGGAGCGATCAATCGCCGGAATCGATGCCTATTCGGGGCGCGCCCTCTCCCGCGTCTGGAAGGCAGTGCGCTTTTCCTGGTGGATGACGACCATGATGCACCGTTTCCCGGATACCGGCGCGTTCGACCAGAAGATCCAGGAAGCCGAGCTCGACTATCTGACACATTCCCGGGCGGCCGCAACGGCGCTGGCCGAGAACTATGTAGGGCTGCCTTATTGAAGCTTGTCAGCCGTCCAGTGTCCAGTCTTCGACCCGTAACCCATCGACGCGTTGAAACTCGCGAGTATTGTTGGTGATAATGATGAGGTTGCGTGCTTTCGCCTGAGCTGCGATCAATGTATCGAAAGGGCCGATGGGCGCTCCGAAAGCTGCCAGCGTGGCGCCTCGCCAGCATGTTGCGCCATATCTCGATCGAATTCGAACAGAGGAAAATTCTGCGTCAGAAGACGCAGGTTCCGAGATTGGCTTCAACCCGCTGACTTCGAGAAGCGCCGTAGTACAACGCATGCACAACGATGTTCGAAAGGCCGATTTCACCTTCGGAGCAGGTGAGAATGCGTCCCATAAGTCGATTCGATTTACGGCTTATCCCTCTAGCTCCGGTTTAACCATATCTTGAGGTTCTGGCGGCCGACACTCGCCAACCATCTCTGGTTCAAGCGCATACACCGCGTCTTCTCGCTGATGAAGCGCTGGATGATGAGCGTCTACCACGGCGTCCGCCGTCGTCACCTCGACATCTACCTTCAGGAGTTTGTCTTCCGCTGGAACCGGCGGCGGCAGTACCGCGCGTCGTTCGACAGTCTTGGCGCCATCGGCCACGAGGTCGGTCACGCCAGCTACCGCGCCATCGTCGGCAGGCCTCCGGTCCTCAAGCCGCTCATGGAACAGGTGCGTGACCGGACCAA
Source organism: Pararhizobium sp. A13 (assembly GCF_040126305.1). Taxonomy (NCBI): domain Bacteria; kingdom Pseudomonadati; phylum Pseudomonadota; class Alphaproteobacteria; order Hyphomicrobiales; family Rhizobiaceae; genus Pararhizobium; species Pararhizobium sp. A13. The sequence goes on along the minus strand of NZ_CP149511.1, from coordinate 573,411 downwards.
GCAAGAGCGTCGGCAAGCGTACCTGGAGGCTCTCGCCAAGGGTGTGCCCGAAGTCTTTGCCAAAAGGCTGCTCGATCCAGATTACGTTGAACCAAAGCGACCAACATATGTACGCAAGCGCCCACAAAGACCTGTTCTGGCAAGAAGTCGGACGGCTTTCGTGTTCGACTAAGCGAAACTCCCTCGGGGCCGGACGGCTTGGGAGTTACCTGATTGAAAAACTTTGGCGCGCTGCGCCACGATCCTGCTCCGGCGAGACGTTCATACATATACGTATTATCGTTTTGTCGCTGCGCGAGCCCTCTCAACCCAGCGCCGCCAGAAATGCTTCCAGTTCCGCCGGCTCGATGCCGACCAGATGCGGCTTGCCGGGATACGCGCCGGACTTCACGTCGGCGACGTATTCGCAGAAGGCGGTGATGCGCTCCTGTTGCAGGCGGTCGTATTCGGCGGCGAAGTTGCGGTAGATCTTGGCGTGGCGCGGAACATGGCCTTTGTTCGCGCCCAGCACGTCGTCGGCAAAGAGGTATTGCGCGTCGCAGCCAGTGCCGGCGCCCATGGAGAGCATCAGCATTGAGGTGCGTTTGCTGATCGCGCTCGCGACTTCGCCGGGCACGACTTCGATTTCAGCGGCGAAGGCGCCGGCTTCCTCGAGCGCCTTGGTCTGGCGCCAGATCTCCAGCGCACTGAGCGCCGTCTTGCCGACGGCGCGGAAACCACCGGTCCAGGTGGCTTTTGAGGGAATAAGGCCGAGATGGCCGCAGACCGGAATCCCCTCGTCGCGCATGCGGCGCACCGTCTGGAGACCGGCCGCGCAATAGACGGCATCTCCGCCGTCCTTCAGCGCCTGGAATGCCGCGCGGATATACTCTTCCGCGGTGACGAAATCACCATATTCAAGGCCGGGAAAGGCAAAGACCGACGGAGCCGCCTCGCGGAAGGCTGGCCCAAGCAAGGCAGGCGGCACGGAAACCAGATCGACGCCCGCCCGCTCTGCGGCGTCGGCCTCATCCAGCGTTTCGACGCGCAACATGCTGAGTTGGCGCTTGCCCTTCATTGACAGAAGGTCGGCCACGGTCGGGCGGCGGTGTCTCATTGATCTCTCCCTATCGCGGTCGGCGGTCAGGGGCCGCCACCGACTGATTTTGTGGTAATTTCGAATTAGAGGCGGTGGGATTCGGCTGAAGACGCCCCCGCAGGAAACGGGTGTCTCCCGGCGCTTCAGGCCGCAAGCAATGTCTTCAGCTTGGTCCCCGGCGCAGCGAGCGCCACGGGATCAGGACGAACACGCGCTGCGATCATCATTTCGGCCAGACGGATGTCGCGGGCGACGCTATTTCCCGGGCCGATGCCGCTGGCTGCAATCAGGCGTCCGTCAGCATCGAGATGGAAGAGGATGACGGCGTCCTCTGCGACATGCCTCCAAACGGCCTGCGTCGCGCCGTCAGCGAGGCCGGCGATCTGCAGCGTGAGATCGTACTGATCCGACCAGAACCACGGCACGGCCGACACCGCCTCCGCTGCACCGAGCAGGTTGGCGGCGGCAAGCGTGCCCTGGTCCTGCGCATTGCGCCAGGCCTCCAGCCGCACGCGGCGGCCGTCATAATGCGTCAGTGGGAAAGAGCAGCAGTCGCCGGCGGCGAAGATATCCGGTGCGGATGTCTGCAAATGCTCGTCGACGGCAATGCCGTTGTCGATTGCCAGTCCTGCATCGCGGGCGAGCTCGACATTCGGGATGGCGCCGATGCCGACGACGATCAGATCGGCGGCAATCACGCGACCATCCTCAAGCAGGACTTTCGCGTCGTCGCGGCTCTCGTCCAAGCTCTGGATTTTGACGCCACAGAGGATTCCTACACCCTCCGCTTGATGCCTTGCAGCGACCACGGCGGCGATCTCTTCGGGCACGCCGCGGCTGAGAATGCGTGGCAGGCCCTCAAGCAGCGTTACCTTCGCGCCGAGCTTGCGGGCGGTTGCGGCAAGCTCCAGACCAATGAAGCCGCCACCGATGATGGCCAGATGCGCGCCCGGCTGCAGGCTGGCGCGGATCGCAACGGCGTCGCCGTGGGTGCGCAGTGTCCTGATACGATGATTGGCGCCTGAAAGCCCTGGAAAGGGCCGAGGCCGGGCGCCAGTCGTCAACAGCAGGCGATCATAGGCAAGGATTTGACCATCGGAGAGACGTGCGGTCTTGCCGGCGGGGTCAATACTCTCGACGCTGAGGCCGGTCAGAACGTCGATCCCTGCATCGGCATAGCGGGCTGCGTCCGAAACGAGTTTCGGTTCGAGGCCATTGAGCAGCGCGTCCTTCGACAGCGGCGGGCGCTCGTAAGGAAGATGCTCTTCGGCGCCGACGAGCGTGATCTGCCCCTCGAAATTCCTTTCCCTCAGCGCGAAGGCGGCGCGCGCACCGCACTCCCCTGCCCCGATGATGACGATGTGCGACATGATGTGGTCCTTCTCAGGCAACCGAGATGAAGACGCTGCCGCCTTCGACCTTGACCGGGTAGGTCTTGAGGTCGACGCAGACGGGCGCACCCTTGGCTTCGCCGGTCTTGTAGCTGAACCGGCCATTGTGTTTCGGACATTCGATGATGTCGTCCATCACCAGCCCCTCAGCAAGATGGATTTTCTCGTGCGTGCAGAGGCCATCGGTCGCAAAGAATTCGTCATCGGGGCTGCGATAAACTGCGAACGTCCTGCCCGCGTGATCGAAGCGGATGACATCCTCTTCGTCGATTTCGTCCGTCGCGCAGACTTTCACCCAATTGCTCATGCTTTCCTCCAGTCGATATTGTTCAGGGCACCGATCTATTCGGCGGCGATCGGTTCGGCGTGTAGCTCTTCCCGGTAGGGCTTGGCCGTCGGCGGCAATTCGCGCTTGAGAAAATAGTCCTCGTTCCTGAGCTGACGCAGGAAGGCAGGGATCATTTCGCGATAGCCTTCGGTGATCGATTTGTTCGGCGCCGGCAGGTCGTGCTTGATCATCTCATGCAACTGCGGCAGCGCATGGTAGGGAACCATCGGGAACATGTGGTGTTCGACGTGGTAATTCATGTTCCAGTACACGAACCGGCTGAAGGGATTCATGTAGACACTGCGGCTGTTCAGCCGATGATCGATGACATTGTCGGCAAGACCGCCGTGCTGCAACAGGCCGGTCAGCACATGGTGCCAGGCGCCATAGAGGCGCGGCAGGCCGATGAGCATCAGCGGCAGGATCGATGAGATGGTGACTGCAAGGGCGATCGTCGCGACATAGATCGCCAGCCAGATGCGGGCGATGCGGATGGCGCGCGGCTGCTCCTGCTCTGGGATGAAGGTCTTTTCTTCGGCGCTGATCACACCGGCGGCGTTGCGGACCATGTCAATCGTCGCATGGAAGACATCGAGAATACCAAAGAAGTTGAGGACCAGGCGCAGCAGGTCCGGGGGGCGCATGACGGCGATTTCCGGGTCACGGCCGACAATCACGGTGTCCGTGTGATGGCGTGTATGGCTCCAGCGCCAGGTCACCGGATTGCGCATGATCATGAAGCAGGCGATCTCGTAGACCGCATCGTTCATCCAGCGCGTCTTGAAGGCCGTGCCATGGCCGCATTCGTGCCAGCGCGAATCCGAGGCCGAACCGTACATGACGCCATAGACAAGGAAGAACGGCACACACCACCAGGAACCCCAGAAATAGATAGCGAGAGCGCCGCACACGACCATGCTGCCAAGCCACAGGATGGTGTCACGGATGGCCGGTCCGTCCTCACGCTTCATCAACTCCTTCATCTGCTTGCGCGGAATGTCGGTGTGATACCACTCAGCAGCGGCAAGTCCGCTTTCGACGGCGGCCTGGGCATCGCGCCCCAGCAGGCTGTAGTCGCGTTTCGTGGCAACCCTGGTCATCTTTATCCTCCCTGCGCATTGTTTCCGGATGCGCCTTGTCCTGTGATCATGAGGATAGGTTGACTTTCGCGGCGGCTCAATGCAGCCTTGATATATTCTATCAAAACACATCAAAGCTGGCTCGACAGAATGATGGCTTATGTCAGGAGAACACATGAGCGGACGACCGACCATTGCCGATCTTGCGAAGGCTGCCGGCGTCAGCGTCGCCACCGTTGATCGGGTGCTGAACGGACGTCACCGGGTGCGCGAGGAAACAGCCCGCCGGGTCTACGATGCGGCCAAATCGATAGGCTACCATGCGGTCGGCCTGCTGCGGCAAAGGGTGTTCGAGGATCTCCCGCAATACCGGCTGGGCTTCATCCTGCAGAAGCCCAATCAGTTTTTCTACCAGTCCATGGCGAGGGAGATCGAGAACGCGGCGCTGTCCGCACCGAGCATCCGCGTCGTTCCACAGATCGACTTTACTGCAAGTTCGACGCCCACGGCCATCACGGAGAAGCTGCGGGCCATGGCAGCGCGCAATCAGGCGATCGCACTCGTCGGACCCGACTATCCGGCTGTGACGACGGTGGTTGAGGAACTGAAAGAAAGAGGGATTCCGGTTTTCTCCCTTCTCTCTGACTTCGCGACCGGCGTGCGTGAAGGTTATGTCGGTCTCAACAACAGGAAAGCCGGCCGCACTGCAGCCTGGATGATTGCAAAGGCGGCGACCAAACCGGGAAAGGTGGCCGCCTTCGTCGGCAGCCACCGCTTTCACGGTCATGAACTACGCGAGATTGGCTTTCGATCCTATTTTCGGGAGAATGCGCCCGAATTCGAAGTGCTTGATACGCTGGTCAACCTCGAGACGGCCGAGATCACCCATGAGGCGACGCTGAACCTGTTGCAGCGCCACCCTGACCTGATCGGCTTTTATGTCTGCGGTGGCGGAATGGAGGGCGCTATTTCGGCCCTGGCTGAGGAGAAGCTGGCCGGCAAGCTGCTGGTTGTCGTCAATGAATTGACGCCGGAGTCGCGTGCAGCGCTCGCAGAGGATCTTGTCACGATGGCGATTGCGACACCCGTCGCCCAACTCGCGCGCGAACTGGTCGGCCTGATGGTCGGCGCCATCGATCGCGGCCTTGCCGCTGTTCCCGGTCAGACGTTCCTCCCCTTCGACATTTTCACGCCGGAGAATATCTGAGCGCTCTCGCGCCATATGATAGTATTTCATCATTCTGTGTTCGCATTCTTTCACAGATGCAAGAGGAACGGCATGTTCTGCTTTGACTGCGCGGCGATAAGCTGCTGATGCTGCAATCCCGATCAAGGGTGCGCAGCCGCGAAACGGCATGCCGCGTCGCCGCCCTGCCCTTCGGACATATTTGCAGGAGGAACATCGCCTATGACGACCATCCCATTCGCTCTCAACCACATGACCGCGCCGGCCTTGCCGCTGGAGGATTTTTTCGCGCTGGCCGCATCGCTCGGTATTTCGGCCGTCGAAATCCGCAACGATCTTGACGGCAACGCCATCATCGATGGCACGCCTGCCGCAACGGTCCGGGCTCTTGCTGAAAGGCACGGGCTGACGATCATCTCGATCAATGCGCTGCAGCGGTTCAACGAATGGAACAGTGATCGCGCCCGTGAGGCGCAGGACCTTGTCGCTTACGCGCGCGATTGTGGCGCCAAGGCGCTGGTTCTCGTTCCAGTCAACGATGGCAGCGGCCAGGGGGATGGTGAGCGGCAGGCCAATTTGCGGCAGGCGCTGACGGCGCTGAGACCGATGCTGGATGAAGCGGGTATCATCGGCCTCGTCGAACCGCTCGGTTTCGAGATCTGCTCGCTGCGTTCGAAAACCGAGGCGGCGGAAGGTATTCGGGATGTGGAAGGCGAAGGTACTTTCAAAATCGTGCATGACACATTCCACCATCATCTCGCTGGGGAAGAAACATTCCATCCTGACTTGACGGGCCTTGTCCACATATCCGGTGTCGCCGATCCCGCTGTCACTGTCAGCGACATGCGCGACCCGCACCGCGTGCTGGTGGGTGCCGGCGACCGGCTCGACAACGCCGGCCAGATGAAAAGACTGCGGGAAAGCGGCTATGGCGGGCCTTTTTCGTTCGAACCTTTCTCGCCGGAGGTGCATCAGCTGAGCGACGTCTCGGCAGCCGTACGTGACAGCATGGCGTTCCTGACGGCAAAGGTCTGAACCAGCAGCGCATCGCCTGGTTTTTTGCGTGAATATAGGCCGTCGCGCACTTGACGGCTTAGTAAAAAATGGAATACATATTCCGTATTGTCAAACAGTCGGTTTGTTTATTCTGTTTTGATGGCTTGCCACGGGAGAGGCAGGCGAAAAGAAACGGGCATCGCCGGGGAGCGGGGGTGCCTCCGGCTTGTGGAGGGTGGTCGCCGGACACCATTTTGTGGAGGAAAGTACATCATGAAGAAAATGATCATGGGCGCGGCTCTGGCGGTGATGATGTCGACGGCAGCGCATGCCGCCGAGACGGTCGGCGTCTCGATGGCACTGTTCGACGACAACTTCCTGACCGTTCTGCGCAACGGCATGCAGGACTACGCCAAGACGCTCGACGGCGTAACGCTGCAGGTCGAAGACGCCCAGAACGACGTTGCCAAGCAGCAGAGCCAGATCCAGAACTTCATCGCTGCCGGCGTGAATGCCATCATCGTCAACCCGGTCGACACCGATGCGACGGCCGCCATGTCGAAGATCGCCGCAGATGCGGGTATCCCGCTCGTTTACGTCAACCGCGAGCCGAGCAACATCGACAGCCTTCCGGAAAAGCAGGCTTTCGTTGCATCCAACGAAGCGGAATCCGGCACGCTGGAAACCCAGGAAGTCTGCAAGCTGCTCGGCGGCAAGGGCAAGGCCGTCGTCATGATGGGCGAGCTTTCCAACCAGGCGGCCCGCATGCGTACCAAGGACGTGCATGACGTCATTGCCACCGACGCCTGCAAGGGCATCGAGATCGTCGAAGAGCAGACGGCCAACTGGTCGCGCACCCAGGGTGCCGACCTTGTGACCAACTGGCTGTCGGCCGGTCTGGAATTCGATGCCGTCATCGCCAATAACGATGAAATGGCGATCGGTGCCATCCAGGCCCTGAAGGCTTCCGGCCGCTCCATGGACAGCGTCGTCATCGGCGGTGTCGATGCGACGCAGGACGCGCTTGCATCCATGGCTGAAGGCGACCTCGATGTCACCGTGTTTCAGAACGCTGCCGGTCAGGGCAAGGGCTCGCTCGACGCGGCGCTGAAACTGGCCCGCGGTGAAACGGTCGACAAGAAGGTCTACATTCCCTTCGAACTGGTAACCCCGGCCAACCTCAAAGACTACCAGGCCAAGAACTAAGCCAAAGATACCCGGAGCGCGGCCCGACCGCGCTCCGGTTTGCCCGGTTTTTATGACGGACGACGCGCTGCGCGCCCGATGAAACCACGAGAGAACCCCTAATGCCTGCGGGCACGGGTTCCGGCCGATGAGGCGACAGGGAGGCATCAGAACAATGGTCAGTCCGACAACGATGGCGGCGGTGCGTGCGAGTGGGGCGGTGCCGAATGCGGAATATCTGCTTGCCGTTGAAGGCGTGCGCAAGGAGTTTCCGGGCGTGGTGGCGCTCGACGATGTGTCGTTCCGGCTGAAGCGCGGCACGGTGCACGCGCTGATGGGCGAGAATGGCGCCGGCAAATCGACGCTGATGAAGATTCTCGCCGGCATCTACACGCCCGACCGGGGCGAGGTGAGGTTCAAGGGCGTCGACATCCAGCTGAAATCGCCGCTGGATGCGCTGGAAAACGGCATCGCGATGATCCATCAGGAGCTCAACCTGATGCCATTCATGACGGTCGCGGAAAACATCTGGATCCGCCGCGAACCGTTGACCCGTCTCGGCTTCGTCGATCACCGCGAGATGAACCGGATGACGGCGGCGCTGTTTACGCGGCTGAACATCGCGCTCGATCCGCAGTCCGAGGTGCGCGACCTGTCGATCGCCAACCGCCAGATGGTCGAGATCGCCAAGGCGGTGTCGTACGAGTCCGACGTTCTGATCATGGACGAGCCGACCTCGGCGCTGACCGAGCGCGAGGTCGCGCATCTGTTTGAGATCATCCGCGACCTGCGCAGCCAGGGCATCGGCATCGTCTACATCACCCACAAGATGAACGAGCTGTTCGAGATCGCCGACGAGTTCTCGGTGTTCCGCGACGGCAAGTATATCGGCACGCATGCCTCGAGCGATGTGACGCGCGACGACATCATCCGCATGATGGTCGGCCGCGAGATCACCCAGATGTTCCCGAAGGAGGAGGTGCCGATCGGCGACGTCGTCTTGTCGGTCAAGGACCTGTGCCTGAAGGATGTCTTCCACGATGTCTCGTTCGAGGTGCGCGCCGGCGAAATCCTCGGTGTTGCCGGTCTGGTCGGTTCCGGCCGCTCGAATGTCGCCGAAACGCTGTTCGGCGTGACGCCGGCCACCTCCGGCTCGGTCCGGATCAACGGCAAGCCGGTGGCGATCGCCTCGCCGACGCAAGCGATCAAACACCGCATGGCGTTCCTGACCGAGGACCGCAAGGACACCGGCTGCCTTTTGATCCTCAACATTCTGGAAAACATGCAGATCGCCGTGCTGCAGGACAAGTTCGTGACGATGGGCTTTGTCGACGAGAAGGGCGTCTCGGCGCAATGCGAGGAGATGGCCCGCAAGCTGCGGGTGAAGACGCCGAACCTTGAGGAGCGCATCGAGAACCTCTCCGGCGGCAACCAGCAGAAGGCGCTGATTGGCCGCTGGCTGCTGACCAATCCGCGCATCCTGATCCTTGACGAGCCGACCCGCGGCATCGACGTCGGCGCCAAGGCGGAAATCCACCGGCTGGTGACGGAGCTGGCCCGCGACGGCGTCGCCGTCATCATGATCTCGTCGGAAATGCCCGAGGTGCTCGGCATGAGCGACCGCATCATGGTCATGCACGAAGGCCGGGTCACCGGGTTCCTTAATCGGGCCGAAGCCAGCCAGATCAAGGTAATGGAACTTGCAGCGCAGTGATGGCGCGCGTTTGAAAAAATGGCCATCAGGGAGGATACGACTATGAGCATCAAAGCAGAGGCCTCGGGCACCACGCTGACGCCGACGGCGAGCAAGCGGCGCATCCCGCCGGAATTCAACATTTTCCTGGTGCTGATCGGCATCGCGCTGGTCTACGAGGTGCTCGGCTGGATCTTCGTCGGCCAGAGCTTCCTGATGAACCCACAGCGCCTGACGATCATGATCCTGCAGGTGGCGGTGATCGGCATCATCGCCGTCGGCGTCACCCAGGTGATCATCACCGGCGGCATCGATCTGTCCTCCGGCTCGGTGGTCGGCATGACGGCGATGATCGCCGCCAGCGTCGCGCAGGCCTCGACCTGGCCGCGGGCGCTGTATCCGTCGCTGACCGACCTGCCGGCGATCGTGCCGATCGGCCTTGGCCTCGGCATCGGCCTGTTGGCCGGCGTCATCAATGGCCAGTTGATCGCCCGCACCAAGATCCCGCCCTTCATCGCCACGCTCGGCATGATGGTCTCGGCCCGCGGCCTGTCGAAGTGGTACACCAAGGGCCAGCCGGTGTCGGGCCTCACCGACCAGTTCAACTTCATCGGCACCGGTATCTGGCCGGTCGTCGTCTTCCTTGTCGTCGCGCTGATCTTCCACATCGCCCTGCGCTATACCCGCTACGGCAAGTTCACCTATGCGATCGGCGCCAACGTCCAGGCGGCCCGGGTCTCGGGCATCAATGTCGAGGCGCATCTGATCAAGGTCTATGCGATCGCCGGCATGCTGGCGGGGCTGGCCGGCGTCGTGACGGCGGCCCGCGCCCAGACGGCGCAGGCCGGCATGGGCGTGATGTACGAACTCGATGCGATCGCCGCCACCGTCATCGGCGGCACCTCGCTGACCGGCGGCGTCGGCCGCATCACCGGCACGGTGATCGGAACGGTGATCCTCGGCGTCATGACCTCCGGCTTCACCTTCCTGCGCGTCGACGCCTACTACCAGGAAATCGTCAAGGGCCTCATCATCATCGCCGCCGTCGTCGTCGACGTCTATCGACAGAAGAAACGCAAGACTGCGTAATCAGTCGTTTTTTCCTCGATCGCATCACTTGCCTCTCCCCAAGCGAAGCGATCGAGGCGGTGGGCAAGGCGGTGCGGCCTTTGCCCCAAGAGCGCGGTAGCGGCAATCTTGCTGCTGCCGCGTCTTTTTATCCGCCCTCCCCTCCCCGCCTTTGGTGCGGGATTGGGCGACGTTGCTGGCACGGTCTTCCGTATCGGCCATCTTGGCGGCATGACCGATGTAATGGCATTTTCAGGAATAAGGAAGAGACGGGAGCTGAGGATTGCTCTTGGATCGTTGAGAACGAAAACGGCGGCCGAGTATTGCCGCCGTTTTTAATATTCACACGCGCTCCAGCGCAACCGCAATGCCCTGCCCTACCCCGATGCACATGGTCGACAGCGAATAGCGGCCGCCTCTCAGGTTAAGTTCGAGCGCCGCCGTGCCGGTGATCCGGGCGCCGGACATGCCGAGCGGATGGCCAAGAGCGATGGCGCCGCCGTTGCGATTGACACGCGGATCGTCGCCGGCGATGCCAAGCTCGCGCAGCACGGCCAGCCCCTGGGACGCGAAAGCTTCGTTGAGTTCGATGACATCGAAATCCTTCGCCTGCAGTCCGAGCCGCGCCATCAGTTTGCGCGACGCCGGAACGGGACCGATGCCCATGATACGCGGCGGCACGCCGGCCGCCGCGCCACCCATGATGCGCGCAATCGGCGTCAGGCCATATTTCTTCGCTGCGGCTTCGGAGGCGATGATGAGCGCGGCGGCACCGTCATTGACGCCGGAGGCATTGCCCGCGGTGACCGACCCGCCTTCACGGAACGGCGCCTTGAGCTTGGCGAGCACCTCAATCGTGGTTGCGCGCGGATGCTCGTCCTTGTCGACGACGACAGCATCGCCCTTGCGCTGTGGGATCGTGACGGAGGTAATCTCCTGCCCCAACCGTCCGCTTTCCTGTGCGGCTGCCGCCTTGTTCTGCGAGCGGACGGCAAAGGCATCCTGATCCTCACGGCTGACCTTGTAATCCTCGGCAACGTTCTCGCCGGTTTCAGGCATGGAATCGACACCGTATTGCTTCTTCATCAGCGGGTTGACGAAACGCCAGCCGATGGTGGTGTCATGGATTTCGGCGGAGCGGGAAAAGGCGCTTTCCGCCTTGGGCATGACAAAGGGTGCGCGCGACATGCTCTCGACGCCACCGGCGATCATCAGCTCCGCCTCGCCCGCGCGAATGGCGCGTGCGGCTGCGATGACGGCGTCCATGCCCGAGCCGCAGAGCCGATTGATCGTCGTACCGGAGACTTCGAGTGGCAGGCCCGCGAGCAGCAGCGACATGCGGGCGACGTTGCGATTGTCTTCGCCGGCCTGGTTGGCGCAGCCGAAGACCACGTCATCGATGGCCTGCCAATCGACGGAAGCATTGCGCTCCATCAGCGCCCGCAACGGGACAGCACCGAGATCGTCGGCACGAACGGACGACAGCGCGCCGCCGAAGCGGCCGATCGGGGTGCGGATATAGTCGCAGATATAGGCTTCAGCCATCACGCAGCCTCCTTATCGCCCTGATGGGCCTTCTTCGTGCGGGCGTTGATGTCGCGCAACGTCTCCAGCTCGGTCTCGGTCGGTACGGGCGTCTCGATTACCTGATCTGCGAACTTGATAGGCCAGCCGCAATTCTCGACGATCTGCTCGCGCGTCACGCCCTTATGGATCGAGACGACAGTCAACTCCTTGGTGACGGGATCAGGTTCCAGGATGCAGAGATCGGTGATGACGCGGGTCGGGCCCTTGGTCTTCATGCCCAGCCGTTCGCGGTGGTTGCCGCCTTCACCGTGTCCCATCGAGGTGATGAAATTCAGCTTGTCGACGAAACCGCGTTTGGAGAGTGCCATGGTGATGAAGATCTGGCCACAATTGCTGGCGATCTCCGGCGCACCGCCGCCGCCGGGCAGGCGGACCTTCGGCTGCTCATAGGGACCGACCACCGTAGTGTTGAGGTTGGCGAACCTGTCGATCTGGGCGCCGCCGAGGAAGCCGGTGGTGATGCGTCCGCCCTGCAGCCAGTAGCGGAACATCTCGGGCACCGAGACCGTGAAGAGGGCGGTGTCGCACAGTTCGCCGTCACCGATCGACAGTGGCAGCACATCCGGCTTCGTCCCGACCGTGCCGCTTTCGTAGATCAGCGTGATATCCGGCGCATGGGTGAGGCGGGCGACGTTACAGGCGGCCGAGGGCGCGCCAATACCGACGAAGCAGACGTCGTCATTGGTGAGCGCGCGGGCAGCGGCGATGGTCATCATTTCGGTGGGGGTGAAATCACTCATCGTTACCTCCTCACGCAGCTTTCTTCGCATGCTTGGCAAAGTCTTCCGGAGCGGCCTTCATGACGTTTTCGTCAATCCATTTCTGGAAGCTGTCACGATCGCGGGCGATCTCGTCCCAGGCGATGTAGAATGCGTTGGACCGCGGGTAGTAGCCCTGCGCATAGGACGGGAAGGCGCCGCCGGGTACCTCGACAACGTTCGTTACCGCCCAGGACGGCAGGACGACGGAATTGGGCGACGGCGGGTTCAATTCATCGACGATTTCCTCGACAGTGACGATCGAGCGTTTCGCTCCCAGCACGGCTTCCTTCTGGACGCCGACTATACCCTCGAGCAGCACATTGCCTTTCCGGTCGGCTCGCAGCGCATGGATGATCGTCACGTCCGGGCGAATGGCCGGAACGGCAGCCAGGACCTCGCCGGTGAAGGGGCAGGTGACCTGCTTGATATTCGGGTTTACCTTGGGCAAGTCGGCGCCGATATAACCGCGAAGCATCGCGAAGGGAAGGTTGGCCGCACCTGCCTCGTAAGCATTGGCCATCGCCGCATGGCTGTGTTCTTCGATTTCAAGAGGGCGCGGCCACTGGTTCTCCACGGCGTCGCGAAAACGATGCAGCGAGCCGACGCCGGGATTTCCGCCCCAGGAGAACTTCATGCCGCGTGCAGTACCCGCGCCGATCAGCTGGTCATAGAGAATGTCGGGCGTCATACGGATCAGGAAGAGATCCTTCTTGCCCTGCCGGATCACCTCATGCCCGGCGGCATAAGGGATCAGATGGGTGAACCCCTCCATGGCGACCGTATCGCCGTCTTTCACATTCTCGGAAATGGCTTCCGCCAGCGAAGTCAATCGCGCCAAGGCATTCTCCTCCTCAGGGTCTCAGGTTTGGTGTGGCGCAAATAAGCGCTCAAATCCGCCAGCCGTCAAATATTTTGTGCGTTATTTGACATTTGTTCGTATATCGCACATACTAGGCTGGTTTTAGAGTGGAGGTCGTTATGCGAGAATCGGATTTTGTCAGTGGTTTTGCCCGAGGACTGACGGTCATCGAAGCCTTTGGAGAAACACGGCCAAGGCTGACTATTGCCGAAGCTGCAAAGCTCACAGACCTCGACCGCGCGACGGTGCGGCGCTGTCTCTTGACGCTCGCCGAGCTCGGCTACGCAGACTACGACGGCAAGTTCTTCACGCTGACGCCGAAGGTCCTGCGGCTCGGACATGCCTACCTGTCCGCCACGCCTCTGCCGCTGTTGATTCAGCCTTACCTCGATCACCTCTCTGAAAAAGCGGGACAAAGCGCATCGGCCTCCGTGCTGGACGGAACCGATGTCGTCTATATCGCCCGCGCCTCGCAGAAGCGCGTCATGTCGATCAACCTGTCGCCAGGCTCGCGTTTGCCGGCCTATTGCGCCTCGATGGGACGCGTCCTTCTGGCAGCCTTGCCGGAAGCGGAAGCGCGCAACATCCTCGATCGCTCGGACCTCAAGGTCAACACGCCGCTGACGAAGACCGATCCGGACGTGCTGATGGAAGAATTGCGCCGTGTCCGTGCCGAAGGTTACGCCGTAATCGACCAGGAACTGGAACTTGGCCTTTGCTCGATCGCCGTCCCGGTCGAAAACGACCGCAGCCGTGTCGTTGCTGCGATCAATATCGGCGCACCTGCCGTCCATGTGCCAGCAGCCGAGATGGCTGCACGTTATCTGCCGCTGTTGATGGAGGCGCAAAAGGCGCTGAGACTGGTGCTGCGGTAGGCGACTCGCTGTAAAAGCTCTCAGGAGCCTCAATATATTTTGACGAACTCAAGCGTTCCCTGCGCAACGACCGCCTAGGCGCCTGATTTGCTCATGGACAACATTCCGAGCTCCCTTCTGGGACGTGGCGCGCCGGCTAGAATTCGGGTGGCGCCATACCGACTGAACGAAATGCCGCGATCACGGTGTTTGCCATCAGCATGGCGATGGTCATCGGGCCGACGCCACCTGGAACCGGCGTGATGACGCTGGCAACTTTTGCGCATTCCTCGAAGGCGACATCACCGACCAGGCGGAACCTACCATCACCGCGTTCGGGAGCGGCAATACGGTTGATGCCGACATCGATGACAGTCGCGCCGGGCTTGACCCAATCGGCCTTGACCATTTGCGGGCGTCCGACGGCGGCAACGAGGATATCGGCGCCACGGCAGACGCCAGGCAGATCCTTGGTGCGCGAATGCGCAACCGTCACCGTCGCGTTGGCCGCCAAAAGCAGTGCCGCCATCGGCTTGCCGAACAGGTTGGAGCGGCCGATGACGACAGCGTTGAGACCGGAAAGATCCTCACCATGCGTGCGCTTGACGAAGACCATGGCGCCAGCCGGCGTGCAGGAGACGAGACCGCCATCGAGATCGCCGGTCGCGACCTTGCCGGCATTGACGACGTGCAGACCGTCGACGTCCTTTTCAGGCAGGATGGACTGGATGATCGGGTCGGAGTTGAGATGTTTGGGCAGCGGAAGCTGCACGAGGATACCGTGCAGGCTTTCGTCCTTGTTCAAGGTCTGCACCAGCGCCGCGAGTTCCTCCTGCGTCGTTTCCTCCGGCAGCGTATGCTGCACCGAGGTAAAACCGCACTCCTTGGCCATCTTGCTCTTAGCCGAGACATAGGCATGGCTTGCCGGATCGTCGCCAACGATAACCACGGCCAGACCGGTCTTGACGCCGGTCTGTTCCTGCAGCGCCTCAGACGCGGTTTTTACGGCTTCAATGACTGAAGTGGCTACCTGTCTTCCATCAATAATGGATGCCATAGCTCAGCCCATGCGCTCGGACGCATAGGAGCCCGGGCTTGCCGGGAAGACGACGGTGCGGTTGCCGTTGATGAAGGTGCGGTGGTGGATGTGGGCGTGCACGGCCCGGGCCAGCACTTGGCTTTCGACGTCGCGGCCGATCGAGACATAGTCCTCGGCCGACTGCGCATGGGTGATGCGGGCGATATCCTGCTCGATGATCGGGCCTTCATCGAGGTCAGCGGTGACGTAGTGCGCCGTCGCACCGATCAGCTTGACGCCGCGCTCATAGGCCTGCTTGTACGGGTTGGCACCCTTGAACGACGGCAGGAAGGAGTGGTGGATGTTGATGATCTGGCCCGACATCTTCTGGCACATGGAATCCGACAGAATCTGCATGTAGCGGGCCAGCACGATCAGTTCGGTACCGGTCTGCTCGACCACGTCCATGATGCGGGCTTCGGCCTGCGCCTTGTTGGCCTTGGTCACCGGGATGTGGTGGAAGGGGATGTCGTGGTTGACGACCACCTTCTGGTAGTCAAAGTGGTTGGAGACGACGCCGACGATGTCGATCGGCAGCGCGCCGATCTTCCAGCGATAGAGCAGGTCGTTGAGGCAGTGGCCGAAGCGCGACACCATCAAAAGCACCTTCATGCGGTGCCCGCTGTCGTGGAACTGCGCTTTCATCTTAAAGCGCTCGGTGACGGCGGCGAAGCCCGTTTCCAGTTCCTCTTGCGTGATGCCTTCCTGGCTGGCGAAACTGAGGCGCATGAAGAACAGGCCCGTTTCGAGGTCGTCGAACTGCGAACTGTCGACGATGTTGCAACCCTTCTCGGCGAGATAGCCGGTGATCGCGGCGACGATGCCGCGGGTCGATTTGCAGGAAACGGTAAGCACATAGGAGGTCATGACAATCCTCAGTCGAGACCGCAACCGCGCGGGCTATTCAGGTTGATATTGACAAGGTGAAAGGATCAGGCGGCGAGCAGTTGTTTCAGCTTGATCTCGGGTGCGGCGAGCGCGGCGGGATCGGGATGGCGGCCGGCGGCGATCAGCATCTCGGCGAGCCGGATATCGCGCGCGATCGCATTGCCCGGTCCGATGCCGCTTGCGGCAAGCAGGCGGCCATCGCCGGCCAGGTGAAAGAGAATGAATGCCTCGGCAGAAAGATCACGTCGAACCGTCGTCACAGCACCCTCGGCAAGCCCCGCGATCTGCAGTGTCAAGTCGTACTGATCCGACCAGAACCATGGAACGGAAGATATCGGCGCTTCGGCACCGGCCATGTTCGCGGCCGCAAGCTCGCCCTGCTCATGCGCATTGCGCCAGGATTCAAGCCGGATGCGCCGCCCGCCATAAAGACCAAGCGGATAGGAGCAGCAGTCACCGGCCGCGAAGATATCGGAATCGCTTGTGCGCAGATGCTGATCGACCGCAATGCCGTTGTCGATGGCAAGTCCGGCCGCATCGGCGAGCGCGACATTCGGCGCCGAGCCGATTCCGACGATCAGAAGGTTGGCCGCAATCACCCGGCCGTCTTCTAACGTGATGCGCACCTCGCTCGGCCGTTCCTCGATGGCGGCTATTTTAATACCGCAGAGAAGGTCCACGCCCGCGCCGCGATGGCGGTTGCAGACGACCTCGGCGATTTCGGCCGGGACGCCGCGGGTAAGCACGCGCGGCAGGCCTTCGAGAAGCGTGACGCTTGCACCGAGTTTTCGGGCGCTAGCGGCAAGCTCGAGGCCGATGAAGCCTCCGCCGATGATCGCGATATGGCTGCCTTCGGCCATATGCGGGCGGATGGCCGAGGCATCGGCATGGCTGCGCAGGACGCGGATTCGGCCGTCCGAACACGGCGCCGCCGGCAGTTCCCGTGCACTGGCACCAGTCGTCAAAAGAAGCTTGTCATATGGAAGCCGAGAGCCGTCCGACAGCACTACGCTTCTTCCGGCCCGGTCGATTGCAGCAACCGACACGCCGATGATTGTTCGGATGCCCTCCGCCTCGAAGCGGGCGGCATCGGCAACGAACTTCGGCCCGGCGCCCGCAACGATGGCATCCTTGGAGAGTGGTGGCCGCTCATAGGGCAAAAGCGGTTCCGTACCGACAAGCGTGATAGCGCCGTCGAAACCCCGTTCACGCAGCGCAAAGGCTGCGCGTGCGCCGCACTCCCCGGCGCCCACGATGACAAAAGAGGACATGACTAAGCCTCGCGTGAAAGAGAAAGTAAAAACGCGGTCCGACTGGATGCTTCAGCCCGGCAATTCGACCAGCACCGCCCCGTCCTCGATGCGCGCCGGGTAGACATTGAGGTTCTTGCATGCCGGCAAGCGCTTGGCCTCGCCGGTGCGGTAATCGAACATACCGGAATGTTTGGGGCATTCGACCTCGTAGTCCATCACGAGTCCATCGGCGAGGTGGATCGCCTCATGGGTGCACAGTCCGTCGGTGCAGAACACCTCGTCGTCCGGTGAACGATAGAGCGCATAGGTCCGGCCGGAGTGGTCGAAGCGGCGTGCTCCTTCCTGTTCGATGTCGTCGAGGCGGCAGGCGGGAATCCAGTTGGTCATGATGTCCTCGTCACTTCGCGGTGGTCGCCGCATTGGCGCGGGCCTTACGCTTTTCATATCGTGCCTGCATCCGCGCATCGCCTTCCTTGGTCCCGTCGTGCCAGGTGCCGAACAACTTGTCGAAAGGCACGAGGCCGTCGCCGTAGTTCACCTCGAAAAACTTATGGTGCAGGTAATGGGTATAGGCATGGCTATCGATCGCAGCCTCCTCGCCCAGTTCGATCTTGTCGAAACCGAGATGGCCGACGACCGCCCCGAAGCCGGAATAGTGCAACTGATAGATCGCAAGGATGGGGTTTGACGGGATGAGTACGTGAATCAAAGCCGACGAGAAATAGAGCAGTTGCTCGACCGGATGCATCGACAGTGACGACCAGGGGGATGGATTGACCGAATTGTGGTGTACGGAATGGATCCACCGATAAAGCGGCGCCCAGTGAATCAGCCGATGGATCGCGAAGAAATGCGCCTCATGGAAGATCGGCATGACAAGCGCGATGCCGAACAGGTACCAGGGGTTCTCGGCGAAGGACACCCACGGCACGAGCCCATTGGCATAGGCATAGAGAATACCGACCTCCAGTGCCGTCCAGATCGGAAGAGCCATGCCGAAGGTCCGGATGATGCCGTCGGCATTCTGGCTGTTGAAGAGGAAGACCGAGTTCTTGTTGTCGCCGGGAAACTTGCCATTGTACTTGAAGCGGTTTCCCTGGGCACGAAAGACATAGAGGCGCAGCTCGAACGCGCCGTAAAACAAGAACACGGCAACGCAGTTGACCACGAAGAGCCGCAAGATCCAGGTCCAGAGGAGCGTTTTCATGATCTCCGTTTCCGGCACGACAAACTGCCAGTAGGCGACAGCCGAGGCGGCGAAGAGCACGTTCCAAGGGAGGAAATAGTGCGGTAGCCATTTCAGGAAAGCGAGTGGCTTCGGAGGCAGAGTGAAGACGGGGGCCGTCTCTATCTGTCCGTCGGGAGCCCAATCGCCCCGCTTGTTGCGTTTGCCAAAGGTCAGGTCATCCATTGGGATTCTCCGTCAGATCGATTGGGCGAGAGTGGAGAAGCGTTCGAAGGCGGCGTCATCCATGTCCACCTGATGCTTCGCTTCGGGGTAGGCGCCGCTGGCAACATCGGCAGCAAATGCGCGAAAGGCTTCTACGCGTTTTGTCTGCAGCTCGGCCATGAGGGCCACGAAATCGGCGTAACGTTTGGCGTGGCGGGGATAGTGATCCGCATGTGTGCCAAGCACGTCCGACGAGAAGAGATACTGCGTGTCGCAGGCCGATCCGCAGCCCATGCCCATGGTGATCATCGGCGTGTTGCGGGTGATGTACTCGGCGAGCCGGACCGGCACCACTTCGACCTCGATCGCTGCGGCACCCGCATTCTCTAGGTCCTTTACCGCGCGCAACACACGGAGCGCCTCCTCGGGTGTCCTGCCGATCGCTCGGAAATTCGTCCATGTGGCACGGTTCGGCACGAGCCCGACATGGCCGGTAACCGGAACGCCTTCCCGCGCCATCGCCTCGATGAAATAGGGAGAATGGGAACAATAGATCGAGTCGGCACCACGCTTCAGCATCTGGAATCCGAGACGGACCGCCTCTTGTTGCGACGAGACGGCGCCGTGTGGCATGCCCACCGACAGGAAGGCAAACGGCACCGCCGAGCGAATGCCTTCGAGATTGTGGTCGGGCTCGCAGGACAGGATGGTGATCCCGCACTCCACCGCCGCCGCCGCTTCCTCGGCATTGTCCACATGCAACTGGAGCCACTTGCGTGAGCCTTTTTGGCTCTGCAGGTCATGGACCGTAGTGCGTCTTGTCATCAGATCTCCCCCTCGACTTGTGGGAAGATCATAGTCTGCAGGCGAGGCGTCCGCCGCTGGTTTCTTGATCACATCAGATCAAGTGCTCGGTGTTAGAGATTTTCCCGAGTGATCGTGACGAACCGGATCGGATCATTGGAGACGGGCTCGCTGACGAGGCCGAGGCGGGCAAGCATCAGATCGAGCGCGCGGCGCGCCTGAGCCTCCGGCGCCTGGTCTAACACCACGGACATGACCCCCTCCCGCAAGGCCGCCGCACTGCGCTCGGTGAGTTCATGGCCGACGAAGAAGATCTCCCGGCCGCGTGGGTGCTTGTGTAGGACCGATGCGAGCGAGGAATTGGCGCCGCCGGCATTGTAGAAGCCCACCAGATCCGGCCAGGCCTTGAGCGCCTCTGCCAGCATTTCGGCGCTACGGATAGCCTCGTCCTGCCCAAAAAGAACGGCGGCGAATTCTATTCCGTCGCGCGGATGTTCGGAAAAATAGTCGGAGAAGCCGCGGATGCGGTCGCGGTGAACCTGGTATATCTGGCTGTGACAGAGTGCGACGACCGTACCGTTCCGCGACTGCATGCGCGAGGTAAACAGGCCGGCGCTTCGCCCGGCCGCGTAGTTGTCGATCCCGACATAGCTCGCCTCGACGCTTTCTGCGCGTGTGACGATCTGGATGATCGGAACGCCTTCGGCCTCGACAGAATGAAGCGCGGCCCGGACCTCCGGTTGGTCGGGTGCAGCGACGATGAGGCCGGCACGGTTTCCCTCAGGTCTTGCGATCCACGCCGCGATGCCGCGCGGATCGTGCTCATCCAAGAAAGTGCGATGCACCGCGATCGTCGAATCGAGCAAAGCGGCGATTCGCCCGAAGGCCTTCGCGAGTCGGGAGTAGAACGTTGTTTCCGGTCGCATGAGAAGGACATCAATACGCACGATCCCGCGATGGAGGTCTGGCAGCCGCTTCGGATAGTCGAGCGCTCGTGCGGCGGCAGTGACCTTCTCCACAAGAACGGGCCGCACTCCACCGCGCCCGTTCAGGACCCGTTCGACGGTTGCCGTTCCGACGCCGGCAAGGCGCGCGATATTCTGGAATGTTGGCTTCATCTTTTGTGTTCAACCTCGGCGGTCGTCTTTCGGATTCTGATTAAGGATAGAGAGAACGAGTGATACAGCAAAGTGAGATGACGATTTCGAGCGCTCGGTCTGCACAAACAAACTTTTCAGGCGTATCGCTACGCGCTCCGAAAACTCGCCAGAAACTGGCTCGCCAATGCCACCATAGCCGCAATCAGTTTGTGGACCAGATCTTAGGAGTCTAGGTCCGAACCGTCGCCTGCATCGAGACGTGTCCGCGCTCCGGTAGTGAGAACTTTCGAAACCTCCGCCGCAACCTGCCGATCATCCAATAGTGATGCTTACGTCGCCTTTGTGATCGCGATTCAGAAACAATGACCGTTCTTCATGGCTCGTTGTTGCACTTTTTCATGGAATTCTCACTTTGGGACTGATTTTCACGAGCAGGTATTGAAATTCATGGATGCATTGCCACGGAAGCCATATTCGGACGCTGTGAGTGATTTTCCCGCGGCCTCTCGGATTGTTCAGCCCGACGCCGGATGTTGAGGTTTTGGCTCTCTGGACCTTTGTCGCAGCCGGAAGCCGACCTATCAGCGCCATCAATGTGAACCTTAGGAGCGATCTATCCCACGCTCTTCGACCATGAGATCTATGACGCGCCTGACAGGGGCGCTTGCTGGGAAAGATCGTCACGATCTTTTCATCGTCGTCAGCCTCGACCCAAATCACGGCCGGAGCCTCGTCCTGACATCGTGCGGGCTGTCAGCGAGGCTCTCGCTGACCCGAAGGACGTGTTGGGAGTATCCGATCTACTGGCAGTTGGCGTGGCCTGGCTCACGGTCCTGTTCCTTCGTCTTTAGCAACCGCGCAGCGCGCACTTTCGCGTATCGGGAGAGTCCGATCTTGATGCCGACCAGCACGGGCGCGGCGATGACAAAAAGCAGAGCGACTGCGTTGAACGCTGTGTCGAAGGCAATCACCATGGACTGACCTGTCACGACACGGCCTAGAAGGCTCGTCGCTGCCCGGGTAGCGGCCGCTGCGTCCATCCCTTTCGCCGTCAGCATGACTGTCGTGGTCGTAAGCCGTTCAACGACCGGGGGCCTCCCTGCGGTGACGTTAGCGCCGAGGACCGCGACATTGGCGACGACGTTATGGTCGATCAGTGTCTGGAGTGCTGCGACCCCCATAAGGCCACCGAGCTGGCGGCCCGTATTGAAGAAGCCGATTCCGGACGCGAGGTTTTGGCTGTCGAGTGGCTGAAAGCGATCAGAGTGATCGATAGAAACAGGAAGCCAAGGCCTAAGCCGCGCAACAGGATTGCTGCCATCATGTCATCCGCGCCGCTCTCGCCGGTCGAACCGGACAGCATCCACATTGCAACCATGATCATCAGGATTCCAAAGGGCACTGTGGCGAACGGAGGAACGCGGCGGACCTGCATGAGAAAGGCAGCAATGAGGAGCGCGCCGATGAAAAGCGCGCCACTCGGCAACAGGAGTTGGCCGGCATCGGTAGGCGTGAACGCAAGGACGGACACGGCAAAAGACGGAATCAGGAACGCGCTTCCGAACAATGCGGCGCCGGCGACAAAACTGACGATAAAGGCGAAGGAAAAATCGTCCGATTTGAACAAGGTAAAGTCGAGCAGGCCCTTGCCTTTGGCCATCACTTGTTGGCCGAGAAATGCCAGCAGAGTGGCTGCACCGATCACCGTCAGCCACTGGATGCGAGGTTCCTCGAACCAGTCCCATCGGCTGCCCTGGGTGAAGACGTAGGTGAAGCAGAAAAGCGTGACGGAGATCAGTGAGAAGCCGATCCAATCAAACGGACGGCGCACGGCCTTGGCGGGCATCGGATCGTCTGCGATCAGCAGAAATCCGGCAGCCGCGAGGGCCACCGGAACAATGCAGAAGAAGATCCAGGTCCAGGATTGGCTATCGAGCAACCACCCCTGAAGGGCCGGGGCGATCGTCGCGGGGGCAACGACCGCGCCCATTGCGAACAGGGCCTGGAGGATCGGTTGATGGTGTCGCGGGTAGGCGAGAAAAATGATCGCCTGGCCCGCGACAAGCAGCGTGCCTCCGGAGAAGCCTTGTATGATGCGGAGCGCGATCAGCAGGTCCAATCGAGTTGTGATGGCGGCAATGGCGCAGGCCGTGCCCATGACCAGGGTTGAGCTGACGATCAGACTACGCGGATTGATACGGTTCATCAGCCAGGAAGCGGATATGAATCCGATGAGCTTGAGAGTGGTGTATCCGACATCCAGCCAGGCGAACTCATCAGGAGTTGCATATGTGTCGCCGATGATATCGCCGCGCCCGAGTGACAGGACGGTGCTGGCGATCGCCTCCGTTAGCGTGGCAAGCACTATGCCCGCGACAAGAAGGGCTCCGGTCGTAGATCTGTCGCGGCTCGGCGTGGCGGTGACGGCTGTGGTCATGAGCCGCTTCCTTGGGCGATCTCGACACGCGCGGACAGGCCGGGCACAAGGCGGCCGGGCAACGGATTGTTGGCAATCCGGATCTTCACCGGAACGCGCTGGACGACGCGAACGAAGTTCCCTGTTGCATTGTCTGTGGGGAGCAAGCTGAAGGCAGACCCACTACCAGGAGCAAAGCTGTCAACCACGCCTTCAAGCGCCCCGGTCGGGTAGCCGTCGATGGTGATACGAACGCGCTGACCGGGCCGGATATGTTCGAGCTGGGTTTCCTTGAAATTCGCCACGACCCACACATCGTTGACTGGAACGATATCGAGCACGGAGACGCCTGGCGCAACAAACCGGCCAATGCGGACCTGGCGGTTGCCGATAACGCCGCCTACAGGCGCGCGTACCATGGTGCTCTCGATATCGATTTGGGCAAGATCGCGCGCGGCCTGCGCCTGGGCCACGGCAGCAACGGCAGCTTCACGCTGAGCGGCAAGGACGGCGATGCGTTGCCGCTGAGCCTCTACCGTTGCCGAGGCCGCCGACACGCCCGCCTCGGCTCTCGATCGCGCCGCGTCGCTTTCATCGACGTGGGCCTGGCTGACGGCGTTGCTGCGGATAAGTTCGCGTCGGCGGTCGTAGGCCTTGGTCGCGAGATTCACCTCGGCCACGGCCGAGCGTCTCTGGGCTTCGGCCTGCTGAATTAGGGCATGCTGAAGCTCGGTCTCCGCATCGACGTTGGTGAGGCGAGCTTGGGCAGCTTCGACATTGGCCACTGCTTGCGCAAGCCGTGCGCGGTAGTCCCGATCGTCGATCCGGAACAGGACGTCACCCGCTCGGGCGGTTTGGTTGTCCTCAACCTCTACCGCCGTGACGTAGCCCGCAACCCTTGGAGCGATCGAGGTAACATCCCCGCGGACATAAGCGTTGTCGGTCGACGTCTCGCCGCTCGAACGAGCCCTGGCCCATCCAGCAGCCACGACCACCACGGCGCCAAGGCACAGCAGCAAGCCGATTATCTTCTTCTTGTGGAGCCGCGCCACGCCGACACCGATCCGGGAGCTTTCGCCGGGGACGGTGGCGACCTTGTCCTCGAGTGAATCCATTGTCTCATTCCCTGTTGAATGCCGATGACCGCGCAGCAGCCCCAGGCGGCAGTACCTGCCGCCGAGCCGCCGGGCGTCGACGAGAGCTTCGATCAGTTCATTCCTTGGTGGGCGTGGTCAGTTCCTTTTCGTCGCTATCGAGGACGAACACGGCCACCAGGCGAGCAGGTTCCGTGTCGCTGGCGTTCGCGCTCACGCCGTGATGGGAGCCGGGCTCTTCGTAGAAGTTTTCGCCGGCGTTGTAGACCCGTTCGGGCGCGCCGTTGACGCTGCTGCGGATCGCGCCATCAAGAACCGTTGCATAGATGAAGGCGGAGTTCGGATGCGTGTGGGCCGGCGATGCGCCGCCCGGCTCGTATTCGACGAGCACACCCTTCATGCTCTTGCCGGGGACGTTGGGAAGAGCGCGGTCGAACACCACCGTCACCTTGCCCGCCGGCGGGTCGCCGGCCGAGGCTGCTGTGATCGAGAGCGATGCGAAAGCAACGGCCGAGAGAAATCGTGTCAACATTGCAATTCTCCTTGAAGAGGTCTGTCGTGAAGGCCGGCCGGTGAAGGGCCGACGACTTTCTGATTTGTCCGTGGTAGCCTCAGTGTGCGGCTTGCTGGCCGAGCCAGTCCTCGAACCGGATCGCGCCGATGCGCGGGTTCTTGCCGGGGGTCAGCGATTGATCGTCGAGAATGGCGCCGAAGTAGCGCGCGTGGACGTCCGGCACGACCTTCCGCGTGTCCTGCGTTGCGCGCAGGAAGCGCCTGACGAGTTCGTCAAGCGGGATGGCCTCCGGGCCTGCGACTTCGACCATACCGTTGACCGGCGGTGAGACCGAGACTTCAGCGAGCGCCGCTGCAACGTCGTCGGACGCGATCGGCTGGAACAGCGCCGGCGACAGGCGAATCTCGTCGCCGACGGCGGCCGACTGGGCAATGCCGCCGACAAACTCGAAGAACTGAGTGGCGCGCAGGATCGTGTAGGGAATGCCGGACGCCTTGATGAGGTTTTCCTGCGCGACCTTCGCCCGGAAATAGCCGTTGTCAGGTAGTCGTTCGCTACCAACAATCGACAGGGCAACATGGTGGCGGACGCCGGCGGCAGCTTCCGCTGCCAGCAGGTTACGACCCGACGTCTCGAAAAACTCGAGGACGGCTTTGTCTTCCCATACCGGCGCGTTCGCCACATCGACGACGACCTCAGCCTCATTCATTGCTTCAGCCAGGCCTTCGCGGGTGATGCTGTTCACGCCCGTGTTGGGGGAGGCTGCGAGCACGTCATGCCCGCGTTCCTTGAGGTTCTTCACGAGTTTCGTTCCGATGAGGCCGGTGCCTCCGATCACGACAATCTTCATGGCTTCTCTCCGTCTCAGCCGACCGCAACCATTGCCGTCGATGTGGGTTGAGAGTGCCTGGGCGCTCCGAGCAAGTCCTTGCCGTCGCCTTGAATTATCCTTCAGGAAAGCTTGGTTATTCATCCAAGACGGTTGCCCGATCGGGATGGAATGCTCTAACCACGCGTTGCCGTGCTATCAATGAGCGGAAACATTCGCCAGCTGCTCGGCTAAGGAGCCGAAGCGCTCAGCCAGGGGTGCCGACGTGCGGTTCATGTTTGGAGACTACGTGCTCGATCCAGGGCGCCGGGAACTGACCCTCTGCGGGCAAGTCGTAGCCGTGGGGCCAAAGGTTTTCGACCTACTGCTGCATCTCATCACGAACCGCGATCGCGTCGCCAGCAAGGACGACTTGCTGCAGGCAGTGTGGGGGGGCCGGATCGTCTCGGAATCGACGATCACCAGCCACATCAACGCGGTTCGCAAGGCAATCGGTGACAACGGTGAGGAACAGCGCCTGGTCCGGACGGTGGCCCGCAAGGGCTTCCGCTTCGTCGGCGAGATCAGTCCTGGCGAGGTTGGGGATGAGCGACAGCCCGATGGGCCGAACATCAAAGACGGCTCCGGCGAGCCAAGGGGCGCGCCGCCCGCGCTCGTCCTTCCCAACAAGCCCTCCATTACCGTCTTGCCCTTCCAGAACTTGAGTGGCGACCCGGAGCAGCAATATTTCACTGACGGCGTGGTGGAGGACATCATCACAGCCCTGTCGCGCGTCCGGTGGCTATTCGTCATCGCACGCAATTCCAGTTTCACCTACAAGGATCGCGCCGTGGACGTGAAGGAGGTGAGCCGGGAGCTTGGCGTGCGCTATGTGCTGGAAGGCAGCGTGCGCAAGTTGGGGAACAAGGTGCGCATTACCGGGCAGCTCATCGATGCAACGACGGGGACGCATCTCTGGGCAGAGCGCTTCGAAGGTACATTCGACGACATCTTCGAACTACAGGACCGGATCGCTGAAAGCGTCGTCGGCGCGATCGCTCCCCAACTCGAGCGGGCGGAGATCGAGCGCGCCAAGCGCAAGCCAACGGAAAGCCTGGACGCCTACGACTATTATCTGCGCGGCATGGCGAATTTGCATATCGGAACCCGCGAAGCAATCGAGGCGGCGCTGGCTTTGTTTTACAAGGCGATCGAGCTCGACCCTGAATTCGCTTCAGCCTATGGCGGGGCGGCCTGGTGCCATTTCTGGCGCAAGCTCAACGGTTGGATGACGGACCGGGCTGAAGAGATCGCCGAGGGCGGGCGCCTGGCGCGGCTGGCGGTGGAACTTGGCCGGAACGATGCGGTCGCGCTGACCAGAGGCGGCCACGCACTCGGTCACCTCACCGGCGACCTCGACGGCGGCATAGCACTCATCGACAGGGCACGGTTGCTCAATCCCAACTTCGCCCCGGCCTGGTTCCTCGGCGGCGTCCTGCGCGTTTTCCGTGGTGAAAGGGAAAGCGCAATCGAGGATCTCACTCATGCCGTTCGCCTGAGCCCGCTGGATCCGGAAATGTTCCGCATGCAGGCCGGGACGGCGCTCGCGCATTTCTTCTCCGGAAGCTACGATTCCGCCTTGGCCTGGGCAGAAAAGGCGCTCGGGAACCTGCCCAGCCTCCTGGTCGCGGTCGCCCTGGTAGCGGCAAGCCACGCGCTTGCCGGGCGTATCGACGAAGCGAGGCAGGCGATGCAGCGCCTGCGCACGCTCGATCCGTCGCTTCGCGTCTCCAATCTCAAGGACTGGCTCCCGATCCATCGCCCGGAAGATCTGGCGCGGTTCGCGGATGGACTACGGCTGGCCGGGTTGCCCGAGTGATCGCTGCACGCTCGGTCCTCGCCGATGTCTCACAGTAATACGCATCCTCATTGATCAGAACCCATTTGCCCAGTCTCTGCGCCCGATGGACATGATGCGCAAAGGCTGGGTTTCAAGTTTGCGCCAGGCATCGCAGCAATGGTCGACGATATTGTCGTAGGATTTGAAGATGCGGTTCGACAGCCAGTTCTCGCGCATGAAGAGCCAGAGATTTTTGACGGGGTTCTCCGACGATTTAGGCGGGAGGGGCAGGATCGTGATGTTGTCCGGCACGACGAGATTGTTGGACATGTGCCATCCCGCTTGGTCCATGACGAGGATGGCATGCGCGTCATCGGCAACATGATGGGATATTTCTGCAAGATGTTTGTTCATGGCGTAAGTATCACACCAGGGCATCACGAGAGCGGCAGCCTTGCCGAGCTTGGGGCAGATGGCACCGAAGATATAGGCTGAGCGTGTGCGCTGATCATGCGGCGCGGACGGCCTTGAGCCCCGCTTTGCCCAGCGGCGGGTGATCTTGTTCTTTTGACCGATCCGGGCCTCGTCCTGAAACCAGATTTCTATTCGCTTGCCTTGAGCGGCCCCGTTTGCGATCTGTGCCACTGCGGCAGGGGAAGTTTTTTTAAACGCCTCACTCGCTTGAGGGTCCTGCGCATGATGTTTCGGTCGCGCTGCCAGTTTGCGGTAGCCCATGGCACGCACCTCCCGGCTCAGCGTCTGTTCGCTCACCGACACACGAAACGCCTCCCAGAGCCACTGGGCCAGATCACACAGACGCCAGCGCACGACACCGTCGAGATAGGGCGTCGGTCCCTGTTCGATGGCCCTTGCCGGCGCCGTCCGCTGCGCATCGTTCAAGCGTGACTTGGGTCCGGGAGACTTGCCATCGATCAGCCCGTCGGGGCCATTCGCATTGAACCGCAAGACCCAGTCACGCACGATCTGAAGGGTGACATTGCCAAGACGCGCTGCATTCGAGCGCGAGCCTCCGCCATAGATCAAGGCAAGCGCCAAAAGACGACGCGCCTGCGCCGCATGCTTGCTCTTGCGGGCCAGACGCCGAAGACCTTCCGCGTCAAAATCCGCCCGTAATGAAATCGCTGCTCCCATCGCAAACCTCCCGTTTGCAACAGAGATTCTGATTCATCGTCATTTGGGAAGCTCAAGTGTCTAACTCAGCAAGAGGGCGTATTAATCCCTGTCAGCTTGCCGGATTGCGCGCCGTGACGATCCACGCCGCGCCGTCGATCATCACCGACCGCTCACCGGGGCAGCCCGCGAAGACGGCACGAACCGCAGCCGAGGCGCGGGCGCGGATATCGTCGGGCTGATCAGCGAGAGAGCGCGCCAGCGGGCCGACCTCGAGTGTCATCTTCACCGCGTCGTCGAGCGCCGCGTCCCGCGTCTCCCCCTTGCCGAACGGGATGGAGGCATCGAGGGGCGCGATAGCGACATCGGTGAAGCCAGCCACCGTTAGAATACGCGCCACCCGCCCCTGGTCGCCAAACGAGAACGGGCCGGGCGCTTCGGGACCGGGCGGCGTCATCGGCGGGAGGATGCCCTTCATCGCGCCCATCGGCAAGCGCACCCAATCGTTCTCGGCCATGCCGCGCCAGCAGACGAAAGCGACCCGCGCGTCCGGCTTGAGCGCACGGCGCATATGCGCGAACGCCGCCGTAGGATCGTCAAAGAACATCACTCCGAAACGCGAGAACAGGATGTCGAACGCGCCCTCGGGCAACTCGGTGCTGCTGGCGTCGGCCACCTGGAACACGGCCGGCGTATCCTGCGGCGCTAGCGCGCGCGCTCTGCCGATCAGCGGTTCGGATATGTCCACGCCTAGCACATGGCCCCCCGCGCCGACGCGGGCGGCCAGATCCAGACTAGACGCCCCCGCGCCGCAGCCGACGTCCAGCACGCGTTCGCCCATGGCGGGCGCGGCGGCTTCGATCGCGGCCTGGCCGAACACCGCCATCATGGCATCGAGCCGGGCCTGGTAAGTGACCCAGCGCTCCCCGCTTTGGCCTTTCCAGTCGGCTACCTGATAAACATTTTTCTCTGTCATGCCATATCCTTTGTTCTGATCCGTTCTTAACCAGGCTATCCGCCCGCGTGGTCGTTCCCACCGTGTGCGGCGACGAACATGGCGACGGCGGACCGGCAATAGGATTCGATTTCGTTGTCGTCCTCTGCTCTCGCCTGATCGAAGCGTGCGATAATCAAGAGATCGGATCCTTTGATAAGCGCGGCAAACAAGCGGGCGGACCGGAGAGGATCGGGCACGTTCAGAACCGCCTTCGCGTGCAACTGACGCAACAGGGCCTCGATTTGGGCGATGACATAGGCGGGGCCGGCTTCGTAATGGAGCTTGCTTAACGACTTTTGATTCGTCTTGTCGGCCATGATCATGGCTTCGACACTGCGGACGTCCGGGCTCAACAGCGTGCGAAGCAGGGATGTTCCCACCGCCATGAGCTGATGTTCTGCCGAACCGTCGACGCCTTCAATAAGAGCCTGTGGTGCAAACTGATGGCAGTGGGCCGCGATGGCCGCACTGAACAGCGCCTCCTTGTTCTCGAAGTGCCGATAGATGCTGAGCTTGGATATCCTCGCTCGCTGGGCGACCTTGTCCAATGTCGTCGCTTGAAAACCCAATTCCACAAAGAGTTCGCACGCGGCGTCGACTATCGTTTGGCCAAGCGCCTCGTTGGCGGGCCGGCCGCGCCGGGCCTGGCTGTTTTCGGTCACGACAATTCCAGTCCTTGACAGTATCCTAATTCTTGACTTACGATACCATATAGTATCTAAAAGGTGCGCGCAATGCGTAGGTGTCCTCCAAATCAAGCTTCCCTGGGCCGCCCGGCGATATCGAATGCGGCATCGTCCGGCCGGTCAACACAGTGATGGGCGACTTTCTCGTCGATGCCGAAGCCCTGCTCGCTGCCCGTCTCGAGCGCGTATCGCTGGACGATATTGCGCGCCAAGCCCAACCCAACCCCCTCCATCCACAACACGGAGCCCATCACCATGGATGACGTCATCATCATCGGCGGCAGCTTTGCCGGTCTCGCCGCCGCCCTGCAGCTCGGCCGCGCCCGCCGCAAGGTCACCGTTCTCGATACCGGCCTGCCGCGCAATCGCTTCGCCGGCCACTCGCATGGCCTGCTCGGCCACGATCACAAGCCACCGCTGGACATCCTGGCCGAGGCGCGGCAGCAACTGGCGCGTTATACCACGGTCAAGCTGGTCAATGCGCGGGCCGACAGCATCTCCGGCACCATCGACAATTTCTCCGTCCTCACTGGCGATGGCGAAAGCCTTGGGGCGCGCCGCCTGATCCTAAGCTATGGCGTTGCCGACCAGATGCCTGATGTTCTGGGCTTTGCCGAAAGCTGGGGCACATCCATCGTGCCCTGCCCCTATTGTGATGGCTTTGAAGTCGCCGGCCAGCATTGGGGCCTCGTCTGGTCCGGCCCGCCGTCGCACAATTATGTCAGGCTTTACCACGATTGGACCGACACGTTGACGGTCTTCGCCGATGGTCACGACATTGCACCCGATATCCGGGCCGATCTGGCGCGCCGCAACATACCTGTCGTTGATGGCCGGATCACCGAAATCGCCCGTCACGGGGGCCATAATGCCACCGTCAAGCTCGATACCGCCCCCAATGTCGCAGTCGATATTTTGTTCGCGCATCCGCGCAACAAGCCGTCCGCAAGCCTGCATGAATCACTGGGACTCGCCACGGTCGATACGCCCCTCGGCATCGCCCTCAAGGTCGACGAGCGCCGCGAAACCAGCACGCCCGGCATCTACGCCGCAGGCGACCTCGCCAACCCAGCCATGGCCTCGGTCACCACGGCAACATCGCACGGCGCGACGGCGGGTATCTCCGCCCAGCAGTCGATGCTGGTTTGAGAAGACACACATGGAGTTCGAACACGTCACTTTCGACCTACCACACGGCACCTTTCACGCGCTGCAGGGTGGTGATCCTGATGGTCAACCGACGATCGTCTTGCACGGCTTCCCGGACCATCCGCCGACCGCGAAGCCCTTCCTTGCCGAGCTCGGCCGCCGTGGACGTCACGTCGTTGCACCCTGGCTTCGCGGTTACGCGCCGTCCCCGACCGCGGGGCCGTTCGACTTCGCAGCCCTCACCAGCGACGTGCTCGCGCTGATCGACCGCTGGTCTCCGGCGCGACCCGTGGAGTTGATTGGCCACGACTGGGGCGCCCTGATCACATACGATGCCTGCGTCACAGCGCCGGAGCGGATCGAACGCGCGGTCACGCTCGCAATCCCTCACCCACTCACGTTCATGAGCCGGCTGACGCACCCCGCTCAGCTACGCCGGAGCTGGTACATGGGGCTCTTTCAACTGCCTGGAAGCGGCTGGGTGGCCACCGCCCGCGATCTCGCCCTCATCGACCGCCTCTGGCGTCAGTGGTCGCCCGGCTTCTCGCTCGATCCTGCTCTCCAGGCGGAGCTACACGAGCACCTGCGGGCGAGCATGCCCGCGCCTCTAAAGTACTACCGGGCGATGCTGCGACCCGGCATGCTTGGGGCGACGCGCCGCCTGTCTCAGCCGATCGCGGTGCCCCTGTTGCAGCTTCACGGTGCCAACGACGGCTGCATCCTCCCCGCGCAGGTCGACGACCGACATCGGTTCGCGGCCCGGCACGCGATGGAAGTCGTCCCCGACGTCGGTCACTTCCTACACATAGAGGCCCCCGAGGCGATCGCGGAACGGATTGCGGCATGGGCCGGGTAAGCCCGTCGAAAATCTGGCTCTTCATGCGCGAGAACTGGCTGTCGAATCGCATCTTCAAATCCTACGACAATATCGTCGACCATTGCTGCGATGCCTGGCGCAAACTCGAAACCCAGCCTTGGCGCATCATGTCCATCGAGCGCAGAGACTGGGCAAATGGGTTCTGATCAATGAGGATGCGTATAATTCATTGTTTCAGCGAACTTTGCGTGTCTGGCAGGCGCGACGCGGTGCGCTGTTCATTTGGATGGTGGTTGGCGGAATCCCCGCACAGTGAGAGGCAACGGTGACTGATTGCATGGTCCGCTTCCGACGCTCGAGAGACTGCGGCTGCGCCCCAAAGCCGCCCTTCATGCCGACGAGCATTTTCAGCTACAACGATCTCGAGGACCTGCAGGAACTGAAACGGGTGAACCACAGCAAGGAGTACGAGACCGAGGATGGGATCAACACTGTCGAAAGCTTCTTTTCGCGCATCCAGCGGGCCTACATCGGCATCCATGATCGCTTTTCGGTGAAGCACTTCGACAGGTACGCAGCAGAAATAGCGGAAATATGCATGATCCATGAAACAATGGGGTCATCTCATTTGTACCTCAATCTCACGATCCTTTAGGGAAAACGAGGGATGCGAAAACATGCTGCAGGAAATCCCAATAGTCTGGAAATCTATCCGGAACGATGCGTACGCCGCCATGCTCGGAGAACACCAACTGGCCTACGTTCTACGTCACGAGAACGAAGCGGTGTGGCGTTGGGTCATCTCGGACTGCAATGGGCTGGAGTGCTATGAATTTCGCTCGGCTCGAAGTCTCGCCGATGCCAAAGCGGCGGTCAAAGACAGTGTTCATCAATGGTTTCGCGCTGCAGGTTTGCTTCACCTGGATTCGGTCCCGGAACGGCAAGATGTATAGTCAACGATTGACGACTTGATGTATCATCTCGCAGGGAAATGAACGGTGCGAGGGGAGCATGGTCACCGACACGGAAAAGTTGGCTACTGCCAACGCGATGTTTGATTTTTTGACAGAAACCAAGGGCGCGAAAACAAAGACGGATATTCTCCAACCACTGGAAAAGGCTGCCCACATCTTCGGCTTTGACTGCTTCGCTATATCGGGGATTCCGCTACCCCACGAACGCATTGACCCCTACTTCATGCTGAATGCCTGGCCGGACGAATGGTTCGAACGTTACGTGAAGAGGAATTATGTTCACGTAGATCCGGTTATTTATCGCACCAAGATGCAGGATGATGCATTTGTCTGGTCGGAAGCTCTAAAGGGGCGGAAACTGAACCGCGAAGCTCGGCGCGTCATGAACGAGGCCACTGAGTTCAAGATGAACGATGGCTACAGCGTACCCCTTCACTCGGCCGGCGGCTTCCAAGCTATAGTGACGTTTGGCGCGGAAAAAGTCGACATCTCGCAGGAGGCCAGAGGCGCGCTCCACATCATCTCTATATACGCGCACAATGGGTTAAAGGCCCTGCTCACCGATGAAGCCACCTCACGACATCTTACCTCCTTGAACATTACACCGAGGGAGCGCGAGGTCCTTCAATGGTGCGCGGCTGGAAAAACGTCCTCCGAGATTGCGGACATCATGGGCCGCTCCCCGCGTACGATCCAAAATGAAATCGGGAATGCGCAGAAGAAGCTGAATGTTGTGAACACAGCACAGATGGTGGCAGAGAGCTTCAGACTCGGAATTTTGCGCTAAAACTAGGTAAATTTACTCATTTAAACATATTCTGAAATACTGCAGCATTCCCCTGAAAACATTGGGGGAATGAAATGCTGAAAGTGTTCTTCGGCGACTCCATCGCTCGACATTGGGATACCATGGAGAATATCTGGCGCTTTCGACATCTGCAGTTTGTCGAGCGGTTTGGGTGGGAGGAGATAAGGCGCGCCGATGGTCGTGAGGTAGACCAGTTCGACACTGATCAAGCAATCCATCTCGCCCTCTTTTCGGGGCCAAAGGTGGTCGGGTATTCACGGCTCCTGCCAACGACTGCGCCTCACCTGCTTTCTGACGTCTACCCACATCTCATGGGCGGCCGCCCCTGGCGACGCGAACATGCAGTTTATGAATGGACCCGGTGTGTCGCGACCCAGGGGGAAATCCGGCTGAACGGAGTCCTGGCTTCACACATTCTGATGACAGGTGTGATGGAGTTTTGCCTCACCGCCGGCATTGAGGCACTGATCGTTGAAACGCATCCAAAACTGGTCAATCTGCTCGTCACCACCGGTTGGGATGTGACCATTCTCAATCAACCATCGGTTCTGGAAGAGAAATTGGTAGTCCCTATCGAGGCGAGGCCGTCAGCGGCAGGCCTGATACTGCATCAGCGCATTTACTCGATGCATGGCAGCACTCTCGCCATTGCATTGGACACGCCAAATCCAGTCAGGCCCGATGAAAATTTGAAAAGACTGCCATTCCTTGCTCGAGGTGAGGCACGGGCAATTGATGGTCATCCCACAAACAAGGCATTCGGCTGAAGGAGGAAATTATGGGCCAGATTCAGAAAGTGCATGCCACCGATAGGACTGGATACATCAGCGACTATGTCGCCAACATCATGAATGATTTGGAGGCGACGATCCAGGTCATCACAGACCGCAAACCCACCCCAAAGGCGGCCGAATTGCTGTACCTCATCGGCATGGTCAAGCTCGCGGCTTATGACGCCCAGGGAATAACTCCACTGCCGGACTTCAAGATCGGCGCGACCGCGCTCACGCCGCGCCTAAGTTCAGAACTCGACGACTGTACCGTCCTTGTCTGTTTCCCTTGGAACTGGGCATACGACGCTGTTGAAGGCGAAAGCTGACCGGCCGTAGAAATAGCACGTCAAGCGTCGCGCCCGATGCGCGCGTCGCTTGAGATCCGTCCCCCCGTTCAGACCATTAGGTCACCCGCCTGCAGCGCCACCGCGTCATCGATGTGATCCGGAGAACCTCACAGGACTGCCTAAGCGAAGGTAGCGTGGATGGCGTCTACCCTCCATTGCCATCTGGTTTCGGCGCGGCGACCGCGTCACGTCGTGGAAACGCGAAGGGCGCTCGACCCTTTCGGGGAGAGCCCTTCGTAAACCCGGACAGCGTTGCACGCGCGACCGTAGTGCTGCAGCAAGGCGTCAAGACGGGTGATGGCCCTTAGATGTGCTGCGACGTGGATGTGGTTACCCTGTGGGCGAAGTACCTGGTTCCGAGAGGAGAGGTCTTTAATAACTAGGATCGAGGCATCGAACAGCCGTCGAAAGTGCGGCTCACGTCTTTTCAAAGGTAGTGATAGGTGCTAGTTCTTCCTTTGTTCTTACTGACGGAGGGACGAGGTCGCGGACGCTGATAGAGGGCTTTCCCCGGTAATCGCTTCGCTTCTGTACGGCGAGAACCGACAGCACATTGGGGGGCAAGGCTTGGTCGCGACCTACCTGGAAAAACTGAATAATCAGCAGCGCAGTGCTGTCATGCACGGGGTGACGCATGTCGGTAGCCACGTCGCGTCCCCTCTCCTGATCATTGCGGGTGCCGGTTCGGGAAAGACCAATACGCTGGCACACCGCGTGGCTCACCTTATCGTCAATGGTGCCGATCCTCGTCGCATCTTGCTGATGACGTTCTCTCGTCGCGCGGCCGCCGAGATGTCGAGAAGGGTCGAGCGCATCTGTCGCCAGGTTCTGGGAGCGAACGCCGCAGTCATGACCGATGCGCTTGCCTGGGCCGGGACGTTCCATGGAATCGGAGCGCGTCTTCTTCGGATCTACGCCGAGCAGATCGGACTCAATGTCGACTTCACCATCCACGACCGCGAAGACTCGGCCGACCTGATGAATCTGTCCCGCCACGAGCTGGGTCTTTCCAAAACAGACAGCCGCTTTCCGACCAAGGGCACATGCCTCTCCATCTACTCTCGCACGGTAAACTCTGAGGCTCCACTCAAAGAGGTGCTTCGCAAGCACTACCCTTGGGTCGCCGGATGGGAAGAGCATTTGAAGCGGCTCTTTGCGGCTTATGTGGACGCCAAACAGGCGCAGAGCGTCTTGGACTACGACGACCTTCTTCTCTACTGGGCACAGATAGTCAGAGACCCCGAGCTCGCCGAGGACATCGGCGACCGCTTCGACCACGTGCTGGTGGATGAATATCAGGACACCAATCGCCTGCAGTCCTCGGTCCTGTTGGCCTTGAAGCCGGGCGGCCGCGGCCTGACCGTCGTCGGTGACGATGCGCAGTCCATCTATTCGTTCCGTGCAGCCACTGTTCGAAACATCCTCGATTTCCCGAAGGAGTTCAGTCCCGCCGCGGAGGTCATCACCCTCGATCGAAACTATCGTTCGACCCAGCCGATCCTTGCTGCCGCCAATGGCGTTATCGACCTGGCGCGCGAGCGCTTCACCAAGAACCTCTGGACCGACAGACAGTCGGCGGAGCGGCCGAAGCTGTTGACAGTCAAGGATGAGAACGACCAGGCGAACTACATCGTCGAACAAGTGCTGGAGAACCGCGAAGCCGGCATGACGCTCAAGCAGCAGGCTGTCCTCTTCCGCGCCTCGAGCCATAGCGGCCCGCTGGAAGTGGAACTGACGCGCCGAAACATCCCATTCGTCAAATTCGGTGGCCTCAAGTTCCTGGACAGCGCCCATGTAAAAGACATGCTAGCAATTCTGAGGTTCGCTCAAAACCCGCGCGACCGCGTCGCCGGCTTTCGGCTGCTACAGTTTCTACCCGGCGTCGGACCCCAGACGGCTGCCAGGATTCTCGATGCGATTGCCACAGACCCCGAGCCTTTGATGGCGCTTCTGGAAATTCCAGCTCCGCCACGCGCTGGTGACGATTGGCAGTCTTTGGCGAAGCTTCTTGTGGGTCTAGGAAAAGCCAATGCCGGCTGGCCCGCCGAAATCACTCAGGCGCGCGAGTGGTACGAACCCCACTTTGACCGAATCCATGAGGATGCCGAGACACGAAAGGCGGACCTGCTTCAGCTTGAGCAAATTGCGGCGGGATATCCGAGCCGGGAGCGTTTCCTCACCGAGTTGACCTTGGATCCGCCGGACGCCACGAGTGATCAGGCAGGCGTGCCGCTCCTCGATGAGGACTATCTCATTCTTTCCACTATCCATTCCGCCAAAGGGCAGGAATGGCGGTCCGTTTTTATGCTGAACGTCGTCGACGGGTGCATCCCCTCTGATCTCGGAACCGGCACCACGGATGACATCGAGGAAGAGCGCCGGCTGCTCTACGTCGGCATGACGCGGGCGAAAGACAGCCTGACGCTGGTCACGCCCCAACGGTTCTTCACGGGCGGCCAGAACGCGCAGGGTGACCGCCACGTGTATGCGTCGCGAACCCGCTTCATTCCAGCGACACTTCTTCAGTTCTTCGAAACGGCAACGTGGCCCGTTGTGAACGCCGCCGCCGCCGAACGGAGTGCCCGACAGATCCGTATCGATGTCGCCGCAAGGATGCGGACGATGTGGAAATAGTCCGATGGCGGGTGCCGCACGGATATCTCTGAAACACGGCGAGCCGCCTACGGATCCTTCAGAACTTCCCCGGCAGCGCAAGATGATATTGTTTTTGCTTGATTAATTTCAGTCGCGAAAACCTGAGCAATGGCGATCCTGACAAAAGAGGGATAGAAAACAGGACACCGTGGATGGGTGATCAGGCACCCCGCTCCTCCGTTGCTGCGTTCAAAACGCGCCGTTCGGATCTGGCGCATGGATTTGCGCACCGCATCGGATGCCCGGCTGGCATCCTCCGTCAAGTGCCAGCGGTCAGCGACTGTTGCCGTATCGAGGCACTGTCGCGAACGTGTGGATAGAGGCGCCATGCTGCCGCAATGTCCGCGCTTTCTCAAGCGACTGACGATGATATCAGGAATTCAGCGCACTGTTCAGATCATGCAGCCCGACCATCAGCATCATGGGGTCGGACGGCGAAGGCAGAAAACCGACCGCCTCGTAGAAGGCTCGCGCATCATCGGAAATCGCATGCACCAGCACGCCGCGGATACCGAGGATTTCAGCGGCATGGAGCAGACGCAGGCCCGCATCGCGCACCAATGCCCTGCCGAGACCGCACCCCTGATAGGTCTGGTCGATGGCGAGGCGGCCGAGAACGGCAACCGGAATCGGATCGGGCATGTTGCGCCGTAAACGGCCAGGTGCTTCCGGCTGCTTTACCGCGCCGGAGGCGAGCGCATAATAGGCGATCACGCGGTTGCCCTCGCACACGACGAATGTGCGCGATGCGCCGCCTGCCTGATTGGCGCGGGCGCGGCGACGCAGCCAATCGTCCAGTTCAGGAACGCCGGCATTGAATTCCGCCAGCTCGTGATGGTCGGCCAGCGGTGTCGGTGCGCTGAGGGTCACGCCTCATCCCACGGCGCTTTGGTCGTCATAGTGCGTTTCAGGCGCTCATTTGGTTGCGCAGGTGCATCGAGGCGGGCAAGGTACTCGGCATAGATTTCGGAGCTAACCGTGAATATGGTCCGGTCGAGCAGCACTTCCTCGGCGCGGCGCTCGGAAGCCTCCAGCATGAAATCCGTGCGCGTCTTTCCAAGCACCTCGGCCGCACGGTCGATCAGGTTGCGGGTCGCCGGCTTGATGCGGATATTCAGCGGCACGCTTGCGTCCGGGCTTTTACTGGTGTTCGATATGGGCATGGGAAACTCCTATCTTCAACCGATATATAGCGTAACGACATCTTCGTTACAAGCAGCATCGTAATGATGGTGTCGTTACGTGGGCCCTGCCCCTTCTCAAACGGAAACGATATCCTTGACGCAGCGTCCGGACTTCTGGCGACCGTTTATCCGTTCAAACGATCGGTACGCATGGATTGAACTCCGCGCCATCACCATGCGAAAAGGCCAGTATAAGTGATAGCGTCCTTTATCATACATAGGGTGGACATGCGGTTAGATGAACTTGGGCCTGGCTTGAAGGGCAGGCATTGTTGATCACGTCACCTCAGTTTGGTGGCGTGCACTCCATGCGAGTTCTAAGCCGGAAGGCCTCCGCATTGTGCTCTATCGAGCCATCTTCCCGATCTCTCGTCAGCCAGTCTTCGCCATGTTGTCCAAGAGGATGTGTGGTCGCTTTTTCACCGCGGAAAGTACGACACGGCTGTATTTGGGGTCAGTTCCGGTTGGGGGCGAAATGACACTCCAAGGACCGTGACGGTTCATCACCTTGAGTTCGTTGTATCAACATCGTCGGGAATTTCGCCTCACCGGGAATACGAAATCTCCAACCTGCACCCTGAGAAGATCGATTTCCGTTAGGTGGCGACGCCGCGGCGTGCATTTGCCTCAAGCGCACTGGACCAGACGTTCGCGGCACGCCTTGTCTGGCTGTGTGGCATTCGTTCTGTTATCTGTCGTTCAAAATGGCTTGGCGGCCTTCGAAAACTGGGAGCAATCGCTTAAGTTGACTTCATTTTTCGCCGTCTCGGCCGGGGCAAAATGCAAGGAACTGCCGAAAAAAGGCAAGGTATGAAGACTCAAATCGATGTCGCTAAAGCGACTGGGGTTTCGCTGAAGACTGTGTCCAGGGTGGTCAACGGAGATACTTCGGTAAAGCCGAGAACGCGCGCGAAGGTCGAAAAGGCCATGCGCGATCTTGGTTATGAGCCCAATATCGCAGCGCAGGTCATGCGAAGCAAGAAAAGCAACGTGATCGGCTTTCTTGCGGACGGCGTTGCGATGTCGAACTCCTCGATCGACCTCATTCGTGGCGCGCAGGACATGGCCTGGGAACTCGGCAAGCAGATGATGCTTTTCAATATCGATGCCGGTGGTCAAGCCAAAGCCATGGCGGAAACGCAACTGCGCCAGTTTCGCGCCGAAGCGGTGATCTATGCGACGGTCTATCATCGGCCGATCAGCATCTCCTCGGCAACGCCGCGCATCATGCTAAATTGTTACGATCCGGCGGGACAGCATCCGGCGTTTGTGCCCGACGACCAACAAATGGCTCTGGATTTGATGCGGCGCGTCTTCGCAAAGGGTTATTCGCGCCCCTTCTTCTTGAATCTCTCAGACGATCACGACGCTGCGATCCTGCGCCGGCAGGGATATCTGCAAGCAGGACGCGAGCGGGGACTAGATCTCTCGGGGCGCGTAGCTCCGGCTCTGGAGAGGACGGAGAGTGGACATGTATTCGTTATCGATGAAGTGCTAACGCCACTTTTGTCGGGGGAGCGGCCCGACATCCTGATCTGCGGACAGGATCTCATGGCGATTGATGTCTATCTCTTGCTGGAACACGCGGGCCTGCGCGTCGGTCGCGATATCGGTGTTGCCAGCTTTGACGATCAGATATTAGTCACCCATCACCTGCGGCCGGGTCTGTCGACCGTGGCTTTGCCCTACTATGAGATGGGCAGGACTGCGATGGAAGCAGCTTGCGCGGAAACCCCTCCGCCACCGGTCATCACCCGGGTACCCGGCACCTTCATCTCCAGGGTGTCGTTCTAGGCTCCGAGGCATCCCAAAATCGAGTTGCGCCCGTATTGACAACGTAAGTCATTTCCCTTTAAGTCCCATAATGTCTTACGTTGTCTTTGACGTAGGATGGCGTCAGCGGAGTGGCGCTGACGAGATCTCGGGGAGGACGACATGAAATGTTTTAATCTGACCGCTACCGCATTGGTGGCATTTCTCACCACGTCTGCATCTTACGCCAAGGAATTGACCGCATGGGTTATCGATGGCGACGCGGAAAAGGGGTATTTCGCTCAGCTCGAGAACGCTTTCAATGCGTCCAACAAGGACGGACTGACCGTCCGCCTCGTGCCGGTTCCGGGCTACAATGAAGCTGTCCAAGCTGCCACGATGTCGGCCGGCTTGCCCGATGTTATCATGCTGGACGGTCCGAACATGGCATCGATGGTCTGGGCCGGAACGATCCGGCCGTTGGATCCGATGCTGGAGCCGACGATACTTGACGATCTGATGCCGGCGGTCCGGGCTCAGGGCACTTACAGTCCGGACGGCAAGGTTTATTTCGTCAGCCCATATGACAGTTCGGTTCTTCTCTGGGGCAATAAGGCCATCCTCGACGCAGCTGGAATCCAGATCCCAAAGGCGATCAAGGAAGCCTGGACTGCCGAACAATTCGAGCAGGTACTGGCGACCCTCAAGAAGCAGCCCGGCATTGAATGGCCGCTCGATGTGAAGCTCAATTATGGTGCCGGGGAATGGCTGACCTATGGCTTTTCGCCCTTGGTGCAGTCGAATGGCGGCGACCTGATCGATCGGAAAACCTGGGTGGCCAAGGGCGTAATGAATTCCGACAAGAATGTCGCTGTGATGCAGCGCCTCGCCGATTGGGTGAAGGATGGCTATGTCGTTCCGGCCAGCGCCGGCGACAACAAGTTCTTCGGTGAAAAGACCGCAGCGCTTTCATGGGTCGGCAACTGGATGTGGGAAGCCCACAAGAAGGGCCTTGGCGATGACCTCGTTCTCATTCCAGCGCCGGCCATGGGCGCTGCCGGCCCGATTTCGCCGAATGGCGGCTGGGGTTGGGCAGTTCCGACCAGCTCAACGGATACGGACGCAGTCTCGAAGTTTCTGAACTTCGCGATGTCGACCGATCAAGTTGCGAAATACTCCGATATGACCGGCTACCTTCCCGCCCGCAAGTCGGCGGTTCCGCTTTCAAAGCGCTATAGCGAAGGCGGTGAAGGTGAGCTCTTCGCGCAGCAGGCGTCGTGCTGCGCGGTTGTGCGTCCAATCCATCCGGCCTATCCGGTCATCACCTCGTCCTGGTCTCAGGCCGTGGCCAACATCCTAACCGGGAATGCTGATGTACAAGCCGAGCTGGATCGCGCTGCAGAAAAGGTCGACCAGGACATCTCCGACAACTCTGGCTACCCTCCATTCCAGCAGTAAGCATGCACTTACCGGCGGACAGGCCGGGTGGTTTGTTGCCACCCGGCTTGAGTGAAACCTGTGGATGGGAGGAGTGCGCCGTGGGCGTCGTGAGCAAATCAAAGTGGCAGCAGATTGGGATGTTGGCGCCGGCGATGATTGTGCTGGGTGTGATAATCGCCACACCCTTTGCCCTCTCCCTGTGGTTCTCGTTCACCGATCAACGGTTGGTGCCACGGCCGGTGCCGACCCAGTTTGTTGGGCTGCGTAATTACGAACGCATCCTAGCCGATCCGCTGTTCTGGCAGGCGATAGGCAACACTCTGCAATTTGCCGTTCTTGTCGTGCCGTTCCAGTTATCGATTTCGCTTGGGGCGGCTTTGATCCTGAACGCGCGCATTCCGTTCCGGCCCGCCGTGCGTGCGATTGCCATCGTGCCGCTGCTCTTACCGATGACGGTGATCGTCGCGATCTGGGCCGTGCTTTTTCGCATTCCGAATGGCCCGCTCAATGCGGCGTGGCAGTTTTTCGCTGGTGAAGGCCAATACGTCGATTGGATCGGTTCCTCGTCCACCGCCATGGTGGCCATGGTCGTGCTATCGGCCTGGGCGACCTTCCCTTATCAAATGCTGATCTATCTCGCCGGTCTTCAGGACATTTCCGAGGAGCTTTACGAGGCGTCCCGCATTGACGGTGCCAATGCCTGGCAACGCTTCTGGAACGTGACCTGGCCGGGCCTGCGCAACGTCAATATCTTCCTGCTGGTCATCACGACGATCGGCGCGCTGAAGCTCTTCACCCAGGTTTCGATCCTAACCAAGGGTGGGCCGAACGGCTCGACCACAACGATCATCTACTACCTGTTCCAGCAGGGCTACGCGACGCAGAAGGTCGGGTCTGCCTCGGCCGTCGCCGTCATCTTCTTCTTGGCCGTCTCCGCGATCGCTTTGTTTCAGCGCCATGTCTTC
The DNA here is from genome assembly GCF_040126305.1 of Pararhizobium sp. A13. Lineage (NCBI taxonomy): Bacteria > Pseudomonadati > Pseudomonadota > Alphaproteobacteria > Hyphomicrobiales > Rhizobiaceae > Pararhizobium > Pararhizobium sp. A13. Next base: position 530,483 of record NZ_CP149511.1, on the reverse strand, counting down.
AAAAATGAGGGAGAGATGTGATGGCCGCAAAACTCGCCTCCGCTCACCCGTCGCGCCTGACGCTGGTCTCTGCCGGAATCCTGGCCCTGGGTGTCGTGCTGCCGCTGATGATGGCGGTGACGATCAGTCTCAATCCCGACGAACAGGCAATCCTGATCGAAATGGGAACGATCAGCGCCTTCATCCCGCATGTGGTGTCCGCGCAAAATTACATCGAGGTGTTGACCGACCCGGTCCATCCCTTCATCCGTTATTTCTTTAATACGGTGCTGATCACGTTCAGCACACTGATCTTGTCGATCCTATTCAATTCGATGGCGGCCTTCGTGCTGGCTCATGGCACCATCGCTGGCCGCAAGGTGTTGCTTGCCCTGATCCTGGCAACCTTGGTCGTTCCCGCTGAAAGCCTGGTGTTGCCGCAACTGATGATGGCGAGCTGGACGGGGCTGATCGACAGCTACGAGGTCCAAATTATTCCGGGTGTTGCGTCGGCGATGTCTATCTTCCTGTTCTATCAGTTCTTCAGTCGCTTGCCGAAGGAGTTGATAGAAGCCGCACGGGTCGATGGGTTCAGCTTCTTCCAGGTCTATCGCTACATTGCGATGCCGTTGTCGCGTCCAGTCATTTCAGCGATTGCCGTGCTGCAATTCCTTGAGATCTGGAACAGCTATTTGTGGCCGATCATGGTCACGCGGGGCCCGGAATACCGGCCGCTTTCGGTCGCCATGTCCGCTTATTTCAGCACGAACCAGGCATCGTGGGGCAACATCATGGCCTTTGCCGTGTGCATGGCTATTCCGGTCGTCCTGTTTTTCCTCGTCATTCAGAAACAGTTCATTGCAAGCGTCGTCAGTTCCGGCGTGAAAGGCTAAAGATGGTCCAAGACATTTACCGCCCCCGTTTTCATTTCGCCCCGGCCAAGGGATGGATGAACGACCCGAACGGCTTGATCCGGCTCGGGGACAGTTGGCACCTGTTCTACCAGCATGATCCTGACAGCATCAGCCACGGACCGATGCATTGGGGGCACGCGGTCAGCCGCGATCTCGTGACATGGGAGCATCTGCCGGTTGCTCTTGCTCCTGATGAGCTCGGCTGTTGTTTCTCCGGCTCGGCGATCCGCACCCCGGACGGTGAGGTCAAGCTGTTCTACACCTCACACCGTGTGGATGCGAACGGTCGCGACGATCAGCACCAGTGCCTCGTGCATGCGGATGCCGATCTGGCGCATTTCGTCCGCGATGCCAAGCATCCTGTTCTAAGCAATAGGGGCGAGAATGCATTCCGTGATCCAAAAGTGATCTGGCATGACGAGGGCAAGCGCTGGATCATGCTGATCACTCTGGGACAGTCGATTGCCTTCTACAGCTCCACCAACCTCACGGAATGGGTCTTCGAAAGCGTCTTCGGTAATCATGGGCGGCGTCATCACAATCATCCGTGGGAGTGCCCGGACTTGGTCCGCCTAGCGACCCCGGACGGCGAAACTGCTTGGGTCTTGATCGTTGGTATCGGGGGGTATGGTTTCGCAGCAGGTTCCGGTACCCAGTATTTTGTGGGCGATTTTGACGGAAGTCGCTTCATCAACGCGAATGCGCCTGAACTCGAACTCTGGGCAGATTTCGGTCGCGATTACTATGCGGCCCAGTGCTTTTTTGATGACAGCGACGCGCCGCCCGTGATGCTTGCCTGGGCCTCGAACTGGGACTATGCGAAGCAAACGCCGGCAAAGGCCTTTCGCGGGGTTATGTCCTTACCCAGAATGCTGGGGCTCGAACGCGGCCCTGATGGCCTCCGTCTTGTGCAAACCGTTCCTGAGTTTGTCCGTTCAGCATTCGATACACTCACACCGGGTGACCATGCCATAACTTCTGGCACCTTCCGCATCGTGGGCGAGCTCGAACACCACGAAGGCCAGGAAACGGCCCTGCATCTGTTTGGTGCCGATCTGCCGCAGTTCCGCATCGTCGAAGTCGAGGGCAAGCGGTGGCTGCATATCTTTCGGCAGGAGCACTGGGCGGAAGCGGCCGTAAGCGAAGCTTTCTTCTCGGATTATGCCGTGGATCTGCCGCAGGGGAGTCTCGATTTTGAAGTCTACGTTGACAACGGACTGGTGGAACTCGGCCTTTGCCGTGGCCGCGTCTGGGTGACAATGCAGCATTTTCCAGCAGATCCCCAAGGGGCAGTGCGACTTGTCACGCACCGCACCGTTTCCAATTGCGCCGCTGAATAGACGCGACTGCGGCAACTTCGATAGGTTGCCTGACCCGTTCGTCGCTTCGGTCCGGTGGGACGCTTCATACGTCACTCAACCGGTCCAACCACTACCGCCTCCAATACGTCGATTGAAAGGACCCAATCATGTCGGATGTTCGCCTCACAAATGTTCGCAAGTCATTCGGTGCCCTCGACATTATTCCCGACCTAACGCTTTCGATTCCTGATGGGTCCTTCACCGTTTTGGTAGGACCGTCCGGTTGTGGCAAGTCGACGCTTTTGCGCATGATCGCCGGGCTCGAAGAAGTCACATCGGGATTGATCACCATTGGTGGCGAGGATGTGACCTACAAGGAGCCGTCGGAACGCGGGATTGCAATGGTCTTCCAGAGCTACGCGCTTTATCCCCACATGACGGTGGCCGACAACATCGGCTTCGGACTGAAGCTCGCAAAGCTACCGCCAGCCGAGAGGGAGGCGCGCGTGCGAGAGGCAGCTGAAATATTGCAGCTAACCGACTTGATGGACCGTAAGCCGAAGGCACTTTCAGGCGGCCAGCGCCAGCGAGTCGCAATTGGTCGCGCCATCGTGCGCAAACCCAAGGTCTTTCTGTTCGACGAACCGCTGTCCAATCTCGATGCGGCGCTTCGCGGCCAGATGCGCATCGAGCTCGCAGAGTTACATGCCAAGCTGCGCGCCACTATGGTTTATGTGACCCATGACCAGGTTGAGGCCATGACCATGGCCGATCAGATCGTTGTGTTGCGCAAGGGCAGCATTGAACAGTTCGGCGTACCAATGGAGCTCTATAACTCTCCACAAACACCGTTTGTTGCTGGCTTCATCGGGTCGCCGAAGATGAACCTCGTTGACAGCGCCCGTGCTGGATTCCCCGGCGCCGACACCTATGGCGTACGACCGGAGCATGTCGACATCGTCGATCCGGCGAATGGACACTGGTGCGGGACCGTCCGCTATCTGGAACGCCTTGGTGCCGAGTCAATTGTTCTCGTCGACGTTCCCGAGATGGGCGTTGTTACCGTCCGCGAGGAGGGCGAGGCAGAGACTGCCATCGGGCAGACTGTCGGCCTGAAGGTCCGGATGAACCAGCGACATTTCTTCCGCAATGGAAAACGGGTCTCACTGCCAGTTTAAGGCTCGGCACGAACCTTCAGAGCCTGCACGCTCAAGAATGATGAGACCGGAAAGCCTTCCATACTCGGCAAGCAGCAGGGGCTAGTTGCCATCGCCTGTGGAAGCTCTAAAATGAGCTCGAGCAGATGTGCACTCTTACAACTTTTGGCATCATAAAAATTCGACATCTCCCGTCGAACAGTGTTTGATCATTTATCCTTATGTCCTGCGCTGAAACCAAGGAGGCTCTCAATGGCAAACGACACGACTTCGTTGCGCGTTCGATTCATCAACGTGATGACGGAACAGAAGTCCCAGCTGAAAGCCTGAGAGTTGTTCTGCCTGACAATCGAAGCTTTGAAATTGGGGCCGAGCCGGGCCGTGAAGGCACGGCGGTTTTCATAATCCCGGGTAGCGGACCACAAGATCAGACCTTGCAGAACTTCGTCACGCAGTTCGTTGTTAAAGATGGGATAGTTTTCGAACCCGACCCGCGCGAGTGTGGCACCATGCTGTACGGCAGCCGCTCCGGTGAAATCATCCGACTGGATGAATCGTGTAAGAGATGGCGAGACATTCTCAACTCGAAACAGGCGATGATTGCGAACACCGGAGAAGTCACCAGTCAGTGGGTCCGACCACCCATAGAGTTGGCCTTCCTCATAAATGAAAAAATGATCCGCCACCCAGATCTTCCCCATCGCAAGGAAATGGGACTGCACCGCTCCACCGTTTCGGATTTCACCGGCAACCGTTTTTGGGCTGCTGCTCCATGTTGACATGACATCGAAATCGATCGCGGTCGCTTCGGAGTCGTGAGGCTCTTTTGGTGCCTCATGACGCCGCGCGAGCTTGCCACGCAACGCGAGTTGCCTTCGATTGAAGCGTTGCAGCCGTGGATCAAACGGCTGCTGGAATGGCGACTGGTGCAAAGTGCTGAACGGACACAAGCCACCCGTTACGAAAAAGCAGAAACCTTTGCGCTTATCGAGGCTTCGCGCGGGCCATACGTTCCCACGGGTAATAGTAGCGGTTTGCCATGGGAAACGCTTTCAAGGATAGTGCGAGGCATCGTTAACAGAAGTTCAACATCTTTGAGCGATCTTAGAAATCTGCCCCTGCCGACGCTGCGAACCTTTGAGGCGACGGCACGCCACCAAAGCCTGTCGAAGGCCGCAGCAGAACTTCACCTGACCGACAGTGCCGTCAGCCACCAGCTGCGCAGATTAGAAAGCGCGCTCGGCTACGACCTGTTCAGCAAGGCTGGCAGAGGTGTCGTTCTGACCGAAGCGGGCGAGGTCTTTGCCAAGACCGTCGCAACTGCACTTCAGGATATTTTCGCTGCGGCTCTGCGGCTTTCGGAGGCGGGGCAGGAGGGTGGCAAACTCGATATCGCCTGCCCCCCGATGTTTGCAAGCGGCTGGCTCGCCAAGCATCTGAAGGACTTCTGTCAGGACCATCCGAGTGTGGAATGCCATATACGGCTTTCGGAAAACCAGCGGGTTCACGAGATTGCCGACATCGACATCGGCATCCTGTTCGGCAGCGGCGGATGGCCGGACAAGTGGTCGACGCTGCTGGCGCCGGTCAACATCACCCCGGTGTGCAGTCCTATGCTGTTCAACCGGATCGGCAAGACCATCACCAAGGTATTGGACCTGCGCGACGCGATGTTGCTGCACTGGGACGATGGTTCGGAGTGGCGACGATGGCTTGCTGAAGCGGGCGCACAGGACCCGCTCATCTATTCGCGCGGTCTTTATTGCAGCGACCTTGGCATGGCCATCGATCTTGCCATCAACGGCACCGGCGTGGCGCTGGTCAGCGATACGCTCTCGGCATCCGATCTTACGGCGGGAACCCTGGTTGCGCCCTTTCCCTTTTCGATCGATGCGTTCGGTGGCTGGCATGTGGTGTGCAGTCCGGCAAGTTTGCAGCGATCCAGTACCCGCCTTTTCCTGCGCTGGCTACTCGGTCGCTTCGGCCGTGGCGCGGCTCTCGACACAGCGCTTGCTCACCCGGCAGACGAATAAACCCTGAAAGGACATCATCAAAGCGGCAAGCTCTGCCGCTTTAGATCTCGAATCTTCATGGAATACATGACTTCACATCATGTATTCCGTGAAAATTCATCAATTGCCGAATTTTCCATCATGTTCTTAATTGGCGCAAGAAACAGGCAAAGCGGCTGATGCTTCGCTGGAAGCTCACGGCACCTTGCCCCAAACTGCCCGGCAGAGGCGACAGGCAACAGAGGACATCCCAATGAATCAGAAAGCAGATCTCGGCGCGCTCTTCGGCGCTGCATCCGAAACCACGACATTTCTCGGTCTCGCCGCTTGCACCGACCTCGACACGCTCAGCGCGCCGATTGCGTTGATCGGCGCACCATGCGGCACGTCCTACCGGACGGTCGGAGCCTATTGCCGCAATGGGCCTGACGCCCTGCGGCAGGCAACAGCCTCGCTGACGGCCAATGTCGATCGTCATGATTTCGACAACGGCGGCAAGGTCTTTCCGGAACCGCACCTGCGTGCCGTCGATTGCGGCAACCTGCCTTACGACGAGGAGGATGGCGCCGGAAACCGTGCGATCATCCGCGAGGCGGTTATGAAGGTGCTGAAGCGTGGCGCCGTTCCTGTTTTGCTCGGCGGTGACGACTCCATTCCGATCCCGATGATCGAGGCGATCGGCGCTCTCGCCGAAGGGACAAAATACACCATCCTGCAGATCGATGCACATATCGACTGGCGCGAAATTCACATGGGCGAGCGCATGGGCTTGTCATCGACCATGCGCCGCTCGTCGGAAATGCCGCATGTGGAGCGTATCATCCAGGTCGGCGCGCGCGGTATCGGATCAGCCGCGACGCAGGACTACGACGATGCGGTGGCGTGGGGTGTCAATTTCATCACAGCCTACGAATTGCACAGGCGCGGCATCGAGGCGGTGCTGGATCTGATCCCGGACGGTAGCAACGTGATCATCTGCATCGACGCCGATGCGCTCGACCCGGCGCTCGTTCCGGGCGTCATCGGCCGTGCACCGGGCGGGCTGAGTTATTATCAGATGGTTGATCTCATCCGTGGCGCGGCAGGGCGCGGCAAGATCGCGGCCATAGATTTCGTCGAGTTCATGCCCGAGCGTGATGTCGATGGTCTCGGCGCCTTCACGTTTGCGCGCGTTATCACCTCGGCGCTTGGCATCATCGCCCGGCAGATTGCCTGATATCTGAGCAGTCGTGGCCATCTATCCTTTCCGTCGAATCTGCCCGAGGCCATGGCGACGAGCTGGCTTTCGACACCGAGGCCACGATCGCTGAAGCACGTCAACTTTGGTCGGCGGTCGACCGACCAAACGTCATGACGGCATCAACATAAACGATCGATACTCGCTCCAGGAACGTAGGCGGCTCAGAATACTCACCACTTCCCCATTTAGCGGCAATCTGTCCTGCCTGATAGACTTCAGAACTTCGAGCCGCCATCGACCCGGACGGTGTCTCCGTTGATCCAGCGCGCGTCGTCGGAGGCGAGGAAGGCGATGACACTGCCGATATCATCAGGCTGGGCAAGACGCTTCACTGGATGCCGAGCGCGAAGTCCCGCCCTGCGTCCGTCTTAGTGAAGCTCGACATGTCGGTCGCAACTCCCGATCACCGTTTCGAGGTTGTGGGCGCGGACATCGGTCGCCGCTTCGCCCTCGAACATGACATGGGCGAGCGCCGCGCAGAAACAATATGGGACGCAATCGCGCTGCACACCACGGGATCGATCGCACGACACAAGGGAACCGACGTCGTCTGCACCTTGAGCGGTATCGGATGCGACCACGGCGGCGCTGGGTATGGGGACCTTGGCGATGACAACAAGAAAGTCATCCTGTCAGCCTATCCTCGCCTTAACATGAAGAAACAGCTAACGACATGCCTCTGCGGCATTGCCGAGAACCACCCGGACACAACAAGAGATAATTTCATCGCGGACTTCGGCCTGAGATATGTGCCAGGGTACAAGCGAGCGTCGCCGGTTGATTTTCTAGAGCAAGCGCCCTTTGACGAGTAGGTTCTTGGGCATTTCGAGTGTTTGCGCAGAGATCCACAGGCGTCGTTTCGAACGGCCTTAACGCCGTCGGTCGGAAACATTGACTACGATAGCTCAAGATCTGGCTGTCATCCTTGAGGCCTCGTCGGAGCTCACTGATCTATCGATGCGGCGGCGCACCAAACTAGCGATTTTTATCATCGCCGGCGCCACAGATATGCTTTTGTAAGCCTCCATACATCCGTGATAGAGATGGCTTATGGACTCGAAAGCACCCAATATCACCCGCAACGCCGTTACCGGCCGCCTATCCCGTGAACGCGGTGAGAAAATCAGCGCGGTAGAGGGCCTGAAGCTCACCCCGCGCATGCGCCGGTTACTCGATCAGACTGCTGGCAAGCCTGGTGACGAGCGCCGAGAGATGATCAAGGCGCAGTTTGCCAAAAAATCCGCCTAGGCGTGGTCTATACCGCTGAATACGACCCGCTGTGTTATGAAGGCACGACGGTCCTGCGCAATAAAATGGATTTGCGCGATCAGGAGGAACTAGACGAGTTCGAACTGACGATGTTCCTGACCCGCAGCGAAGAGCTTTGGCCCGAAGGCAGCCTTGATTTTCCGCATTATCTCGCCTTGCAATGCCCGCTCCGCGCGGGCGGGCAACCACACTCAGGGAGCCGTTTCAGCTGTTAGAAAATGGAGGTTGCCGCGAAGATCTGAAACGACAAGGCGCCGCTCGTCCCAGACGAGGACGGACACCGGTCGCGTCAGGCCGTCGAGAATGACTATTTGACGGCCCGTCATTTTGTCTAGTTTGAGCAACCGCCCGCTGCCCTTCCGGAAACCTTCCTTCTGATCGTAGGTACCATGTTCGAGGACAAGCATGTCTCCATCACCGGCGACGGCGATGCTCACCGGCGCATTCAGGCCTTCGACGTCAAGACTTGGCATTGACGCCCCACCGGCCTTGGGGATCGAAACGATCTTTCCAGCGCCAGCAAGGAAAGGAAAGCCGCCGAACAGCGCTATATAAAGGCGCTCGCCGCGAAGCCCGATGCCGGTCGGCACCGCGTCAACTTCGTAGCTCTTGCCTTCCGCGAATTCGGTCGGCGAAAGGTTTCGTAGCGCCGTCGCCGCCTCTTCCACCCGGCGGAATGTCATGATCGTGTCCTTCCGGCCGTCCGGCTGCACGCGTTCGACAGTGTTTCGCGCGGAGTCGATCACGTAGTAAATTCCACCCTCCACGATGAAGTCGAACGGATTCCAGAAATCGCTGCTGATGACACGAACCTTGCCGGCGCCGTCGAGCGCCACGAGGGCATGGTCGAACGGCCCCTCGTCGGAATCGACTGGTGTCCATCCCTGAACGACGACAAGGACGTCGCCAGCACGGACGACGCGGTAAGGACCGGTCGGGTCGCCGATAACGTCGAGGCCATGGGGAAAGGCAGGACCGAATGCGGCAAGCTTGCCGTTCGGGCCGCGCCGGTAAAGCCGGCCACTGGCAAGATCGGTGACGAGCAGAGCCTCGCCGTCTCGCGACACGCCGGAAAAGGCAGCCCCTGGCATGCTGATTGTCTCAAGCCTATAGCCAGAAGCGACCGTTGGCTCGGCGCCGGCGTCTGCCGTCAAAATCAGAAGGCCGGCGGCGACAATCAAGGCGCGGAGCGAACGCATCGGAAGCCTCCATTGGCTGAGAAACGGAATCCCGGATCATAGGCGAGGCGATAAGTCGTCGTCAGGTGGTTTCGATCGCTGTTCCAGGAACCGCCGCGAAGCACGCGGTATGGTCCGGCGCTCCTCGCCGCGTTCCCGCCTTCATACGGCGTGTAGACATCGCGGGTCCACTCCCAGACATTGCCGGCAAGATTGAGGACGCCCTCGCTGTTTGCGCCGTCGGCGAAGGACTCCGCCGGCGCGGTCATCGGATAGCCGTCGCGCGCGTCGCCGGAGCAGCAGGCATCGGCGCCGTAATTGGCGCGTCTCTCGTCCGGCGGGGACTCGCCCCATGGAAACGCACCACCCTTCGTTCCTCGCGCCGCCCGCTCGTATTGCTGCTCCGACGGCAGAACCAATCCGTAGTGACGGCAAAAGGCATCGGCGTCTCCCCAACTCACCCCGACCACCGGCCGGTCGTCCAATCCCAGGACCGGGTGATTGACGTAGAAGGCGGGACGGTGACCGGTCGCCTTGATGAAGCGTCCATATTGCCGGTTCGTGATCTCGGTGCGGTTGATCGCGAATGGCCGCCCCTCCAGCACGCGGCGTGGCCGTTCGTTTTCGGGACCGTCGTCGCGGCCGAAGACGAACGGCCCGGCGGCAATCTCGATCAGCGGATTGCCGACGATGGGGTCTATATCGGCGGCAGCTGCGCGCAATGCCGCCGTCATCATTATTGCAGCCACCCAGGTGTCAGACGTCAACACGAGCTTGTGTCTCTCCGTTGAACAGAAACACGCGATTGGTGGTGACCTTGACGCCGATCTTCTGGTCGATCTGACCGTTGAAATTCTTGTCGGCACGCAAGGTCATGAGTTGACCTCCCAAACGCAGACTGACGAGCGTATTCTCGCCGGTGAGTTCCACCGAGTAGATCGGCGCAACCAGATTGACGTCAGCATCCTCGGCCTCGGCCGCAATGATGTCTTCCGGGCGGACACCAAGGACGGCGTGGGAAATATTTGCCCTGCCGAAGCCACCGACCCGGAAGCCGGCGCTGGCGAACACACCCTCCCTCACCTCCCCCGGAATGAGGTTCATCGGCGGCGAACCAATGAAGCCGGCCACGAAGAGCGTGCGCGGATCGTTGTAGATTTCCCGTGGCGTTCCAAGCTGCTCGATCACACCCTTGTTCATCACGGCCACGCGGTGGGCGAGCGTCATCGCCTCTATCTGATCGTGGGTGACATAGACCGTGGTGACCTGCAACTCATGCTGAAGATGCTTCAGTTCCGCACGCATCTGGGTGCGAAGCTTGGCGTCGAGATTGGACAGAGGCTCGTCCATGAGAAAGACGCGCGGCGTGCGAACGATCGCGCGGGCGAGTGCGACCCGCTGGCGCTGGCCGCCGGAAAGCTCCTTCGGCAGACGGGACAACATCGTGTCCAGTTCGACGCGCCGCGCGACCTCGGCTATTCGTCGCTTGCGTTCGACAGGCAGCACCTTTCGGATCTTCAGCGGGTAGCCGATATTGTCCTCGACGGTGAGGTGCGGATACAAGGCATAGGACTGGAAGACCATCGCGACGTCGCGATACTTGGGCAGGACACCGTTGATGCGATCCGCGTCGATGTAGATATCGCCCGACGTGGCTTCCTCGAGGCCCGCGACCATGCGCATGGTCGTTGTCTTGCCGCAACCGGAGGGTCCGAGCAGAACGAGGAACTCCTTGTCCCTGACCTCAAGGTTGAAATTGTTCACCGCGACGAATTCGCCGAACTTCTTGCAGACGTTTTTGAATGTGACGGACGCCATGGGCCTCAACCTTTGATGGCACCCAGGGACAATCCCCGGACGAGATGCTTCTGGACCATGAAGGCGAAGATGACGATCGGCACGCAGGCCATGAACCCGGCCGCGCTGATTTCGCCCCAATACGTCTTGTACTGCGTCACCCGCCCGGCGATGCCGATCGGCAGCGTCTGCGATTGCTCCGTCAACGTGATGATGAGGGACAGCAGGAACTCGTTCCACGAGATGATCAAACAGAAGATGGCGGTGGCAGCAAGACCGGGTCGGGCAAGCGGCAGGGCCACGTGCAGGAATGCGCCCCAGCGCGTGTCGCCGTCGACCATCGCCGCCTCCTCCAGCTCGACCGGAAGGTCCTGGAAATAACTCTTCATCATCCAGGTCGCAAACGGCAGGTTGAACGCGGTGTAGGCGACGATGAGCGCAGATTTCGTGTTGAGCATGTCGAAGTAGTTGAAGAACAGGTAGAGCGGAATGATGCTGACGATCGGCGGCATCATGCGCGTCGACAGGATCCAGAAGGAAATCTGTTTGCGCCATTCCCAGGGATAGCTGAACCGCGCCAGGGCATAACCGGCCATCGTGCCGAAGACGAGGGACACGATGGTCGTTCCCATCGCAACGAGAAAGCTGTTCAGCGCGTAACGCAAGAACGGACGTTGAATGAAGGCTTCGTCATAGTGCTTCAGCGTCGGGTGCCAGGGCAGCCACTCCGGCGGCACCGCGAAAATGTCGATATCAAACTTGAACGAGTTCGCCGCGATCCAATAGATCGGGAAAAGCGTGAGAACCAGCGCGACAAAGATCGTCAGGTAGGCCGACAGGTGGATGAAGACCTCCCTGGTGCGGCTGCGCGCGCGTATGGTTGTTATCGCCGTCGCCATGGTCACTCCGCCAGCCGCATGCGTTTCATGAACCACGTGCTCAGAACGATCGTCACGAACAGCACGAACAGCGATATCGCCGCTGCATAGCCGACATCGGCGAAGCGGTAGGCGACCTGATAGATATAGAGGCTCAGCACCTTGGTCCGGTCGGCCGGTCCGCCGCCCGTCAGGATGAACACCAGATCGAAGAGACGCAAAGCATCCATGACGCGCAAAAGCAGGGCAATGGCAATGACAGGCTTGAGGAACGGTACCGTCAGGTCCCAGAACTGCCGCCAGGACGAAGCACCATCGAGTTCGGCTGCCTCGTATGGCTCGACCGGCAGGCTGGCCAGCCCCGCCAGCATCAGCAGGAAAATGAACGGCGTCCATTGCCAGACATCGGCGACAATGATCGAGAACATCGCCAGATCCACATCGCCCGCCCATGCCTGCAACGGAAGACCGAGACGGTACATGATTTCGTTGAGAACACCGAATTGCGGTTCGTAGATGATCTTCCATGTGATCGCCACCGCTATCGGCGGGAGCATCATGGGGATCATCAGCACCGTCTTCAGAAAGGTCATCCGGCGGATATACTTGTCGAGCAGCAGCGCCAGGCCGAGACCGAGAAGGAACTCGGCCGTCACCGCCGAGACGGTGAACACGACGGTGTTTAGCAACGCCACATGGAATTGCTGGTCAGACAGAAGCCGCACGAAATTGCCGGGACCGACGAAATCCCATGGCACATCGGGATTTGGGCTGATTTTGTGAACCGCCGCATAGAACATGTAGATGCTGGGGAAAATCGTCAGTCCCAGCAGGATGAGGACCGTCGGCGCAAGCATGAGGACGCGCAAATGCCGCTCTGCCCAGCGTTCAAGACCGCCGCCCGGTCGAAGCGGCGCGGTCAATGGGCCGCTTTCGGACTTCAACATTCATCTCTCCCGCAAAGCCCTGTCCCGGCGCTTGAACTGTCGGGTTTCAAGCCCTCAGGGCGCGATTGCCGGCGCCATAAGCAGCGGGGTCCGAAAACCCCGCTCCGATGCTCGCTGCTTGAGCGGGATAAGGAAAGTGTGAAACGGCTTTCCGCTCGGGTCCCGCTCTAACTTATTATCATTGCTCACGATTATCATTTTGGATTGAGTCATTCCAAAATCATCGTGACCTAGTAGATGTTCGTTATCCGCGACACCGCGTCCTGCGCGTTCTTCAGGGCCTCTTCCGGCGTGCTCGTGCCCGCCACCGCCTTGGAAAGCTCGATGCCGAAAGCGTTCTCGATCTCCGGCCACTTCGGATGACGTGGACGGGGTGTGGAGGCCTGGATTGCCTCCATCAACACCGGATAGTGCCGGAACTTCTCTTGGCTCGTCAGTTCCGGGTCGGTGAAGACTGAGGTCCGGACGGGTGGATTGCCGCGTGTGGCGGAAATCTTAATCTGTTCGGCCGAGGTCGCCCAGACCGTGAAGTCGAAGGCTTCCTGCTTGTTCTTGGACGCCGCCATAATACCCATGGTCCAGTGGCCGATTTCCGAGCTTCCCGGCTTGGTACCGGCGGGAATGGTGCTGTAGGAGATCTTGCCGACCATTTTCGACTGGCTCGGGTCTTCAAAGGTGGCAACCCAATTCGGCCAGTTGATCGACGAGGCCGCCGCGCCGGCAGCGAGTGCCGTGCCGACCTCGTTGGCATTGTAACTCTCGACCCCCTTGGGTGAGATATCGCGGAGCGCCATGAACGTCTTCATGGCGGCGGCCCCTTCGGGTGTGTCGATCGTCACCTTGGTCCGGTCGGCATTGAAGAGATCGCCGCCATAGGACCAGAAGATCGGCATGAAATCGGCGACCACCGGGTTGCCCTGACCGCCGCGGAAGACGTAACCGAAGTAACGGCCGCCGCCGCTATCGGTCAGCGCCTTGCCCGCCTTCAGCACGTCATCCCAGGTTTTCGGGGCATCGACGCCGGCTTCCTTGTATTTGGCGGCGTCATAGAAAAACATCTGTGCATTTCCCACATAGGGCAGGCACACATAAGGTCCCGTATTGTAGGGGTTGCGGCAGATCGCCAGCGACTTCGAAAGGAAATCGCTATCTGGTCCTTCCATTCCGGCCGACTTGAAGTAAGCCGTCAAATCCTCCAGATGCCCGTTCTCGGCGAAAAATGGAATCCACGGATCGTCCATCAGGATGATATCAAAGACACCGGATTTGGTGGCGCCGGCATTGGCTCCCTGTTCGAAAACATTGGCGTATGGTGCCTGGACGATCTCCACCTTGGTGCCCTTCAACTTCGAATAGTCGGCGGCCGCCGCCCTGAGGCCGTCTCCTTCGCTGCTTGACGGTACGAGGATTGTGATGTCGGCCCATGCGGCTCCGTTGAGCGCGAGTACGGACGTCGCGATAGCCAAGGTGAAAAACAGTCTGCGAAGCATTGTACACCTCCCATTCCGAGCTGTTGTCCAAAGACCTTTTCGTAGGGGGCTCACTCTTTCCGGCATGGCAGAAACGTTAACTCTGCTCCCGCGCGGACCACTCTGCGACAAGGCGAAACATCGTCCGGCATGTCGTCATCGAGCCGGCCTTGCTCCCGGTTTGATTTTATCACATCAGGCGCTGTATTTAGAGAGGTTGTATTAGCAATCTATGAAATTTCCTCTTGGGTAGTAACCAAGGAGGTTGGGTGCGTAGTGATGGCTATGCGGCTAGCCAAATTTGCGCACCGCAGCGGGAATTCGCCTTAAGAAGGCGGTTGTACATGAAACGGTCCGAGAGACGAACGAAGACGCCGGCTGGTGAATGTCATGAGGGAGAAAGGGACGACCGCATTCCCGGTGATGCCGCAGTTGGCGGAAGATCATTGACTAAGGCGGCGGCTGGCAGCGACTGATTGAAGGCACGGAACCTCACGTGCCTTTGACGCTTGTTCCTCAGGGAGGCGGTCGATGGGGCCGGAGGCCAAAAGCCGAGCCCTTGTCCGCGCGGCGCCAATGTGGGGGCTGCGTTATCCTTATAAGGCGCGTTCGGATCACTGAGCCGGCTGCGCGCAAGCGCCTCGCGAAATACAGCAAACCGCAGATGAATAGGATCGCACCAACAAGAATTGCCAGCACAGCATCGTCTTCCTTTGAGCCTGCCTTTCCAATCTTCAACCCCCATTCGGGGTAATGTCGGGAGGCATATCCAACAATTCCGCATAGAGGAGCAGTTGGGTCGACAATTCTCTGGCGTCAGCCGCGGACATCGCAACCTGAATCTGGTGCGGCGACCGGTCTGTGCGTTGGTACACGTCCCATTCATGCTGCGAAACGGCGTATCCCAGACGCAGCACGACGACGTCGTGCAATGGCATAGAGGTAACGCCCCACTCCAGAAGGGATTGCGTTTTCAACTTGTCATTACTGTAAAATTGCCATTTGGAGCTATCAGCTGGTCTCACCATGCAGATCCTTCCGGAGAACGGTATAGCGGCTCTCAGGCGGACAATGTATATTCGATCTCCCTAATATTCTCTCGTACTAAAGACGTAGCCGCCCGTACCAAAATCATTGGACGTGGTTTACCCTGACCGCCCGGCAGAACCAAATCCGGTGTCTTCGAATTCCTTCGCCGCCGCCGCAACTGACTGACTGAAAAATGTATGTCTACTTTACGTTCAATGACGGTACCGGCGTTGAACCGGACGGAACTCGAGATTTCGGTGATCTCGACGCTACTTGCCCCGAAATCTGAGTTTCGCCTTGCGCGCCGACGGCATCATTTTTGAATCTGGGGGCGAGACCCCCCCTTTTTTAATCCGAAATATCTTCGTCGCCCCTCGCTCGGAGCAATCCGCCCTTGAGATCACGACGCCGCTGATCCTGTTCTCGACACTGTCTCTCGCCATGATCCAGTGGCTGCAGCGCAGGGCGGACGCCACAAGCTGATGCGCACCGATTGAGGTCAGACCTGGAGATCGGCATGGCCCGTCATGGGTCGCGTCAATCGCGAAGCCAAGCCGAGAAACATGATTCTGCATTCACCTTTCAAGACCTCTTCAAAAGTGGCGGTCGTAGCGTCGTCAGCCGCAAGCGTATCGGTGGGAATCAAAAGTTGACCGCGGCCAGGCCGCGATCCCTTTGCCAAGCAGCGATGATGATCAGTGAGCGGGGTCCTTCACACCGTCGTAGGTCTGGAATTCGACATTGTAGAGTTCGCCGTCGACTTTCTCCACCTTGCGAAGATAGATGTTCTGGACGATGTCGCGCGTGTCGGGATCAATCTGGATCGGACCCCTGGGGCTGTTGATCTGCATGCCCTTTGCGGCGTCGATGAAGGTCTGGCCGGTCGCGTCGCCGTTGGTCTTGTCGAGTGTCTTGTAGATCAGGTCGAGCGCATCCCAGGCCGCAACCGCGACCATGTTCGGCCGCATGCCGTCGTTGTTCTTCTTGAACGCTTCGACGAAGGCCTTGTTCTCGGCGGAGTCATGGTTTGCCGAATAGGGTCCGCCGGTGACGACGCCCAGCGCCGCGTCGCCCATGTTGTTGAGGAGGTCGTCGTCCGTGACGTCCGCCATGGCGATGACCTTGATGCCGGACTTGTCGAGGCCGCGTTCAACGAACTGCTTCATGAAGGCAGCCCCCGCACCCGTGGGCACGAAGACGAAGAGCGCTTCCGGCTTCTCATCGGCGGCACGCTGCAGAAAGGGCGCAAAATCCGGATTTGCCAGTGGCACCTTGAGCTTCGAGATCACCGTGCCGCCGTTTGCCTCAAGTGTTTGCTGGAACCATTTCTCCGCGTCTGCTCCCGGACCGTAGTCGGAAACGATGCTCACGAACTTCTTTGCGCCGTTTTCCGGGGCCCATTTGCCGATGGTGCTGGCCATCTGCGGAACCGTCCAGGAGGCTCGCACCATGTAGGGCGAGGCATCGATGACGGACGAGGTCGCTGCGACCATGATGACCTGCGGAATTTTGGCACGTTTCGAAAGCTGCGCGACGGAAAGCGCCGCCGGCGTGTTTCCGAAGCCGGTCAGGATCGATACCTTGTCACTGGTGACGAGCTCCTGCGAGATACGAAGCGCATTGTCGGCGGCGCTGGCGTCGTCCCTTATGACGAGCTCCACCTTCTTGCCGCCGGCCGTTTCGCCGCGGGTGGCGACGAAGGTTTTGATGGCGGCGCTGATCTGGCGTCCGTTCGACTGGAAATTTCCGGTCAGCGGGATGACGACGCCAACCTTGACCGCCTCCTCCGCGAAGCCAGCCGAGGGCGCCGCGGTGATGGCGGCTGCGGCAAGAACGCCTAGTGCCCATTTCCTGATACTCATGTCTCTCCTCCTGATTGATGCAACTGTTGTTGATGTGCCTGCGGTCCACCAGCCAAGTCGCGAGCGGCGGGCGGGCCTTTGTGTCAGTGCCTCTGTTCGACTGCCGCAGGTGCCGCGGCCGTTGCCGCTCCGACGCCTAGGAACTTGCCGAGGGTAGCGCTGTCGTCGGCGAGAGCGGCGCTGTCGCCGGAATAGGCGACCGAGCCGCGCTCGAGAATGATCGCCTTGTCCGTGATCGAAAGAACCTGCTGGGCGTGCTGTTCGACAATGATGGCCGCCATGCCCTCGTCGCGGACGATGCGCCGGATCGCAGCGAGCACTTCCTCCACGATGATCGGCGCAAGCCCTTCGGTAGGCTCGTCCAGCAACAGGACCTTGGGATTGAGAACCAAAGCGCGGGCGATGGAAAGCATTTGCTGCTCGCCGCCTGAGAGCTGGTTGCCATAGTTGGCGCACCGCTCCTTGAGCCGCGGGAAGAGATCGTAGACGGCCTCGAGCGTCCACCGGCCCGTCCGAGCGACCGCCGTGATGTTCTCCTCCACCGTCAGCGAGCGGAAGATGCCGCGCTCCTGCGGCACCCAGCCGATGCCGGCCTCGACGCGCCGCTCCGGCGGCAAGCGGGCAATATCCTGCCCCCGAAGGATGACGCGACCCCCATGATAGCGCGTCAGCCCGACGATGCTGTTCAGGGTCGTCGTCTTGCCGACTCCATTGCGCCCGAGCAGGGCAACGACCTCACCCTCGGCGACCGACAGGCTGACATGATGCAGCACGACAGCTTTGCTGTAGCCGGCCGAAAGGCCTTCCAGCGTCAGGAGTTCACCCATGATGCGCGCCTCCGAGATAGACGTCCTTTACCCGGGGGTCGCGCGAAATATGCTCGACGGAGCCCTCCGCGAAGAGCGCACCGGCGACCAGCACTGAGATGCAGGTGGCGAAGTTGAAGACGAGATCCATGTCGTGCTCGATGAGCAGGATCGACACATCGGTCGGAAGCGCCGCCAGTCGCGTCAGGACTTCATGGCGGTCCGCCTCGGGCACGCCGGCCGCGGGCTCGTCGAGCAGGAGCACCTTCGGTTTGCAGGCGATCGCCAGTGCGATCTCGAGGAGTCGCTGCTTGCCATAGGGCAAGCCAGAACAGGGCTGGTCGAGCACCGTGTCGAGGCCGAAGTCGTGGACGAGGCCGGCGATTTCTGCCTCGACGCCTGGCAGCGATCCGGCAAAGCGAAACCAGTTTCTGCCGTGCCCGCGACGCTCGGCGATCACCAGGGCGAGGCTCTCCACCACGCTCAGCTGGCCGAACAGCTGGTTGATCTGGAATGTACGCACGAGGCCCCGCTGCACCCGTCGTTCCCGCTTGAGTGACGAGATATCCTCGCCATTCATGAAAATTTCGCCGCTCGAAGGTTTGAGCACACCGGTGAGCAGGTTGATGAAAGTCGTTTTTCCTGCTCCGTTCGGTCCGATCAGGGCGTGGCGGGCACCGCGTTCGAGGCGGAAGCTGACATCGGTCGTGGCCTGCAGCGCACCGAACTTCCTGTTCAGGTGTCTTGTTTCAAGTACGGCGACTGTCACGGCGCCCTCCCTTTTGATGTCTGGCTGCGGGACGCACGGCCGGCCAATTCCGCGACGCGCGCGGACAGCCCGGTGACAAGATTGCGAGGCTTCTCGCGCCCGATCAGGACAAAGGCGATGAGCAGGATGCCGACCCAGAACTGCCAGTATTGCGGGGTGATCGATGACAGCGCGTCCTGGATCAGTTCGTAGACCAGAGCGCCGATGATACCGCCGTAGAGATAGCCGGTGCCTCCGATGACAAGGACCATCAGCCCATCGGCGGATTTCTGGAAGGACAGCGCATCGAGCGAAATGAACTGCTGCGTCTGCGTGAACAGCGCTCCTGCGATGCCCGCGTAGGCGCCGCCCAATACATACATCGCCACCAGTCGCGGATTGACGGGAATGCCGACCGCGGAGGCGCGAAGAGGATTGTCGCGGACCGCCTTCAGCGAATAGCCGAAGGGAGAGGAGACGACGAGCCGGGCCAGAAGAACGAGGATAAACAGGACGGCAAGGCTGTAGGCGCAGGCGGTGTGGCCGAAGATGTCGAACTCGAAGACGCCAAAGAGCGGATCGATGGTAATACCCTGCAGGCCATCCGCGCCGCCCGTCAGCCAGGTCAGCTGGTTGGCAATCTCCGCAAAGACCGCCGCCACGCCGAGCGTCACCATGAGCCGCGTCAGGTCACCGCCTCTGAGCAGGAGAAAACTCGTGAGGAAGGCCACGAGCGCGCCGGAAAGGGCGCCGACGAGAAGACCTGAGAGGGGCTCGCCGGTAACATAGATCGAGAAAAGGCCACTGGCATAGGCACCGACACCGTACATGGCGGCCTGCCCCAGGGAAACGATGCCTGCATAGCCGAGGATCAGATCGAGGGAGAGTGCCAGAATGGCGAAGCCAGCGATCTCTGTGAGAATGAGGTGTTGATCGGGAAGGAGGAACCAAGCGATGACAGCCATCACCCAGAAGGCGATTTCCAAAACCGTCCAGCGAGCTGGTTTTTTCAGGATGCCTGAAACCCGTTGCCGCAGGATCGAGTTTGCGACGTCAGAGTGCAGCATCACTGGGCCCTCGCGAACAGACCCTGCGGCCGCAACACCAGAACTGCCACAAGGACGATATAGATGACGAACCCGCCGAGGGTTGGAACATAATATTTGCCGAGCACGTCTGCGATGCCGAGCAGGATGGATGCACACAGGGGGCCGTACATACTCGACGTACCGCCGACCGAGACGACGATCAGGAAATAGACCATGAATTTCAGCGGGAAAGTCGGGTCAAGGCCGAGGATTTCGGCGCCGAGCGCGCCGCCGAGGCCGGCCAAGCCCGATCCAACGGCGAAGGTAACGGCAAAGATGGTGTTAACCCGAATGCCCACGCCGCGGGCGACGCGGGCGTCATCCACCGAGGCGCGAAGCCGGCTTCCGAAGCGGGTGCGAGCAAGCACCAATTGCAAGGCGATGGCGAGGATGCCGCACACGACAACAAGGAAGGCCCGATAGATGCCGATACCGACCCCGAGCAGGCTGACGCGGCCGCGCAGGAATTCGGGCAAGTTGAGGATCTGTTGCTGTGACCCCATGACATAGTCGATCCCGGCGACCGCTACGAAAACGATACCTATCGAGAAAAGAACCTGATCCAGATGGCTCTTGTCGTACATGCGGCGGTAAAACATCCTCTCGAGCAGGACACCGACCGCGGCAGTGAAGAGGAAGGCAACTGGCAGCGTCAGCAGGAAGGGCATGCCCCAACGGTTTGTCAGGATGACCGTGACATAGCCGCCTGCCATGGCGAAGGCGCCGTGGGCGAGATTGATGAAGTTCATCAATCCCAGCGTCACCGCAAGGCCGCATGAAAGTATGAACAGCAACATGCCGTAGGCCATACCGTCGAACAAAAGGGTCAGCATCTTTCCTCCCTACCCTGCACCGCACCCCTCCAGGATCGCCGCGCTCTTGCCCCGTTTCTTCCGCAGAAGCCGCGGTTTGGCGCTTTGCCGGGGTAAGCTAGAGATGACTGGAAGCGACGCGCTTTCCCATTTCAAAATCGCCGGGCGATCATAAGAAAAAACTATAGGGGTGGGTTCTCAGCCGCGGCTGGCGATCAGATCCAGGAACTGCTGCTGTGCGATTGTCGGCAGCCAGTTCTGACGAAGCGTGAGGCCGATCGGGCGCGATGTGTGCCCAAGATCGACCGGCAGCGCGTGCATCAGGCCGCGGGCGATCTCTGCCTCTGCCTGTAGATGCGAGATACAGCCGAGATGGTCGCTGGTATCCAGAAGCTCGCGCATGAGTATAAGCGAACCTGACTCCACGATACTCTTCGGCGCCCGGTCATTAAGGGGCGCGAACAGGGCGTCGAAGTGGCGGCGAATGGGGGTTTCCTTCTGCGCGACGACCCAGGGATAGGCCGCAAGCTCTTCGAGCGCAAGATTCGCTTTCCCTCTCAGCGGATGGCGCTGGCCCGCGACAATCACCAGAGTATCGGAAAACAGCGCACGCTGCTCGACATCGCCGATCGGCACCGGATCGCGAAGCGCACCGATCAGGAAGTCGATCTCGCCGCGCCGCAGCCCGGCGAGAAGATCGGCGTAAGGACCTTCGAGAATCTGGATGGGCAGGTTCGGGCGCAGTTTGCGGAAACTGGCTATGGCCTTGGGCAGGACGTACGACCGCGAGAGAGGCATCGCCCCGACGACAATGCGGCCGGCCTCCTCCGACTTAAGCTCGGCGAGATCCGCATCGGCCTGGGCGAGTTCCACGAAGGCAAGCCTCGCGGCCTGGGCAAGCGCCTGGGCGGCGCGGGTCGCGACGATCCCGTAGGATGTCCGCTCGAAAAGCGGGCGGGCCGCCTCGTGTTCGAGCTGGCTCACGGCACGATGCACGGTCGGCTGGGCAAGGCCGAGCCGCCGCGCTGCAAGGGTGAAGTTCTCCGCCTCGCGGACGGCGATCAGGGCATTGAGCTGCGCCGTGGTCGCGGTCACTCGCAGTCGTGGTGATAATTCGCCCAGCGCGGCATCCAAAAAAGCAAAGGCCCTGCGTAGACGCCGCGCGAGAACCTCTCCCGCATTGTTGGGAAAAAGCCCCTGGGGCGTTCGGGTAAAGAGCGGCAACCCCGCCGTGCGCTCCAACTTGGACAGCGCCTGGGTCACGGCCGGCTGTGAGACGAAGCAAAACTCGGCCGCCCTGGTGACGGAGCCCGTGTCAACCACGCAGAGGAACACGCGCAGGTGACGCAGGCTGTGCTGCGATGTTTTCACGGTGAATTGAGCTGAAGGGGAAATCACGGTTTCAGTCGCTCGAGAATACGATCCGCGCGCCACGCAAGTGAACCCTCGGATGCAGACAGGGAAAGGTCGGCTATCTGTCTTTGCCACTCGACTGCCGCGCGTGTCATCCGGTCGGGGAGCCCGAAGTCGCAAAGGGTGTTTGCGACTTCCTGCATCTCCGCTGCACGGCGAGCCCCGTGCACTATCATCCTTTCCAGATTATAGGCTGAACGCGCCCTCCAATCGAACCCCGGATCGGAAGCCTGAAGCGATGCGACGACGGCCTCCTCTACCCCTGCGCGACGGGCGGCCAACATACATTCGGCTGTCAGCGCCTCCATGCCCTTGATCATCACGGAGCGCAGCATCTTGATCGCCGAAGCCTGCCCGATCTCGGGCCCTACGACCTTGGTGTTCATGCCGAGCGTTGCAAGGAGGCGATGCGCCTCCTCGGCCGCCGTACCGGCCAGCAACATCAGAGTGCGATGGCGCGCGGGGTGGATAGGCGCCATGACTGCAACATCCACATATCGGCTGCCGGCATTGTTGATCGCGGCCGAGGCGGCCTTCTTCGTCGAGGGAGCGCAAGAGTTGCAATCGAAATAGAGCGCGCCGGCGCGAATGAACTCGCCGGCGCTCTTGGCAGCGTCCAGCGCGCGGTCCGCAGTCACAAGGCTGAAGATTGCATCACTGCCAGCCAGAGCCTCGCCAACAGTCTCAGCGCATTGCACACGTAGATCGCGGCAGACCTCGACGATATCAGGACGTTGAGCAACGTCGTCATATTTGACATCGAAGGTCGAGATCACCGAGACCGTCCCCTGGTTCGATGCGTGCCATCCTGCGACGATCGCCCGAGCGGCTTCGCCAAATCCCAACATCGCGATTTTCGACACCGTTTCCTCCTCAAGGTCCTCCCGGAGGCCAGAGCTCCTGGGTCTTCGTGCTTCCTTCCAATTCTGGCAAATCGGACCGCACAAAAACAGTCGCCATAGCCAAAACTTATCGCTTCGACCTGAAATCCGAATTGGCAAACGACCGGATTGCGAGCGAGATCGGTGGCATTCACGGAAGGAGGCATCCATGCCACAAAACAAGACCGCCCTTGTCATCAGCGCCCACGCCGCCGATTTCGTCTGGCGTTGCGGCGGTGCGGTCGCGCTGCATGCGGAAATGGGGTATGACGTGACCGTCGTATGCCTTTCATTCGGCGAGCGCGGCGAATCCGCCAAACTCTGGAAGCAGCCCGAAATGACGCTCGACCGCGTCAAGGCGGCACGGCGGTCTGAATCGGAAAAGGCCGCAAAGGCGCTCGGGGTCCACAATCTCATCTCCTTCGATCTCGGAGACTATCCACTGCGCCTCACGGACGAGGACAAATACCGCCTCGTCGACGTCATCCGCGGGGTTCAGCCGTCCTTCATGCTGAGCCACTCACAATACGATCCCTACAACACCGACCATATGTACGCCACGCAGGTCGCGCTGGAGGCGCGGATGATAGCGCAAGCCTGGGGCCACAATCCCGGCCAGGCGGTTCTGGGCGCGCCGCAGCTCTACCTTTTCGAACCCCACCAGACCGAACAGATGGGCTGGAAGCCCGACGTCTTCCTCGACGTCACTTCGGTGTGGGAAAAGAAGCGCGCCGCGATCGAATGCATGGAAGGACAGGAGCATCTGTGGGATTTCTACACGCGCGTGGCGCAAAACCGGGCCAACCATTTCCAGCGCAATTCCGGCGGGCAATCGGGTGGACGCGCTGCCAAATATGCGGAAGGCTTCCAGTCGGTATTCCCGCGCACGGTCGATGAGCTCTAAGGCTTGTGGGAGGAGAATGAATTGGAACCCTGTTTTGATATCGCGCATCTGGCGCATGTTGAGATGTTCACCGACAGGTTCGACGAGAGCCTGGATTTCTTCCTGCGCGTCTATGGCCTCAGCCTTGCGGGCCAGGACGAGAATTCGGCCTACCTGCGCGCTTGGGATGACTACGAATTTCACACGCTGAAGCTCACGCGCCATCACACCACGGGCATCGGACACGTGGCCTACCGGGCCTCCTCACAAGCAGCGCTGATGCGGCGGGTCGCGGTGATAGAGGCGAGCGAATACAAGGTCCTGGGATGGATCGATGGCGACCTCGGTCACGGCCGGGCCTTCCGCTTCGAGGACCCGTTCGGCCACGTCTTCGAAATCTATTGGGACACCGTGCGCTACAGCCCGCCCGACAACGAAAGACCGGCGCTGAAGAACATGGCGCAGCGTTATCACGCGCGGGGATGCCACCCCCGCCGGCTCGATCACCTCAACCTTCTGGCGCACGACGTCTCCGAATTCCGCGCTTTCATGCAGACATGCCTCGGTTCGCGTGTCACGGAGATGATTGAACTCGACAACGGCCGACTCGGCGGTTGCTGGTTTACGGTCAACAACAAGACCTACGACCTTGCCTGCACAGAAGAACATGGCGCAGGCCATGCGCGTCTCCATCACGTTACCTATGCGACGGACTCGCGAGAAGAAATTCTCCGAGCGGCCGATATCTTTCTCGAAAATGGCGTGCACATAGAGACGGGCCCTCACAAGCACGCGATTCAGGGCACCTTCTTCCTCTATGTCTGGGAACCGGCCGGCAACCGCGTCGAACTCGCCAATTCCGGCGCACGCCTCATTCTTGCACCCGATTGGCAGCCCGTCGTCTGGACAGACGCCGACCGGAAGAAAGGACAGGCCTGGGGCCTGAAAACCATCGAAACTTTCCATACGCACGGCACGCCGCCGCTGGACAAGAAAGGACACTGAACCATGGCTGTCGTGGTGCAGACGATTACCCGCGCCCCACAGGCTGTTATCGACGGACTTGCCGCGGCCGGCGTTGCCACAGTGCACGAAGCGCAAGGGCGCAGGGGCATGCTTGCGAGCAATATGCGACCGATCTATACCGGCGCCCAGATCGCAGGCTCCGCCGTGACAATCTCGGCGCCTCCCGGCGACAACTGGATGGTGCATGTTGCCATCGAACAGTTGAAGGAGGGGGACATCCTCGTCCTTGCCCCGACCTCACCCTGCGACAACGGCTATTTCGGCGACCTGCTGGCAACATCCGCCATGGCCCGCGGCTGCCGCGGGCTGATCATAGACGCCGGTGTGCGCGACGTTCGGGACCTGACGGCCATGCGCTTTCCCGTCTGGTCCAAGGCGGTTTCGGCACAAGGCACGGTCAAGGAAACCGTCGGTTCGGTCAACGTGCCGGTCGTCTGCGCCGGTGCCTATATAGAGGCGGGTGACGTAATCGTCGCCGATGACGATGGCGTGTGCGTCGTCAGACAGGCCGAGGCGGTGGCGGTACTGGCCGCCGCCGAAAAAAGGCTGGCGAACGAAGAGGCAAAGCGCAAGCGGCTCGCCGCGGGCGAGCTCGGCCTCGATATCTACGATATGCGTCCGGCGCTTGCCGCCAAGGGGCTGAAATATGTCTGAGGACGGTATCCCCTGCCTCTGGATGCGTGGCGGAACCTCGAAGGGCGCGTATTTCCTGAAGAGCGACCTGCCGGCGGACCCAAGTGAGCGGGACGATCTCTTGTTGCGCATCATGGGCTCGCCTGATCCGCGACAGATCGACGGCCTCGGCGGCGCCGATCCGCTGACCTCCAAGGTCGCCATCCTCTCGCCATCGAGCTGCGAGCATGCCGATGTCGACTACCTCTTCCTGCAGGTCTTCGTCGACCAGGCTCTGGTCAGCGACGCCCAAGGTTGCGGTAACATTCTCGCAGGCGTCGGTCCGGCGGCGATAGAACGGGGCCTCGTCAGGCCGGACGGCGAGGAAACCGAAGTCCGCATCCATATGTTGAACACCGGCGAAGTGGCGGTCGCCCGGGTGCAGACGCCCAACGGTCGCGTCAGCTATGCCGGTTCGACCGGGATCGCCGGCGTGCCGGGCGCACATGCCGCGGTCCCGCTGCTCTTCGTCAACATCGCCGGTTCAATGTGCGGCACCCTCCTGCCAACGGGAAATGCCGTCGACATGATCGAGGGCGTCGAAGCAACGCTGATCGACAATGGCATGCCCTGCGTGATCATGCGCGCCGTGGACTTCGGTCTGACCGGCCGGGAAAGCCGCGAGGCGCTTGAGGCGAATGCCGATCTCAAGACCCGCCTCGAAGCGATCCGCCTCACTGCCGGCCCGATGATGAATCTCGGCGACGTCAAGGAAGCGTCGGTTCCGAAGATGACACTGGTCTCGGCGCCGACACAGGGCGGAGCGATCTCGACTCGAAGCTTCATACCGCATCGGGTCCATGCCTCGGTCGGCGTGCTGGCCGCAGTCACAATCGCCACCGCAACCCGGCTTGCGGGAAGTCCGGCTCAGTTGCTTGCCCTGGCCCCGGACGATGGCCGCTATCAGATCGAGCATCCGACCGGCTCGATGGAGATCTTTCTCGATCTTGCCGATGACGGCTCGATTCGTGGGGCCGGCACTGTGCGCACCGCACGCAAGCTGTTGGACGGATTGGCCTTCCCGGGGCCGAAACGGACTGCCACGTGAAATCGGGTCTTTCCCCTCCCACCAGGCCGCCCGAGCGACGTTGTCCAGCTTTTGTCAATCAGCCCGGACATTGACCCCGATATGCTGTGCACTCCTCGGCTCGGCGCTGCCAGCTTTCTCTGGGCCAAATTCAATCTCTTCTTCCGTTGCCGCACAACAGCACTCGTTCTACAGTGGGCAGAGCCGATCCCGCATTACCGACAGACGGATTGACAGACCCTCGGGTTTCCAATCACGGACGATGTCCCCACCCAACTGGTTTCGGACCGTTGCCTTGCCGAGAAGAGTGCCGAATCCTTCGCCATCGCCGCTTCGGTCGACTGGCGGTCCGCCGCGTTCGGTCCATGTCAGGACAAAATGCTCCCCGTCCTCATGGCAGGAAATGTCAATCGCACCTTCGGGAACGGACAAGGCTCCATATTTGGCCGCGTTGGTGGCGAACTCATGCAGCAACAAGGCGAAACTGGTCACCGCCGAGCCGCCGATCTGGATATCTGCGCCGACCACGCTGGCCCGCGGCTGATGACCGGCCAAATCGCTGTCATAAGGCGCCAGGATCGTTCCGATCAGCCTATGAAGGGTTGTTGCCTGCTCGGTTCGACCGACCACTTCAGAGGTCCTGGGGATGGTCAACGCATGTGCCCGCGCCAGTGCATTCAGGCGGTCTCGCACGGCCGAGGCCAGTTCGGAAGGGGTGTCTGCTGACCGAGCGCTGAGGGAGACAACGCTGCTTGCGACTGTGAACAGGTTTTTGACCCGGTGATCCATTTCCCGGATGAGAAGATGTTGCTGTTCCTCGGCACGCCTGCGCTCGGTAATGTCGCGGGCGATCTTCGAGGCGCCGATAACCCTGCCCTCGCGGCTTCTGATCGGAGAAACACAAAGCGATATTTCAATCAGGCTGCCATCCTTGCGTCTTCGGATGGTCTCGTAGTGATCGATGCGTTCACCACGGCGAATGCGGCTCAGGATCTCCGGCTCCTCATTGTGCCGCTCCAAGGGGATCAGCATGGCGACCGGCTTGCCGACGGCCTCCGCTGCAGTGTAGCCGAATAGACGTTCAGCGCCGCGATTCCAGCTGATGATGGTGCCATTCAGGTCTTTGGCAAGGATCGCATCGTCCGAGGATGCCACGATGGCGGCGTACCGCTGCGCGGCCTCGTCGGCGATTGCCCGATCGGTAAGATCGACGAGCATGTTGACGGCGCCGATAAGATTGCCCGCATCGTCAAACAGCGGCGTCGGGAAAGCAAGGAAGGGAATGCGCGTGCCATCGGGGCGCTCTGCCACCGCTTCCAAGCCCCGATTGGCACGTTTTTCCTTCAATGCAATCGCCATCGGACATTCGTCGTGCGGCAACGGCCTGCCATCGGGCCAATATAGCTTCCAGGATCCGCAGAATTCGCTTTTGCCGAGCTCCGGACGGACGCCCCACATCGCAACTGCAGCACTGTTGTAAAAGGTTATCCGGCCGCTTGCGTCCGTCGTATAGATCGGCTCGGGAAGCGCCTCAAGAATACGCTGAACAGCCATCTCCCCACCCAGTGACTGACCGAGCAAATCGTCGGCGGGGAAACCGACAGCTTCATCGACGTCCTCGAAGATCGGAAGAGAGGTCATTTGGCTCCCTTGTTTGGAAGCGCCAGCTTCCTGCGTCCGAAAGTCGGACCATTCGACTATAATCCGTAAGGGCACATATCGGAAGCCTTGTCTTTACCCCAACCAGTCCAAGTCACTTTCGTATACCGCTGCGGCTTTGTCAGCCAGGCCCACTTTTCGGCCCAGCAATTCGATCATCGCATGAAAGCGCACTCCATCGGCCGACGCCTGGTGAAACGTGAGGCGCGTTTGGTGACAATTGCCTCGTATGGGTAGCGGAGCACTCGACATACGCCGAGTGCTCGCCACCACGCCCCCGCCGGGGCTTACCGGCCTCAGGGTATCTTTTGACCGGTTCGTGTCGAGCCTTGACCGCATGACGGCACTGTGCAACGCTATGCTAACGTTAGCACCTGCAAAGGCCGAAATTGGTGACACAAAACCAGCATAAGGACGAGCCGCTCCTGAGCGACATAAGACTGCTCGGGCGGCTGCTCGGCGAAACGATCGCCATGCTCGAAGGCGACGATGTGTTCGCTGTCGTCGAACGCGTTCGCCAACTCTCCACTCGCTTCCATAGACACGAAGATACCGCCGCTCGGGAAGAATTGATGACCCTGTGCGAAACTCTCTCGCCCGGGGTCTGCAGCCGGGTCATCCGTGCCTTCAGCCAATTTTCCCTGTTGGCGAACATTGCTGAGGATTTGCACCATATTCGACGAGCGCGCTTGCACGCCATTCAACTTGCCCCACCCCGTGAAGGTTCATTGGAGCGGGCACTCGGGCTGATCGAGAAGGAGGGCATCGGGCGGTCGGGGCTCCGCGCATTTCTCGCGAGCGCGATGATCTCACCGGTCTTCACGGCGCATCCGACGGAAGTGCGCCGCAAAAGCATCATTGACCTGGAAAGCGGAATCTCGGACACCCTCGCACGCCTCGATCGCTGTCAACTCACCCCGGAGGAGCGCCAAGCCTGCGATGCCGATCTGCGGCGTTCCATAGCGACGCTGTGGCAGACCCATAGCCTGCGCGGGCAACGTCTGCAGGTGGTGGATGAAGTGATGAACGGGCTTTCCTATTACGACAGTACGCTCTTCCCGGAGATTCCCCGTCTCTATGCCCTATTGGAGGACCGGCTCTCAGAGCCGGATGAAGGACATATTACCAAGCTGCCATCCTTCTTGCGCATGGGAAGCTGGATTGGCGGAGACCGCGACGGCAATCCCTACGTCAATGCGTCAACATTGCGCGAAGCTTTGCGACTTCAAAGTCAGCGGGCCTTCGCTCACTACCTGGAGGAATTGCACCAGCTCGGGGCGGAGCTCTCACTGGACAGCCGCTACATCTCGGTATCGTCAACGTTGCGGGCTCTCGCCGACCGCTCACCTGACAGGTCGCCGCACAGGGGAAGCGAGCCCTACCGTCGCGCAATATCGGGAGTCTATGCAAGCTTGGCAGCAAGCGCAATCGAGCTGGGATATCACGGCATCGCGCGCGCGCCCGTGGGGCAAGCTCTTGCCTACGCGAACCCTTCAGAGTTCACTGACGATCTGGAGACTATCAGCGCGTCCCTCATCGCGAACGGCATGGCCCCCTTGGCGCGAGGTCGCCTGCGAAATCTCGAAAGGGCGGTGGAGGTGTTTGGCTTTCATCTTGCCGGTATCGACCTTCGCCAGAATTCCGAGGTGCATGAAAGGGTGGTGGACGAGCTGTTCGAGTGTACTCGTCCCGGCACACACTATCGCAACCTCTCCGAGGAGGAGAGGCTGGCTCTGCTATGTGAGGAATTGAGATCGCCCCGCCTGCTGACTACGCCCTTCGCTTCTTATTCGGAAGAGACGACGAGCGAACTCGAGGTGCTGCGGGCGGCTGCGGAAGCGCACCAGCGGTTTGGCCCCTTGGCGGTTCCGAACTACGTCATCTCGAAGGCCGGCGCTCCTACGGACGTTCTGGAGGTAGCGCTTCTCATGAAGGAGGTGGGACTCTACCGGCCCACGGAAGGCATAGCAGCGATCAACATCGTGCCGCTGTTCGAGACGATCGCCGACCTGCGCGCCTCGTGCAACGTCATGGAGTCGCTTTTCATCCTGCCCGAATATGCCAGCTATCTTGCGGCGCGCGGCAGAGTGCAGGAGGTGATGCTGGGTTATTCCGACAGTAACAAGGATGGTGGCTATCTGACGTCAGGGTGGGAGCTATACAAGGCCGAGACGGCGTTCATCGGCCTGTTCCGCAAACATGCAGTAGCGCTGCGGCTCTTCCATGGACGTGGCGGCTCGGTCGGTCGGGGCGGCGGGCCGAGCTTCGAGGCCATCCTCGCGCAGCCCGCCGGCGCAGTCGACGGCGCCATTCGCGTCACCGAACAAGGCGAAGTCGTCTCAGCGAAATACTCCAACCCCGAGCTCGGACGACGCAACCTGGAACTGTTGGTGGCGGCAACGCTGGAGGCGTCGCTCTTGCACCGTCGCCACACGCCACCCAAGCCGGCCTATCTGGAGGCCATGGAAGATCTGTCGGCGCTCGCGATCGCGGCTTATCGTGGTCTGGTCTATGACACGGAAGGTTTCGAGCAATTCTTCTGGGAATCGACCGTAATCGGCGAAATCGCAAAGCTTAACATCGGTAGCCGCCCCGCCTCACGCACGGCCTCACGTCGGATTGAGGATCTGCGCGCGATACCTTGGGTCTTCGGCTGGTCCCAGTGTCGACTCATGCTGCCCGGCTGGTATGGCTTCGGCTCGGCAGTCAAGATATGGCTCGAGCGCAACCCAGGCTCGGGCCTCGCGATGCTGCGCGAGATGCATGCCGAGTGGCCCTTCTTCCGAACGCTCCTATCCAACATGGACATGGTACTAGCCAAGAGCAATATCGCCATCGCCTCGCGCTATGCCGGTCTCGTCGAGGACGAGGCGCTTCGGGATGCCATTTTTTTTCGCATCCGAAGCGAATGGCACGACACCGTTGACCACCTTATGCACATCACCAGCCACAAGGAACTTCTGGAGCGAAATCCCTCGCTGCGACGGTCCATCCTCAATCGCTTTCCTTACCTCGACCCGCTGAACCACCTGCAGGTGGACTTGCTGAGGCGCCATCGCAGCGGTGACAGCAGCCCAGAAGTGCAGCAAAACCTGCATCTCACGATCAACGGAATTGCCGCCGGTCTGCGGAACAGCGGCTGAGTGGCTTACCTTCTTTTCGCCATTAGGCAGGAGGAGGACCCGAACTGTTCCGGACGATCAGGTCGGGTGGGGAGATGGAGCCGTAAGGCGCGCTGTTCTGACTCTTGTTCTGTAGCTGGTGCAGGAACCATAGGCCGCAAGCCGTCGCCAGTTCCGACACAGGCAACCGGACCGTCGTCAGGCCCGGTCCCCACCAGCGATAGCCGAGTTCGTCGCCAAAGCCTACGACGGAAAGCTGCGAGGGCACCTGTACACCCAGTCGATTGAGCTCATCTATGGCGCCAAGCGTATTCTGCACCGTCCCGATGACGAGCGCCGTCGGTCGCCTTGGCCTCTCGAGCAGGCGCCGGACCGCCTCACGACCGAATTCCGTCGATGATGGCGGCCCCAGTTCTTCCACCCGATCGACCTCTACCCCTATGGCCGCGATTGCGTCGCGAAATCCCTGGATTCGCGCCATACCGGTTGGAAGGTCTCCCGTGCCGCCAACATAGGCTATGTGTCGATGACCCAGTTCTAGAACATGCCTCGTCGCCTCGAATATCGCCTTGGAGTCGTCAATCCCGAACCACTGCTCCCCAAGCGAAGCCTGCTTGCGCAGAAGCTGAATGTGCGGTGTCAGTTTCAGGAGCCGAGCCGCCTCCGGATGTGGCTTAGCGCTTGGGACGAGTATGATGCCTGCGACGTTGACGCTCGTCAGCTCGCGGATATGTTGCAATTCTAGCATCCTGTCGTCGTCTGTTTCACATAGCGTCAATTGGTAGTTCGCCGATATCAGACAACGCGAGAGAGCATGCGCGATGGTCGAGTAGAAGCTGTTTCGGATATCGGGAACGATCAAGCCGACGAGGTTGCTCGACACGCCACGCATCATGCGCGCCGCACGATTTGCCACGTAGCCCGCCTCGTCCGCCGCCTGCTGAACCTTCAGCTTCATCTCGTCGCTGATGCGCTTATCGCCGGCGAGCGCACGCCCAATCGTCGAGGGCGACACGTTCAGGACTGCCGCTAGATCTTTTATCGTAACCATAAAACCCGCACCCATGTAGACTCAGCGGCAAACGATAGCATGAAACGGCTGCACTTCAACGGCTTCCACCCGCAGAAGATGGGGCCACTAACGCATTCAGATCTCGTATTTCCCCGTAAAGCAAAAGTTCGCAAAGTCCGTACAGTTGCTTGACCGAGTATCGGTATTGCGCTAACGTTAGCACAACTGCTACACATGCTGAAGACGACGGGGGAGGAAATGACGCAAACCGTATTGCTCACCGATTATGCCTGGCCGGACGACCGCATCGAGCGGGCGGTGATTGAGGGTGCAGGCTATCGGCTCATAAGCGGGCCGGCCAATCCTGCTTCTGCCGAACAGATCGAGGCGCTTGCAAGAGAGCATCACCCCTCGGGCATACTGACATGCTGGGCGCAAGTTTCAACGGCCGCCATCGAGGCGGCCCCGGATCTCAAGATTGTCGCCCGACTGGGTGTCGGGCTCGATAACATCGCCGTCGATGCCGCCACGGCACGCGGCATCTGGGTCACGAACGTCCCTGATTATTGCGTGGCGGAGGTTTCCGATCACGCCGTTGGCTTTGCCCTGTGCTGGACGCGTGGCCTCATCCACTTCGATCGCGAGGTGCACCGCGGCCGCTGGGATCCCGCAAGCGCGCGCTTGCGCCGAATATCTGAGCTGACCTGCGGCATCATTGGCTTGGGCCGCATCGGACGAGCAACAGCGACCAAGATGGCCGCCCTTGGCTGCACCGTGGTTGTCCATGATCCCTATGCTTCGGCGAGTGGGACTTCGGGCGTCCGTATGCTGCCGATGGATGAACTGCTCACCAGTAGCGACATCATCGTGGTGCATGCGCCGCTCACGCCCGACACACACCACCTCATCGGCCGAGACGCGCTTTCCAGAATGCGCCACGGCAGCCTTCTCATTAATGTCAGCAGGGGCGCAGTCGTCGACACGCAGGCGGTGATCGAAGCGCTGGAGAGTGGCCAACTGGGCGGTGTGGGGCTCGACGTCCTCGAATCCGAACCCGAGGTGCCGTCACGGCTCCTCGCTCATCCCGGCGCGATGATTACGCCCCACGTTGCCTTTTCATCAGACGCTTCCTTGAATGAGCTCCGCCGTCGCGCCGCCGAGGAAGTCGTGCGCGTACTCTCCGGACAGCTTCCGGAACAGCCCCGGAACCGACCGGCGGTCTAGCCGCCTTCCAGGTGTCCAGACGAACGGAGGACCTCTTGACCGACGCCAAACTATTCGACGAGTTCCTGATAGAGAACCGGTTGCGGTCAGAGGCCGAAACTGCCGACTACCGACCCCTGACGGGCGGAGTGTCCTCTGACATCTATCGGGTCGACCTTCCGGGGCGCTCGCTTTGCATCAAGCGCGCCTTGCCAAAATTGAAGGTAGCCGCCGACTGGCAGGCGCCAGTTTCGCGCAGTTCCTTCGAATGGGGATGGATCAGCTTCGTCGCAAAGCGCTTCCCGAACTACGCTCCCACACCCTTGGCGCACGATCCGCTCTCAGGCGTCTTCGCGATGTCCTTCCTTTCTGCAGGCGACCATCCACTTTGGAAAGCGCAACTCCTCATGGGGCAAGTCGATATCGCCACTGCGGCCGCCGTCGGCCGGGCGACGGCCCAGATACACGCTGCAAGCACGCTGGAGCCGGCTCTCCCTGCCCTTTTCGACTCCGGCGACAACTTCCACGCGCTCCGGCTGGAACCGTATTTGCTTGCCACGGCTCGCGCGCACCCGGAGATCGAGCCGCAGTTGCGCCGACTGGCGGACCGAACGGCTGCGACGAGGCTCGCACTCGTTCATGGCGACGTCAGTCCAAAGAACATTCTCGTCGGACCGGAAGGACCGGTCTTTCTTGATGCCGAATGTGCCTGGTTTGGCGACCCGGCCTTCGATCTAGCCTTCTGCCTAAACCATCTGCTCCTCAAGCGGATCGCAATTCCTGCGAAAGCTGCCGAACTGCGCGCCGCCTTCGACGCCCTCAGTACCGCTTACCTGCGAGGGGTCTCGTGGGAGTCGAGGGGCGCGATCGAGGCACGCGCGGCCGCTCTTTTGCCAGGCCTCTTCCTGGCGAGGATCGACGGAAAGTCGCCGGTCGAGTACATAACCCGCGACGACCAGCGCGAATCCGTCCGCGCGTGCGCCCTCCCATTGATCCGAAATCCAGTCATGCGGCTGGAAGAGGTGGCTGACGCCTGGTTCATGGAGAGCAGCCCGACTGGATGATAGAACCAGTAAGTGCCGGTCATCCAGCATCGACGTGCGAAATCTCCTCTTGAGCATGTGGTTCGCGCCGAGCTCTAGAGAGCGTCGTAGGTGTAAGAAAGCGCAATTGCGCTCCAAATTTGTTCGCGCTTCTCTTGAGCTAGCTAAGAATTGTAGCCCCTGAAGGAACCAGGGGCGCTACTTTCGTTAGTGGTTGGCACCAGCATTGCGGTGCACACTTAGGCCAGCTTTTCGATCCAGGCCCCGAAGGCGCTCAGAAAGGTTCCTAGGAACGCCTTCGTTCCGTCGTTGGAAAAGGAGCCGGCTTCATCGATAAGCTTGTCGGCGCCGCTGAGGTAAACCTCGGGCTGGGGAAGCACGGCGACATTGACGTTGACCAGTACCTGACGGAGGTGGAGCGCTGCGGCAGATCCGCCCAACAGACCTGGTGAAGCGCCCGTAACGGCGCCCGGCTTGTTTTCCCACACGCTTTTCCCGTACGGTCGCGAACCAACCTCTACCGCGTTCTTGAGGGCGGCGGGCAGAGAACGGTTGTACTCCGGCGTGACGAAAAGTACCGCATCGGATCGGTGTACCCTGTCGCGAAACGCCACCCAGGTCGACGGCGGCGTTTCGGTGTCGAGGTCCTGGTTGTAAAGGGGCAAATCGCCGATCGGAAGTATGTCAAGCCGGAGCCCCGCCGGCGCGATTGCCTGCAGCACCTTGGCAAGCTTTAAGTTGATGGATGCCTTGCGCAAACTTCCTACGAGAACGACGACATCTCTTTCTGCGAACATTGTCTGATCCTTATTGCCGCTCATTGATGTACGTGAGGACGGCACCAGCGCGCCGCCCTCGCCTTCGAGAGACCGTCGCCACTAGGCCACGGATGGTGGCACGACGACGTAATTGCTGAAGCCCCCGTCGCGATCGGTCAGGCCGGAAATTGCCTCGTTGACCCTTTCAAGCGGGAAGATCTTGTGCTCGAGATAGGAGAGGTCGAGCGTTCCCGTTCGGACCATCTCGGCCATCTCCTGCCCCTGCGCAGCCGTGAACCAGTTCGACCCAATGAGCTGGATCTGCTCGTCCATCAGCCACTTCACGTCGATCGGCAGGTCTTCGGCAACGCCGCCAACATTGACGACCCGACCGCCCCTGCGTACCCCCTTCATGGAGTCCACCATGGTGGCGGCAGGAGCCTTTGCCCCGAGCGCGCTGATGGCGAAATCGACGCCCTCGCCGCCGGTCAAGGACTTCGCCCATTCGCTCGACGATTTCTCTCCAAGCGACATGATTTCGATGCGGTCCGGCGCAAGCGCTTTAACGCGCTGCAGCAGTTCTTCGTTTCGGCCTGTTCCGAGGATTCGGGACAAGCCCATTGCTAGACCGAGCACCGTGGATGCCACGCCAAGCGTGCCGGTAATGCCATCGATAAGTGCCACCTGCCCCGGTCCGGCATTGGCGTTTTTCAGTGCGCCATAAGATGTGCCGAGATAGCCAAAACGGCCGGCCTGCAGGAAACTCAAATTGTCAGGCAGGTTGACCAGCGCATATTCGGGTGCTGTCATGTATTGGCTGAACCCCCCATAGGGATAGAGATCGAATATGCGCTGACCGTCCCGGCTCGTGCTGAAATAGCCATTCAGTGTAAAGTACCTGCAGTGGCTGCGATGTCCCGATCTGCAAGCCTTGCACGATCCGCAGGAGCGCAACGGGCTGACATATACTCTGTCTCCGGGCTTGACGTTGATGACCGCCTCGCCAACCTCTGCAACCACACCGGCCGGGTCGAGCCCGAAGATCGCAGGAAATTTCGGTATCGGCTGGTGCGGGAACCAGCTCGGCCAATTGTTGATGACGTTGGCCATGTTCGGCACGATGCCGCAGGCCCTGACCTCGACGAGCACGTCCGTCGGTCTCGGCTTCGGCACCGGAATCCGGTCCAACGACATCGGCTGATGCAGGGCATGCAGCCGGGCGGCAATCATTGTCTTTTCCATTGTCTTGTCTCCGGTCCGGGGTGACGGCACGTTGCAGTCGGCCCCGTCTTGATCTGGATCCTCGGGATCAGCAGCGTTCGAGCGGCCTGCTCATGCCGGCGGTCGAGGCGGGCATTCAAGGAGCGACGAACTGCGAGCCTGACGGTCGAAGATCGGCGGGCCACACTGTCACCCATTGCTTGTTCTGCACCTGCTTCAATTTCGTGGAAGCTTTTCCGGCATTGAACTTGCCTTCAAAGGTGCGCGGCCCGAGCGCGGTCTGAACCGTGTTGGCCCGAAGCCATTCGGCCATCGCAGCATCGTCAAGCTTGCCCGCGCCTTCGGCGGCAGCTGCCAGGATCTGCCAGGCCGCATACTCGGCCGCCGCCTGATATTCGGCATGCGGATATGGGAAGCCCACCGCCTTGGCGCGCTCGTTGTAAGCGGCGACGAAGTCGGCCGCACCGGCATTGGCGAGGAAGGGTTCGTGTTCCTCGAACCAGGTCAAGGTGGTCAGCCCCTCGGCGTGTGGGTGCGCGGCTGTCGGGCCTGGCGCCGGGAACAGATAGAAGTGGCGCTTCGGCTTGTATTCGATCCTGGCCATGGCATCCAGAAGCTGGACTGCCTCCATGCCGACCGCCCCGGACCACAGAATATCTGGGTCCGCTGCCTTAATGCGGTTGGCGATCGCGCCGAGGTCTTTGGTGCCGAACTCGTATTCCAGGGAGAGCACCGTCTCCAGGCCTCGCGCGGCTGCAACCTCCTGCCCGCCCTTGGCGATCGTCAGCGCCGAGGGGAACTTGCTGGTGACGAACGCGATCGTCTTCGGCGGGGTAGCCATGCCAGCATAGGCATCGAGCAGAACCTCGGTGTCTGTGATCTGCGGTTCGGCGCCAATCGGCAACGCCGGAAACTGCATGTCGTAGGGAGCAAGACTTGGGTCGCCGAGACTGCTTTGGACAAGCAGCTTGTTGTAGCGCTGCGCCACACCCATCGCGGCAATGATTGAGGAGGTGCCGTAAGGGCCCATCAGCAGATCGACATTGTCGGCAGTCACGAGGCGTTCATAGAGCGTTCGCGCGTTCGCGGGCTGCGACTGATCGTCCAGCAGGACATACTCCAACTTACGCCCGAGAATGCCGCCGCGCGCGTTCACCCGTTCCACGAACACCTCCGCGGCCAGCTTGTGGATCGCGCCGACGCCCGCGAGGGGCCCGGTTAGCGGTAAGGTGCCGCCGACGCGGATCGGCGCATCCTGCGCCAGCACAGGCATCCCGAGCGACACGGCGAGAAGTGTCGCGGAGGCAAGCAGTGTCCTCCGGCTCAATATAAAGCTATACGCAGTCATCTCTTCCTCCCTTGATAATAAATCGTGAACGTCCTCCGGCTCCGATGTCAGCGGTATCCTTCCTCCAGATCGATCTTCAGAGCCCCCATTATCCGGACGCCCGAATTGTACCAGGCGACGTTCATCGCCAGTTCGACCATTTCCGTTTCGGAGAGAACGGCCGCAGCCAGATCCCAAATGTTCTGGTCAACATCGACGTTGCGCGTCGAGTCCTTCGCAAAAGCCATGACTGCGCGCTCCTCCTCATTGAATAGGTCGGAAGTCTCGAAGTCGGATATCGCGGCCAGCTGCGCTTCACTGATCCCCGCCTTCAGCCCATGCGAATGATGATGAGCGATCTCGTATTCCGACTTCGTGCAATGGCCGACGGTCAGGATGGCCAGTTCCCGCAGCTTCGCGCTGAGCCCTGACGCGCGGATCGAATTGGCGTAAGTCAGAAAGCCATCCAGAATGGCGGGCGTGTTGGCAAGCGCCAGAAAGATGTTGGCGGTCGGCACTTTTCTCTCCCGCTGGAGGCGTTCGAACAGCGCCGGGTT
The DNA here is from genome assembly GCF_040126305.1 of Pararhizobium sp. A13. Lineage (NCBI taxonomy): Bacteria > Pseudomonadati > Pseudomonadota > Alphaproteobacteria > Hyphomicrobiales > Rhizobiaceae > Pararhizobium > Pararhizobium sp. A13. The sequence goes on along the minus strand of NZ_CP149511.1, from coordinate 492,193 downwards.
GTCGTCTTTGATTTCCGATGTGGGGATGTAGCGGACGCGCGCCATAGATCTTCCTCTGGTTATTTGGACAAAAGTGCGTGGACGTATTTCTCGAGCGTCATCGGGTCTGGCATGATTGCAGGTTCGATGAGGGGAACGCCTGTAAACTCGCTGGCCTCGAAGTACCATTTCGCCGGTGCCGGCAGGCCCCAATGAACGTTGGTGCTGAGGGAGGCCGCCTCCCAGCGTATAGGCTCGAGTTCGATGTCAATGGTCGTGTAATGGTTATTGAAGAATTCGACCCGGTGGCCGTCGGGGTCACGCAGATAGACGAACAGGACACCCGAGGGCCCGTGTCGGCCCGGCCCGCGTTCGACGCCGGCGGCATAACCCTGGCGGCTCGCACAATCGCAGGCCGCGAAGATATCGCGACTTTCGGGCACCGTGAACGCAAAGTGATGCAGACGCGGGCCGGTCCCCGGCACGAGCGCCAGGTCGAGGCAAACGCCCTTGCGATAGAGGAAGTTGGCAAGCAGCGTGTCCCCGGCTGTGATGTATTCCGAGGTCCGGAAACCAAGGTCTGCATAGAAGGCGCTAAGGGCCATTGGATCGGACACGATGAGCTGACAGTGATCCAGCCCCTGGGCGCGGGCGCCCCGGTGTGTATGCACCTCCAGATACTGGCGCGCGCAGACCACCATGCTTGCGCACAACTCTATCCGCGTCCCTTCGGGATCGCTGACGAGCAGCGTGCGCCCCTGATGCGGCACCTCGATCCATTCGGCCGGTAGCTCCCTTCTCAGGAAGAAATCCGACGCGGCGTCAAGATCTTCTTCCAGGAAGACCCGGTAGCCGATCCGCCTGCAAGCGGGCCGGCCGTTGGCAGGGGCAAGGACGAGACTGTGGTGGCAGGCCTCCGACAAGCCGCGGAGGTATGAAACGCCGGACTCGAAGCTGCTTTCCACAAGTCCGGCAACATTAATGTAGAAGTCCCTGCTCCTTTCGACATCCTCCACTTCGAGCACGACGTGGCTGAAGCGGGTGATGTTGAACGGCGGTTTCAGATCGACTTTTGGAAGCATTTCGGCCTCTCCATTGCTAACGTTAGCATTGCTCTGAGGAGCTGATGTGTCAAGAGAATTTCCGAGCTATTTTGCCGTTAGGCATTCCCAACTCCCCAGACTGGAGCTAAGCGAAGACGCATTGACGCTAACGTTTGCGCATCGCTGCCTGCTCATGCTATGGCTGCCTCTATCGTTTGCCGTCTGGCGCCGAGGCCGGACCAGCCCGCAAACTCAGCAATCCCGTGAAGCGATTCCTCGATACGCAGAACCTCGTTCCACTTCGCCATACGTTCCGAGCGCGAAAACGAGCCGACCTTGAGCTGCCCGGCATCCCAGCCGACCGCGAGATGCGCGATGGTGACGTCCTCGGTCTCCCCGGAACGCGCGGATACGATCGTGCCGAACCCTGCCCGCTTGCCGGTTTCCAAGGCGTCATGGGCCTCGGTGATCGTTCCCGCCTGGTTGGGTTTGATCAGCACCGCATTCGCGCTCCCGTCGCGCACCGCGGCCGCGACACGGACAGCACTGGTCACGAGGAAGTCGTCGCCAATGATCTGGCAGCGCTCTCCGAAACGCTTCGTAAAGGCGCGGAAGCCCTCCTCGTCATCTTCTGCGAGCGGGTCCTCGATCGAGACGATCGGATAGGCGTCGAGCCATCGCCCGAGCATGTCGATCATCTGGCCGGTGTCGAGGCTGCGATCCTCCAGTGCGAGCGTGTATCGGCCGTTCTTGCCGAATTCGGACGCGGCGATATCGAGTGAGATGACGACCTGGCCTCCCGGTTTCAGGCCGGCTGTTTCAATCGCGCGGACGAGCGTGTCCAGGGCTTCTTCGTTGTTGGCGAAGGCTGGCCAATATCCGCCCTCGTCGGCCACACCCTGCAGCTTTCCTGCCTTCTTCATCAGGCTACCGGCCGCATGATAGACCTCTGCCGTCCATTCCAGGGCCTCCGCGAAGCTGCCCGCCGACGGGCACATGACCATGAAGTCCTGCACGTCCACTCGCCGAGCGGCGTGGGCGCCGCCCCCAAAGATCTGGATCTCCGGCAGAGGAATGCGGACCTTGCGGGCGCCGGCGAGATGTTTCCAGATAGGTTGCCCTTCAGCCGCAGCCGCCGCGTGGAGCACTGCCATCGAGGTGGCAACCGATGCGTTGCCCCCCAGCCGGCTTCGGTTGGGCGTTCCGTCTAGCGCAATCAGTGCGTTGTCGATCCCTGCCTGATCCCGCGCATCCTTCCCGCGCAGATGTTCGGCGATCTCACCGTTCACGGCACTCAGGGCACGGCTGATGCCCATACCCAAAAGGGCGTCTCCGCCGTCGCGCAGGTCCAGCGCTTCGCCACTGCCTGTCGACGCGCCGGCAGGTGCAATCGCCCGCCCAAGGGCACCGCAGGCAAGCATTACCTCGACTTCGACCGTCGGCCTGCCGCGCGAGTCCCAGACGCGGCGGCCCTGTACTTTTTTGATGGTTGTTTCGCTCATGTTCCCATTATCCGGTTGGAGAGAAGGTTACCGGCCCAGCCGGCTAGGCGCCTACCAGTACGACGGCGAAGGTCGCTTGCCGGTCACGCTTGTTGCGCCAGGCGTGGCGGGTCCCGTTTTGGACAAAAACATCGAAAGGCTTGAGGCACGTCTCCACGCCGTTCTCGAGCTCCAGCCATATCTCGCCGTCAAGGACGATGCCGTAGTCGATGGTCGGTGTCCGGTGCTTGCCATCCGGCTCAAAGCGTTCGGCGAGCCCTGGACTTAACGCTAGGTTTTCCGCCGCTGCCGCTTGGGGATCGAAATCGGGCGACTGGAATACCGAGTCCGGCGGGAAGGTCAGTACCAACATGCGCGTCTCGCCAGGCGCCGGCACGAAATTCGTGACAGTATGTGTCGGGTCGTCGCCGTCAAAAGGAACGGTGCTTCCGCGAGTGGTCGCCCAGATCATGCGCGAGACCAGGCCGGGAATGGACCTGAACACGTCGGTACGAGGCGGAGGAGCGTCGAGCACAATCACGGCCGCGCCGGAGGTATCATTGCCGGTGACGACCCGGCGGATTTGCGTGGGAACGCCCGGTCCATCGTTGTCAGATGCCAAGATATGCCTCCCTTATGCGCGGATCGTTGATCAACCTTTCGGGCTTCCCGGAGGCGACGACGCGGCCCTGTTCGATGACATAGGCGTGATGGGCGATCTCGAGTGCCTTGTTGATATTCTGCTCGACCAGCAGCACGGAGACGCCACGCTCGTTGATCATCCCGATGATACCGAACATCTCATCGACGATCGCCGGCGAAAGTCCCAGCGAGGGTTCGTCCATCAACAACACCCGAGGTCGAGCCATCAGCCCGCGGCCAATCGCCACCATTTGCTGTTGACCGCCGGACAGCGAACCGGAAGCCTGATGCTGCCTGTCCTTGAGGATGGGGAAGAGCGAAAAAACCTCGTCCAAGGCCAATCCCCGCTCCGCATGCGCCGCTCTCCGGTAACTGCCCAAAAGCAGGTTGTCGATCACACTCATCTGCGTGAAAAGCCGTCGGCCTTCCGGTACGATCGCGATCCCGTGGTCGCAAACGCGGTGGCTGGGGATACGCGAAATATCGGCGCCGTCGATTGCGATGGTGCCCCTTCTTGGGCGCAGAATCCCTGCAATGGTATTGACGAGCGTGCTCTTGCCCGCGCCATTCGGTCCAACGACCGATACGATCTGGCCGGAGCCGATTTCGATCGACGCACCCCAGAGCGCCGTCGCATCGCCGTAGCCGACTTCAATGTCCTTGACTTCAAGCAGCATGTCCCGCTCCCAGATATACGCCGATGACCTCGGGGTTTCTCATCGTTTCGGCAGGGTTGCCGAGCGCCAGAAGCCTGCCCTGGTCGAGTACGGCGATGCGGTCGGCCAGCGCGACGACGGCCCGCATCAGGTGTTCAACGAAAACCACGGTCGTCCCGGCCTGCCTGATCCTCTTGATCATCTCGACCGCATGATCGACTTCCGCCGGGTTCAAACCACACAACACCTCATCGAGCAGCAACAGACGCGGGCGTGCGGCAAGCGCTCGGGCAAACTCGACGAACTTTCGGTCATGCAGGTTCAACGCCTCGGGCAAAAGGTCGGCCTTCGCGGTCAGCCCCGTGAAAGCAAGGCACTTTCGCGCGGTAAGTTCGGGGTCATCGGCAGACAAATCCGGGCCGTTTCCGAATTCCGCGCAGAGCTGCACGTTTTCAAGGACCGAGAGATTGTTGAACAGTCGTGGGATCTGGTAGGTCCGGGCAATGCCCATCTCGGCGATCCGATGTGGCGAAAGGCCGTCGATCGGTTTGCCATCCAGCATGATGGAGCCCCCACTCAGCCGGAAGTGGCCGCTGATCATGTTGATCAGCGTGGATTTGCCCGAGCCGTTTGGGCCGACAAGCGCAAGGATCTCGCCTTCCTTCACGTCGAGCGTCACCCCATTGAGCGCCCGTATCCCGCCGAAGGATTTCGAGACGTCGCTGCACGCCAGAAGGACGCGGTTCGCCTGTCCTTTCGGCCTCGTTGTGACGGCCAACACCTTGCCGAAATCCCGAGTGTCGACTTCAGCGCCACCTGCGCGTCGGTTCACCTGGCGCTCCCCGAATTTCCGTAGCAGCCCCGAAACGATGCCGGAGGGCAGCGTCAGGATCACGACGATCAGGGCGAGGGCGACCCCGGCCCGGCCAAGCTCCGCGTGAGAACCGCTGACGATGGAACTCTGAAGAACGGTAATGAGAGCCGCCCCGACTGCCGGGCCAGCCCAATGGCGCGCACCGCCGAGGATGCTCATCAGCACGACATAGAGGGGCACGGTCACAGCGAAGGTCTCGCCGACGGTGACGTAGCCGACATAGACCGCATGAATGCCGCCCATCGCACCCGCAATCGCCGAGGAGATTGCGAAGGACATGAGCTTGTAGCGAAACGTCGGTACGCCCTTCACTTCGGCCACGTCTTCGTCATCATGGATGGCGAGCAACCCTTGGCCGAACCGGCTATGCGAGATGAGATAGGATACCGCGACTGCAAGGACGGCCGCCGCCAGCCCCAGAAGATAAAGCGATCCTGACGTAGTCGCCCCGATCATCGGAATCGCGACGCCGCTCAGAAAGACGCCCGTACCGGAATCGATCGCCGTGTTCGAGATAATGGCGGCAACGACAAAGGTCACTGAGAGCGTCAAGAGTGCGAAGAACTCACCCCGCAGTGATCGGGAGCGGAACACCACCACCCCCACAAGAAGCGCGAGGCCTGCGGCAACCGACGCTGCCGCTGGCAGCGTCAGCAGGAAAGGCACATTGTACCAACCGGCAAGCGTGGCGGTGGTATAGACCCCGACGCCGAAGAACGCTGCGTGCCCAAAGCTCCAGTAACCGGTATAGCCGCTCAGGATTCCCCAGCTCGTGGCCAGGGTGATCCAGAAGAAGACGATATAAAGATAGGAGAGATAGTAGTCCGCGACGCCGAGATACGGCAGAGCGACCAGCAGGGCCAGCGGAAGGGCCGCAACAACGGCAGGCTTCTTGGTCATAGGACGGGCCTCCGCAAGAGCATGATGATAAGGATGCTGAAGGCTACCAGCGGTGCCCAGGCCGGATTGATGACCGCCATCGTCAGCGATTCCGCCAATCCAACGAGAACGCCTGCGCCAATCGCGCCGATGGGATTGCCGAGGCCACCTATGATCGCGACCGCGAAGACCACACCGATCCACCCTTCGATCTGCGACGGCGCGAGAGTGGAAATCAACGCGATGAACACGCCGGCGACGCCGGCCGAGGCCGAACAGAGTCCCGCCAGCACATAGGCGACCCGCGTCGAGTTAACCCCGAAGGCCGAGGCGATCGGCGCATCGTGCGCTGCAGCGCGCAAAGCCTTGCCTAGCATGGTCCTATTGAGGGCAAGCCACGCCGCGACGGCCAGCAACAGGGCACAGACGAAGGCAATACAATCGAGTGTTGGCAAGAAGATCGGCCCGAGACGCAATGTCGACTGCGCATAAGGCGTCTCGTAGCGCAAGTAGTCGGCGGACCAGACCCATTGGATCAGCGACTCGATCAAGATCGTGATGCCGAAAGTGACCAGCAGCGAGGCGAATTCCTTCACCTTGAACCGCACGAACAGAGCATGGAGGCCGACCCCAAGAAGGAAGAACAGCGGCACGATCAAAAGGCCACTAAACAGGGCCGGCACGCCATAGGCCGTACCCAACTGGTAGGTCAGGTAGGCTCCCAAAAAGGCGAGCGCGAAATGGCTGAGGTTGACGAGCTTCAACAGACCCCAGCTCAGGCTGAGGCCCATTGCCAGAAGGCCATAGATGCCTCCGAGCAACACGCCGCCGGCGGCCGATTGCAAAAGGAGCGTGGCATTCATTGCACACCCCCTTTCAGTTTGCAGGGCGACGAAGCGAGCGTTCGACGCCCGCCCGTTTTCAGTTTTCCAATTCGCAATGCCTCCTCCTGCATTTGCGCTAACGTTAGCATTAGGTTCTCATTGACTTTAAGTTTTGTCAACTAAAAATCTCGACCAAATTCCGCTAACAGCGCAAGGACCCGCCCCGCTTCCTAGTTGACGCCCGTGATATCAGTGCGCTAACGTTGGCAAAACTACGGAGGACTAAAGCAATGAAGATTGTTCGCTATTTGCATGGCGGCCGCGCCTACTATGGCGTTTTGGGGGATGATGGGACCATCGAACGCATTGACGGGGCGCCTTTCGACGGCATCCGACGCACAGGCGAGCGCGATGATATCGCCTCAGTGAAGATACTCTCTCCCGTCGAGCGCCCCCGGATCTTCGGCGTGGCTTACAACTACAGGGCTCATACTGACGAGACCGGGAAGGAGCAGCCGAGCATTCCGGTTCTTTTCATGAAACCGAGTACTGCTGCGATCGGACAGGGCGACGCGGTGAAATATCCCAGCGGTGCAGAGATCGTTCACTATGAAGGCGAACTCGTTGTCGTTATCGGAAAGCAGGCCCGTCACCTTGCGGTCGAATCGGCCCTCGATTGCGTGCTCGGCTATTGCTGCGGAACGATATCAGTGACCGGGTTGTGCAGAGGCAGGAGAGCAAGTTCGGCTGCCTTCTCGCGGGCAAGGGCTATGACACATTTGCCCCGCTTGGACCTGCCATTGTGACAGATCTCGACCCAACCAACCTGGAGGTCATCACGCGCCAAAACGGCGTGGTCAGGCAGTCGGGAAACACGCGCGACCTCGTCTTCACAGTGGCCGAGATCATCAGCTATCTCAGCCGTTTCATGACGTTGCTTCCTGGTGACGTGATCATGACAGGAACGCCGGCGGGCGTTGGGCCGATCGCCGTCGGTGATCAGCTGGAGGTCGAAATTCCAGGTATCGGAATCCTTCGAAATCCCGTTGCTTCAGAAAACGCAATAACCGAAGCGGTCTAAGCCGCCCCCTATTGCGCGTGCTCAGACTTGTCGGCTGAGCTCCGGCAGGATGTCGAAGAGGTCGCCGACGAGGCCGTAGTCAGCGACCTGGAAGATCGGGGCTTCCTCGTCCTTGTTGATGGCGACGATGACCTTCGAATCCTTCATGCCGGCGAGGTGCTGGATGGCGCCGGAGATGCCGACCGCGATGTAGAGCTGCGGCGCCACGACCTTGCCGGTCTGGCCGACCTGCCAGTCGTTCGGGGCGTAGCCGGCATCAACCGCGGCACGGCTTGCGCCGACGGCGGCACCGAGCTTGTCGGCGACCGGCAGGATGACCTGCTGGAACTTTTCCGACGAGCCGAGCGCCCGGCCGCCGGAGATGATGATCTTGGCCGAGGTCAGCTCCGGTCGATCGGACGAGGACAGCGCATCGGAAACAAACGAAGAAAGTTGAGCGCCGACCGCCACTGCGGCGTTAATAACAGTGGCGGCCGGCTCCCCTTCCAACGCGCTAGCGAAGGATGCGGTACGAACGGTGATCACCTTCTTGGCCTCGCTCGTCTGCACCGTCTGGATGGCATTGCCGGCATAGATCGGCCGCCGATAAGTGTCGGCCGAGACGACCTCGGTGATTTCCGAAATCTGGGCGATGTCCAAGAGGGCGGCGACCCGCGGCAGCACGTTCTTGCCGACCGAGGTCGCGGCCGAAATGATCGTGTCGTAGCTGCCTGCCAGCGACACGATCAGCGCCGCCAAGGGCTCGGCGAGGTTGTTGGCAAGGCTTGCGTCATCGGCCAGCAGCACCTTGGAAACGCCGGAGAGTTTTGCCGCCTGTTCGGCCGCGGCCTTGGCGCCCGAACCGGCGACCAGCACATGCACGTCGCCGCCAATCTTGGCGGCGGCCGTCAGCGCCTTGGCGGTCTGGTCGGACAGGGTTGCGTTGTCGTGATCTGCCAGAAGAAGAATGGCCATGATGTTAGTCTCCCTTTTCCTGGACCTTAGAGAACGCCGGCTTCGTTTTTGAGCCTGTCGACCAGTTCGGCGACCGACTTGACCTTGATGCCGGCCTTGCGACCACCCGGCTCCTCGGTCTTCAGCACTTTCAGGCGCGGGCTCGTATCGACGCCGAAATCGGCCGGTGTCTTCTTGTCGAGCGGCTTCTTCTTGGCCTTCATGATGTTCGGCAGCGAGGCGTAGCGAGGCTCGTTGAGGCGCAGGTCGGTGGTGACAACTGCTGGAAGTTTGATCTCGATGGTCTGCAGGCCGCCGTCGACTTCGCGGGTCACTTGCGCCTTGCCGTCGCCGATCTCGACCTTGGAGGCAAACGTGCCCTGCGCCCAGCCGAGCAGCGCCGACAGCATCTGGCCGGTCTGGTTCGAATCGTCGTCGATCGCCTGCTTGCCGACGATGATCAGGCCGGGCTGTTCGGCTTCGGCCACACCCTTGATGATCTTGGCAACGGCGAGCGGCTCGACCGCATCGTCGGTCTCGACCAGGATCGCCCGATCCGCACCCATGGCAAGCGCCGTACGCAGGGTTTCCTCGGCCTTGGCCGGACCAACGGAAACGACCACCACTTCCGAGACCTTGCCGGCTTCCTTCAGCCTGAGCGCCTCTTCGACCGAGATCTCGTCGAACGGGTTCATCGACATCTTCACATTGGCAAGCTCGACACCGGAACCATCCGGCTTGACGCGGATCTTCACGTTGTAGTCGACGACCCGTTTCACCGTAACTAAGATTTTCATGGTGGCCTCCTACTGGGTCAGCGGGTTGGGACCGGCACTTTGCCGCGATAGTCGTAGAAGCCTCTTCCTGCCTTCCGGCCAAGCCACCCCGCTTCGACATATTTGACCAGCAGCGGGCAAGGCCGGTACTTGGTATCGGCGAGCCCCTCGTGCAGGACGTTCATGATGGCAAGGCAGGTATCGAGGCCGATGAAGTCGGCCAGTTCCAGCGGTCCCATTGGGTGGTTTGCGCCAAGCTTCATGCTTAGGTCGATATCGATGACCGAGCCCACGCCCTCGTAGAGTGTGTAGACAGCCTCGTTGATCGTCGGGATCAGGATCCGATTAACTATGAAGGCCGGAAAGTCCTCCGCCACTACCGCTGTCTTGCCGAGCCTTTGAACGACCGCGCTTACAGCTTCGAAGGTTTCGCTGCTTGTCGCGATCCCACGGATGAGCTCGACGAGCTGCATGACGGAAACCGGATTCATGAAATGCAATCCGATGAACTGTTCGGGCCGCTCTGTGCGCCCGGCGAGCCGCGTGATCGAGATCGACGACGTGTTCGAGGCGAGGATCGTTTCCGGTTTCAGGTGCGGGATGAGATCGCCGAATATCTTCAGCTTGACCGCCTCCCTCTCCGTCGCCGCCTCGATGATGAGATCGCTCGTGCCGAGTTCGGGCAGGTTCACGGTTGTCCGGATCCGTCCAAGGGCGTGCGCCCTCTCCTCGGCCACAATCGCTCCGCGCGCTACCTGCCGGTCCATGTTCTCGCTGATTTTCTGAACCGCGGCGCCAAGTCCTTCCGCGTGGACATCCATCAGTGTGACGTCGTATCCGGCAAGCGCAAGCACATGGGCGATACCGCTGCCCATCTGCCCGGCGCCAACCACCCCAACAGTTTGGATCGTCATCTCTTCTCTTCCCTGGCCTTATTGGAGAACGCCCAGCTCCCAGCACCCAGAATCGGCGCGGCCCGTTCGAGCGCGAGGGGGCTGCGTGACAGGAGTATGGGCGTCCTCAAGCCAGGCCATCCCTCGGGATCGATGCGAAGCTCCCGTGCCTGGATCTGCGGATCATTGATCGCTTCGGCCACCGTGTTGATCGGCCCCCCGGGAACCCCCACCTTCTCGAGGTGGGCGATCATCTCCGCCTTCGGTCTTTGTCTGGTCTTTTCCCCAATAAGGGCGCAGAGCGCTTTGCGGTTCTCCACACGCGCCGGATTCGTTGCGTAGGCCGGATCGTCGGCGAGATCCTCAAGTCCAAGGACCCCGCACAGGCTTGAGAACTGTCGGTCGTTGCCACAAGCGATGATCAGATGCCCGTCGGCTGTCGGAAAAACCTGATAGGGTACGATATTGGGATGAGCGTTGCCCATGCGACGAGGCACTTTGCCGCCGGCAAGATAGTTCATCGCCTGATTGGCGAGAACGGCAACGCCGACGTCAAGCAGCGCCAGATCGACGTGCTGGCCAAGGCCCGATCGTTCACGCTCGGCAAGTGCTGCCTGAATGCCGATGACGCCGTAAAGTCCGGTGAAAATGTCGGTCCAGGCAACGCCCACTTTCTGAGGTTCACTGTCCGGCTCACCGGTCAGGTCCATGATCCCGCACATGCCCTGTATCAGGAAATCGTATCCAGGATTTTGCGCGCGCGGGCCCGACTGACCAAAACCAGTGACCGAGGCATAGACGATCCGTGCATTGAGTGCGGCAACACTGTCATAGTCGAGCCCGAATTTTTTCAAACCCCCGACCTTGAAGTTCTCGACCACGACATCCGCTTCCGCGAGCAAGGCCCTGACGCGGTCTAGATCCCCCGGATTGCCGAAGTCGCAGGTGACTGACGTCTTGCCGCGGTTTGCCGCGTGGAAATAGGCCGCCACCTTTTCGGTGCCGCCCCTGCCGTCGGGCCGCTCGATAAAGGGCGGTCCCCATGTGCGGGTATCGTCGCCTTGCGGGCTTTCGACTTTGATCACTTCGGCGCCGAGATCGGCGAGCGTCTGGCCGATCCAGGGACCAGCCAGAATGCGGGCAAGCTCGACGACCTTCAGGCCGGCCAACGGGGCGCTGTTCGAACCGCTCATCAGAAGAATGCCTGAATGCCGGTCTGGGCGCGGCCGAGGATCAGCGCATGGACGTCATGCGTGCCTTCGTAAGTGTTGACCGTTTCTAGGTTCTGCGCGTGGCGCATCACGTGATATTCGATCTGGATGCCGTTGCCGCCATGCATGTCGCGGGCGTGGCGGGCGATGTCGAGCGCCTTGCCGCAATTGTTGCGCTTGACGAGCGAGATCATTTCAGGCGCCATCTTGTGCTCGTCGAGCAGCCGGCCGACGCGCAACGAACCCTGCAGGCCGAGCGTGATTTCCGTCTGCATGTCAGCAAGCTTCTTCTGGTAGAGCTGGGTGCCGGCCAGCGGCTTGCCGAACTGGATGCGGTCGAGGCCATATTGGCGGGCACGGTGCCAGCAATCCTCGGCGGCACCGAGCACGCCCCAGGAAATGCCGTACCGGGCGCGGTTCAGGCAGCCGAACGGCCCCTTGAGGCCCGACACATTCGGCAGCAGCGTATCTTCTCCGACTTCGACGCCGTCGAGCACGATCTCGCCGGTGATCGAGGCGCGCAGCGAGAGCTTGCCGCCGATCTTCGGGGCGGAAAGGCCCTTCATGCCCTTTTCGAGAACAAAGCCGCGGATCTGGCCGTCATGGGCTTCCGACTTGGCCCAGACGACGAACACATCGGCGATCGGCGCGTTCGAAATCCACATCTTCGAGCCGCGCAGGCGGTAGCCGCCGGAAATCTTCTCGGCGCGGGTCTTCATCGAACCCGGATCGGAGCCGGCATCCGGCTCGGTGAGGCCGAAGCAGCCGATCAGCTCGCCCGAGACCAGGCCCGGCAGATATTTGTCGCGCTGCTCTTCCGAGCCATAGGCATGGATCGGATAGATGACGAGCGAGGACTGCACGCTCATCATCGAGCGATAGCCCGAGTCGACGCGCTCGACCTCACGGGCCACGAGCCCGTAGGAAACGTAATTGGCAGCGGCGGCACCATATTTCTCCGGCAGCGTCACGCCCAGAAGGCCGGCCTTGCCCATCAGCTTGAACAGGCCGGGATCGGTCTTTTCTTCGAGATAGGCTTCCTGAACGTGCGGCGAGAGTTCTGCTTCGGCAAAGGCCCTGGCGGCGTCGCGGATCATGCGCTCCTCCTCCGAGAGCTGATCTTCGAGCAGGAAGGGATCATCCCAAGCGAATGCGCTGCCTTGGGATGGGATCACGGAGGTGGCACGGGCTGGATCTGCGGTCACGGATTTTTCCTCGAGTGAAGAATGAAATCGAATACCTGAGTGGCGTTCCATGTAGATAGCGTTTGTTGTTCTGGAGAAATAACCCTATTTTGGGCTATATTCATTCATGGAATACATAGGTGAGATGCGCCCGCGCCGGTTCCTTCCGTCCATCAGCCTCTTGTCGGCCTTCGAGGCCGTTTTGCGAACCGGCTCCATCTCGGCGGCGGCGCGAGAAGTCAATCTGACGCAAAGCACCGTCAGCCGCCTCGTTCAGAACCTGGAGGAGCAGTTGGGAAGGCCGCTTTTCGAGCGCCATAGGCAGCGGCTCATTCCGACTGAAGCCGCCCAAGCCTATGGGCGGGACGTGACCCGGGCGCTCGATCTCATTCAACGCAGCAGCATGGAGTTTTCAGCCAACCCTGGCGGCGGCGCCCTGTCGCTCGCAATCCTGCCAGCCTTCGGCACGCGGTGGCTGGCGCCGCGCCTCGGCAAGTTTCTCACCAAGCACCCCGGCGTGACGATCAACCTCGCGACACGCCTCAAGCGATTCAATTTTGCCGCCGAGGGTTTCGACGCAGCAATTCATTTCGGAGCGGACGATTGGCGCGACGCAGGGCACATGAAACTGTTCGAGGAAGCTTTGACTGCCTGCATCTCTCCGGCGCTCCTAGCCGAACACCCGGTTCGCACCGTTCATGACATGGTGGGTCTGCCGCTGTTGCAGCTGGAGACAAGATCGAATGCATGGAGAATGTGGTTTGCCGCACAAGGCGCTGAGTCGCCAAGCGTAACTGGAATGTTGCTCGACCAGTTCGCAACGATGACACAAGCCGCTATTGCGGGGCTCGGAATAGCCCTGCTTCCGGACTATCTCGCCGATATCGAGATCGAGGAGAAGCGCCTTGTGCCACTTCTCAAACGGTCGGTTCCCGGTTCCGGCTCCTATTGGCTGGTGTGGCCCCGGTCGCGGGCCAACTATCCGCCGCTGGAAGCATTCCGCACCTGGCTTGCTGCAGTGGTCTCGTCCTAAGGCGTTCTACTGTTTGGCCCCGCGCGCAGCTCTGTTGCGCCTATGAGCCGACCACAGGGAGAGGAATGGGCTTTCTGCTATCCGCATCATCGGGATGTGCGTTCGCAATTTGTAGGGAAAGGCATCAATGCTTGCGGCTTTTCCGGTCCTTGAATGCTAATCCGGACCCAAACAAACCTCATCCTTGTCCATCTGCACTCCGGGAAACCTGGAAAGCTCCTCTACCAGTTTCACCCACCCTTCGGCCGGTATCTTATCGAGATTAAGTTGCTTAAATTTCACGGCCGGCAGCTCCGCCGCGCCGGGCAGCCCCAGCTTCTCCCAATCAGGCGTACCCTTCTTGAATCCTACCAGAAGTCGCGATGGGCATGCGGCATGCCGCCAACGAGCTTTTTAACCAGCTGCTCACGTGCCGTCAGCAGCGCCTCAAGGGCGACATCATCGACGGTCATGCCATCAAAGTTCCGCTCCAACTCAGCCGCGATATCTTTGGGACCTGAAGCGAGCACTTCGGCAATCGGCCTGCCATGGCTGATCAGATAAACGATGAACGCCTGCCTCAGCTCATCCGTGGACCGTCGTACTGATGGATGACCGCGCGCGGTACTTGGCAGCGCTGGAGAGTGAGCGTGGAATGAACATCAAACCTTTCGCGACGTTCCTCGTGGAACGGCTGGCTTGGCCGATGGAGAGGGCTGCTTAATCATCAAGGACCGTCCGGGAAGCCTGAACAATCCGTTGAGGCGCATGCGGCTCCAACAGATTGACGCCCCACGGTCAGAAATGGTCCCGGGCCGCCTGTCTCGTCGACGGCGCAAAGGCGGGTCACGGCCGTACCTCCAATCCGAAGGAGGGCGCAGCAGTTCGCACGATGGTTTCGAGATCAGAATATTCGGGCTGGAACCCAAGCGTCCGATGGGCAAGACTGGCGTCCGCATACAGAGCCGGCTGATCGCCTTCACGGCGCGGGCCGATCGCGATGGGGACATTTTGCCCGGTAACCTGACTGATTGCTCTCAAGACTTCCCTGATGGAAGAGCCGCGCCCGGTGCCCAAATTAAGAGCCACGTTCTCGCCGCCCTTTTCGAGATGTCTATACGCGAGCACGTGGGCGCGCGCGAGGTCGGCAACGTGAACATAATCGCGTATGCAGGTTCCATCCGCCGTTTGGTAGTCGTCACCGAATACCTTCAAGCGCAGAATCTTGCCTGCCGCAGCCAGCAATGCCCGAGGAATCAGATGGGTTTCCGGTTCGTGCCATTCGCTGAGATCCCCCTCCGGATCGGCGCCGCAGGCGTTGAAGTAGCGAAGCGCCACATAGCGCAGACCGAAGGCGGCGGCGTAGTCGGCAAGCATGTGCTCGGCGATCAGTTTTGTCCTGCCGTAAGGGTTGACCGGGACCTGTGGCGTCGCCTCGTCGATGGGCAGCGTCGCTGGTACGCCGTAGGTTGCGCAGCTTGATGAAAGGATGATCTTGTCGAGCCCCGCGTGCCGGCAGGCGTCGAGAAGCGACTGCGTTCCGCAGACATTGTTGCGATAATATTTTGCGGGGTCGGCCACGGATTCACCGACATAGGCCGAAGCGGCGAAATGGATGACGGCGACCGGCTTGTACTGCTCGATGATCTGGATCAGGTGGGGAGTGTCGAGGACATCTCCCCGAACGAACGGCCCCCAGCGCACCGATGAAAAATTTCCAGTCGTCAGGTTGTCATAGACAACCGGTTCAAGACCATCCAGACGCAGCAGCTTTGCCGTGTGGCTGCCGATGTAGCCGGCACCACCTGTAACGAGAACACGCGGCGTAACCATTTCAACCTCCCTCAATGTCTCAGCCTGGTGGTGCGGCGGCGATGCCGGACAGGCGAGGTTGTCGATTTCGTGGACGTCGAGTTCGATCGGCTCGACGATGTGGTGGGCAATGACACAGAACGAATCAGGGCGCTTCAATTGCTCGATTTTGCGCCTTAGCCTGTCGAGAAATTGTCGATACACATAACCTGGTGCCCTGCACCAAGACGTTGTCCGCAAAGATACGATCCGAGAAGGCCTGCACCACCGGCGACAAGAATTCGTTTCCGATTTTCTTGTCGCCGGGGTACATTATTTTCACTCTGGATTGCCCCTGATGAATAGTTGACGCCATTGATACGCAGATACTTCACGACAACCGCCATCAATCCATTGCGAACCTGCCTTCCGCCCTGAAGACAGCTATAAATAGGTCATTGAAAAAGAAATACTTTAAACATCTTTTAGATGGCTCTATATATTCTTCCGCAACAACCACGTTTTATTTAATACAAAACTCAAGCGCGAATGTCGTTATCATCGCATCCTGATATTTATCGTCCCGTGCATTTCTACTTCAAATGGAGTACAACTGGTTTCTGATACGGGCGTAGGCCGGACACCGCTGCGCCAGAACAAGGGATCGCCGGCAATTCTTCATGGCTTGAGCGATCATGGGCTGGAGGATTGTATGAGTGATCGTTCAACCGAGTCCGAACCAGATGACCACCTTGAAGAGGTGCGTGCGAAGCAACCGCACTCGGAGCGGCGGCGTTGGCCACGCCAATCCGAGGAGCAGGCAGCGTCCCGCCCGGCAGCGCCACCTGCACTGACGCCCCTGTGTTTTTCGACACACGAGCTGGCGCCCGCGGAACAGTTCGACGCGTGGCAGGCACATATGGCACCCTTGGTCGAGGTCTCCTTGCCGGACGACAAATCTCCCGAAGATGGCTTCCTGGCGGACCAGACGGCATGGCACCTGGGCAACCTGCTCATCGTTCAACAGCGCGCGCCAGCGCACAGCTACATACGCTCTCGCGCAATGTTGCGTTTGAGCCCGATTGATCACTGGTATGTGGAATTGCCCCGAGAGGGTCGAGCCTGGACGGAAGTCGACCGCCGGGTTGCTGAGAGTGGGCCGCAGAAGCTCGCTTTCAGATCGCTTGGCTATCCTTATCGCGGGCGGACAACCAAATCGGACGCCGTCCTGCTTTTCATGCCTTACGATTTGCTGGCCGATGACGCCGGTATTCTTGAGGCGGCGAACAATTCGATACTGTCGGGCAATCTGGCCAAGTTGTTAGCCAACTATATCCACGGTATCGAATCGAACCTCGCGAGCCTCACTGCTGAAGAATTGCCAAGGATCGTGCAGACGATACGCGACATGATCGTTGCGTGCGTCTCATCCTCGGTGGCGCAGCCTGCGACAGCGACGCTATCAAATATGGGTATGATGGAGCGGGCACACCGATATATTCACAGCAACCTCGACTCCGGAGATCTCAATCCTGACACCATATGCCGGGCGGTCGGGATCTCGCGCACGCGGCTCTATCAGCTGTTTGGGGCGAGTGGCGGCGTTCTCAACTACATTCGGAAACGGCGGCTTCTGGCAGCTTATGCGGATCTCAGCGATCCTACGAACAATCGGCCGATAGCGGAAATAGCGGAAGCCGCAGGTTTCGATCTGGCCGCCAACTTCACTCGCGCATTTAGTCACGAATTCGGTTTCAGTCCCCGTGACGTCCGAAAGGCAGTCGCTGGGGAGCGCCCTTTCCGACCGGCCGCTCCTCCCGAACGACGTCGTGAAGGAACATTCGGCAATTGGCTCAACGCGCTTGGAAACTGAAGGGGAACTGCGAGCAAGATGTGCCGCTTTCTCGCAATGTCCTGGATTTTGTGCAGTCCGGGCGGGACGATACCCGAAGGGTGGCGACTATCATCATTGCAGGGCAGCTGCTTCCGGCGCGAAATGATCGAGGATACTTCGCGTTACGTTGATTTCCGCGACACGTAGTCAACGGAACGCAGCGGCTTTTGACCTCGTCGTTGGACGGCGGCCGTAGCTTTCCGCGCCGCGCCGGGTTCGCCGTAAGTACCGCGGAAATGAGACGGCGTGAATAGGGATGCTGCGGGTCGACGCGCATCGGCCGATCTCAACCATTTCGCCAAGACACATAACTGCAACGCGATGGCTGATGCGTTCCACACAGCGATGTCATGGGAAATGCACCGACAGGCCAACCCCCTGCTCTTGCAGATCGAGCTGGAGGTTCGCCACCTGCGCTTTGACCGAGACGTCGAGCGCGGAGACAGCCGTCCGCGACGATGAGTTTTCGGATCCAGCCCTCGACTGCTTGCACGCGGCCGTTTGGAAGATCGACGCGAACAGCGGGATTGGACACCTTGAGTATCGTTGTACCGCTTTCTTCGACGGCCCTCGTTTCACGGCCATCCGCGGCAGCACCAGTCTTCGGATCGATACGCGGGAAGCGTTTCGGCGCCGTTGCCGCGCCCACGGTGCCCAGACGCGCAACGATGCCAGCAGGGATTTTGTATAGTCTTCCTCCGGCGCCCCGAAGCACCTCAGCGATCGCCGGCGGCCATTGCGAGCTGCCAAAACCCCACATGACCCAAGTTGAAACGGAACCCGGAATGCGCGAAAGCGCATATTTAGGAAGCGGTAAGGTTACCGCAAATACGCTCGCTCTCCCATTTCAAGACGTATAGCAAAAGTCGCGTTCTGCCCTCAAATACAACCAAAGGGGGCAACGCAATGTGGAAGAGATAACTGACGATTTGACACGTCCGGCCGGTGAGCAAGGCGCGATCGCTAGTTTCCACTTCACCACCACCGGCATTGACTCCCCTTTCGACGCTTGGCGTTCCCTCCTGGACATCCTGTTCGACAGCCTTCCCCCGAAAGCCGCTCCGTCAAGCACGTTTCAAGCGAATCTCATAGTCCATCACTTCGGCACTTTCCTGCTTTGCCGGAGCGTCGCGGTTGGCGGACGATATCGACGCACCGACGCCCGCCTCGCCTGGTCCGATATCGACCATATCGTTATCTCGTGTCTTCAGCGCGGCGGCATCGCACTAACCAGCCGCGCCACCCGACGGCTGCGGCCGGGCGACGTGGCGGTGCTCGATCTATCCGCGCCGATGGCTTTTGCCATGACTGCCGCCGAAGGTATGCACCTGATTATGCCGCGCACCTTGCTGCCAGCCTCGATGGCGCCGGCGCACCCGATGACCGGACGCATCCTGGCCCAGGATTCCGCCATGGCAATCTTTATCCGGGGGATCCTCGAGGCTCTTGCCGAAGCGGCGCAGCGCCTGAGCCCGGGCGAAGTGATCGCGCTCGGGGCGTCGGTGCCCGATCTGCTCGCTGCGTGCCTGGGACCTGCGGCTGCGGTGTCGTCATCGGAGGCCAAGGGCGACCTGGGACGGCGCCTGCGTCGCCACATCGAGGAGAACCTGCATCGCAGCGACCTGACCCCCTCTCGCCTGACGCACGACCTTCGCGTCTCTCGCAGTCAGCTCTACCGGCAATTCGAGACGAGCGGCGGTGTTGAAGCCTACATCCGCCGGCGCCGTCTTCGACGTTGCCTGCTCACTCTTTGCGATCCCCGCCACGCCGACCGGCGGATCGGCGACATCGCCTATGAGATGGGCTTCGCCGACGAGGCTCACTTCAGCCGGCTGTTCCGGCGCACCTTTGGCCTGTCCCCCAGGGGCGCTCGCGCTGCCGCCCGGCAAGATGGTCCCGATCTGGGCAGTCTGTTCCGGCCATCCACCAGTGGCGCTTCCTTCGGCGACTGGCTTACGACGCTCGGCACCAGCTGAGGTTGCGCTCGCGGTCCTTGGGACGGTCGTCCAAGTTTTCGGGATGCTCGTCCAGAGACAACCGAGAGAAGCGCAGATACCATCAATACAAATAAAGCGAGAAAAACACACCAGAGCCCAGCCCACCGAAAGGAAACGTGCTGATGTCGACGAAGAAGACAAAGACAAGTTCCGATCCCTTGAGAACCAGCACGCCCGCGGCAGCCTCGGTCCCTTTCAAGCTGACCGCCACGAACAACTCGACCGTGAAGGGAGCTCAGTATTTCAATGTCTTTCCGCCGGCATTGAAAAACCCTTCGCCAATATCGCAGACCCTCACCGCGCTGGTTTCAGATCCGACAGAAGACGGGGACAAAATAACGTTGACGTGGAACGGGGGAAGCGGCGCGCTGGCCTTGTTTACGCTCATTGACGGCACAAACCCTGACACTGCCGAAAGGACGCCGGTGGCGCTGGGGGATACGGTTGCCGTGGCTTGGATCGACGGTGCGTTTACTGTTACTCCGGCCGCCGGCGGTCCGGCCAATGCCATCAAGGTGACATTCACTGCCGGTGTTCCAGCGGGTGGTCAAATCGGCCTGGTGGTCGGGCCTGCCCCGATCCTCGTCCCGATCCCGGCCGGTCTGTCGTCGTTAACCCTCGAGCCCGACCTGTCGCCGACCGTAACAGTGATCTTCGGCACCGCTTTTCAATTGCCCAAACCCGATCAATCGGACGTGAGCAACGCAGCGACCATTGCCTTCGAACAGCATACCGCGACGAACGCCAGTCCCACGGCTGTCGCACAGATCGAGGTCGGTCTGGGGAACCAGATCGTCGGAGGCGTCTGACCGCTCAATCAGCTTGCCCGGCATCCGCCTTCCCAAGCCGGGCATCCCCCCTCGCCGCTCTTATTCCTCCCAGAGCAGGCGAGGGACAAACCGGCACCGTCTCAGCCCCGGAGGCGGTGCCGGCCCCCTCAGTGCTGGGCAAAATCCTGAAACAGAAGGTAGAACCAATGACCAAATATTCCCTGAAATGCGTGAACAACTCTCAGCTTTCCGGCAGCTTCGCGGTTTTCCAGAAGGCTCCGCCGACCACGATTCCCGGCAATGTCTTTTCGTTGGCCTGGTTCACCCGCCCCACGGCGCCGGGAAGCCAAGTGACGTTTACCTGGGGCCTCGACTACAGTTTCGTCTGGTCGGAAACCGGGTTGCTCCAGCCGGGCATCAACTTTGCGGCCTCGCAGGCGGTGGCGGCCGATCCGGATCGCCAGAACCTCATTCAACTCACCAAGGACACGTACGGTGCGACCACCTTTGGCGCGTCGAACGGCAACGGTGCGCTGGGCTCGCTGACCATCCAGCAATTGTCCAACGTCACGCCCAACAAAACCTCCGTGGGCATCGGCATGTCGGGCTCCGGTACGTTCGCTGTTCAGGCGGCGCCGAACATGACGGCGGTGTTCACCCCGCATCCCAATTACTGGGTGGTGTTCGGCAACTACGAGACGGGCGACGTGATGGACATCCAGGATGTGACCGAGGCCGTCGAGGTGACCTATGGAGGGGCCCTCACGTCGCGAACGGCAACTCTTGCTATCGACAACCTGATCACCGTCTCCTCCTCCTGATCTCCACCGACGGCGGCTGGTTCAGCCGCCGTCGCTTCTGCCAGGATCGCCACGATGGAACATAAGTGTCGGCGACCCGTACGCAATGGCTTGGTGGCCGCGCCTGGACGACACATGGGCTGCTTAGCCTGAACGCCTGGGGCGGCCTGCCTCTTTGAACACCCCACAGACACGGCGGACGGCGCGATTTCGCCCACCGCCTACCAGGTCCGGCGACATGCGTTGCCGGTTAGCACTCCTCGCATGCCGCGGGGAACGTTCGCCTCCCAACGTGAAAGGAAATCGTTATGGAAGTCAAAAATCCTCCCGCACTGGTTGCCCAGGCAACTGGCGCGTGGTGCTTCGCCGCTGCTGAGGTCATGGTCAGAAGCTACCGCAATCTCCCGGCAATGTCGCAGTATGCTATTGCCCGCCGGAACCTGTTGTCGCTTGCAGAACTCGACCCCGCGGTTCAGGAGCAGTGGGAAACGGCGCAAGCCCTCGACGCGTCGGCCACCCCCCCGCGGCAGGAAAATGGGGGCGCCAATATGGAGAGCGCAGTGGTACAGCTGGTGCGAAGCGAATATAACGCGTTCGATAACGCATCGACGGGCGGCCAGTTCATGCAACTCAGCGCCGCGACGGTGCTAGCGGAGATCGAGAACAATCGAATCTTCGTCGTTGGTACGTCCATCCACTACTATGTCGTGTACGGGTGTAACGTGGACGGAACTACTTTGCTGGTTCGCGATCCTTGGCCGGCGGGCCAGGGTGGGCTTGCCACCGAGATTTCGTTAGCAGTGCTCCTAAATACGGTAGGGCATGTCGCGATCTCCTTCACAGGCTGAGAATCTCGAAAATCCGGTCGGTCGGTTTATAATTCACTACGGCAAACTCTGTTTGCCGTAGGACGCCCCTAAGCTGCTTGCAGCACGAGCGGTATCACTCAGCCATTCCACGATGCTCATTTGACGGGCTTGCTAGCTCACTCCAGGGCTCGACCGCAGGAAGGGTCCGGCGGGCGGGCGGAGCCGACCCAGCCTTAACCTGAATGCCGGAGGCGGCCTGCCTCCTTGAACCTCCCACAGACACGGCGGACGGCGCGATTTCGCCCGCCGCCTACCAGGTCCGGCGACATGTGTTGCCGGTCAGCGCTCCTCGCATGCCGCGGGGAACGTTTGCCCCCTACAGCGAAAAGGAAGCCGTTATGCAAATTACCAAACGACGCAGCCATATCATTGCGGTTACGCTTGCTGCGCTCGGCGCAGCCAACCCCACCTACGCTTATGATGTCTACCACGGCCTCAGGACCGTTGGCACGACTGGCAGTGTGGATTGGACCCACGTTAGTTTTGGGGTCAGCGGGACACCCTCGAACCTATCATTCTCCCATTATGCAACTGACGACCTCGCTAGGGCCGGCATGCCTACTTGGTCGTGTCTTCTCAAGGTTGATCTCGGCGCTCTCCCCGCTCACGTCGCCGTCAACAGTGAGGTAGCGATTGGGGTCGCCCCGCAGACCGTAGATGCGGCGCGGGCCCTTCCTTGGACGATCGTCTTCGACAACAATCCGGCAGGTCATTGGAGCATTGCAAGGGACCGGATCTCAAGTCTGCAGCCTCCGACCAATACCGCGGCCAGCAGGGTGGCAGCAGCCTTTTTCAGCAATCTCGCAAACAGGAAAGTTACTGTTGTCAATGGGAGCAGGGGGGATTGTACCCCATAGACCGCCAAGGAATGGCTTCGCCGCCGGCCACATGGTGCGGCGGCTTTTCGTGAACGGTATGCCACATGGCAATTGCGCGCGCTCAGTGCCTGCCCAGACGACGCACGGGCCGGTAGAGCGATCCAGCCTTGACCTGACGCGAGCGTCCAGCTCGTTGAGCGCCCCAGGTCAGCGCTCCCCGCGTGGCGCGGAGGAGAGTCAGTCCCTACAATGAAAGGAAACCATAATGGATATCATCAAACGACGCAGTCGCACCATTGCGGTCACGCTTGCCGTCCTTGCAGCGCTCGGCCTAGCAACCTCGTCGCACGCTTATTCCGTCTACCGTAAAGTCAGGGCGGATGACAAGACTCGTGTAATGTGGACCGCGGAGAATTTTCCGGTGAAAGGGAGCTCTCTGTCGTTCTACTATTTTCCAGATGACGCCGCTGCGCGGGCCGGCATGCCGAGTAGCCAATGCTTCGTCAAGATCGATCTCGGCCAACCGCCCGGCAAACGTTTCCCGGTCGGGAAGGCGGCTATCCCCATCGTCACCCCCCTTCCGCGAAACCCCTTTCCCTGGGAGATCGTCTTCGACACCGATTCGCACTGGATCATTCCAAGGAGCGCGATCACAACCTCAGGCAGCGATGTAGCCAGCACCGTGGCTGCGGTCGGCCTCAAGAGTCTTGCAACTACACGCGGCTCCCACGTTACCGTTGTCAATGGGAACAAGCCCGGAGGTCGTTGCGTCCCTTAACGATCCATAAAAAGAACCTAAAGTTCACGGACAGTATAGCTTCGCCGCCGGTCTTCATGGCCGGCGGCTTCTACCTGTCGGCTGGAGCAAGGAGGGTTCCAGCACACCGGCGGCTGGCCCCTCGGGCGGACGGCGCGAACACCGAGCATGTACCTTGACCGCCTCGCCCAGCGCCCGCGCCCAGAAGCCAACGATGCGGCTGAGGCAGCGTGGACCCTGCTCAACGAAAGCAATGCGCTGGACGATGCGCGCGCCATGTTGGCCCCGCTCAGCGAAGACGACTGGCTCGTGATGGCCATCACCCATTGAGGCGCCACACTAGCGACACCCACCAGCGACAAGCTCTTTGGCAGGGACACGATGGATCTCGGCGGGCATAGTCGGCGCCGAATTTCCTACGAAGGAGCTCTTCTGGTTCATCGAATACCGCGCATTGCGGTGCTCGATCGCCGCGTGCCTGAAGGGAAACGAAGACGCTGCGAAAAGGGATTTTACCCTGCAAAAATGGAATTAAACTCCATAAATGCAAGGAAGATCGAACGCCGCATCACCGCTGAGCTGAATGAACTCATCGACAGCAGCCCCGCCGTCGCCCTTATCGGGCCACGCCAAGTAGGCAAGACGACGCTTGCGCTTGCCATCGGCGACGGTCGGCCATCCGTCTATCTCGATCTCGAATCCGATGCCGACCGGGCGAAACTCGCCGAGCCGGAGCTCTATCTGGCCGAGCATGCCGACAAACTGGTCATTCTCGACGAGGTTCATCGGCTTCCGAACCTTTCCCAGAATTTGCGCGGTCTGATCGACCGCGGCCGGCGCAGCGGCAAGAGAACGGGACGCTTCCTCCTGCTCGGTTCGGCCTCGATCGAATTGCCGAAACAATCCGGAGAGACACTGGCCGGCCGCATCGCCTATTTGGAAATGCATCCGATCGACGGCCTGGAACTGCCAGCCGGCGACTTGAACAGGCTTTGGGTGCGCGGCGGGTTCCCGGACAGTTTCCTAGCACCCAGTGATCGCGCCAGCCAGAGATGGCGGCAGGATTTCATCCGCACCTATGTGGAAAGGGATATCCCCTTCTCGGCCCCCGCATTCCCGCCGAAACATTGCGACATTTCTGGGCGATGTTGGCCCACCACCAGTCGGGACTTTTGAACGCCGCAGATTTCGCGCGCGCCCTGGGCGTAGACGGCAAGACGATCGCTTCCTACCTCGATCTCCTGGTCGATCTGCTCCTGGTGCGCAGGCTGGAGCCATGGCACTCGAATGTCGGTAAGCGCCTGGTCAAATCACCGCGCATTTATGTTCGAGACAGCGGCCTGACCCACACGCTACTCGGTCTTGGGACGTTGGAAGACGTTCTCGGCCATCCGGTTGCCGGCGCAAGCTGGGAAGGCTTTGTCATCGAGACGATGATCGCAGCCGCACCGGCCGGCACGACCGCCAATTTCTATCGAACGGCTGCGGGCGTCGGGATCGATCTGCTTTTGACACCTCCGGGCGGTCGTCCTTGGGCAATCGAAATCAAACGCAGCCTGACACCAAAGGTCGAAAAGGGCTTCTATCTCGCCTGCGAGGACCTCGATCCGGCAAGACGCATCGTCATCTATCCCGGCGGCGAAAGATATCCGCTGCGAGAGGGCGTGGAGGCCATGCCCCTGGCAACGGCAGCCGTTGAGCTCATACATCAAGGGTGATCCGGCGCGGACCATCGCCTGGCGCATCCGCCTCCCCGGTTGAAAACCGGAAAATCGGATCCGATCATTCGCCGCCGCCGTTCGCCAACGCGTTCAACATCGACATGAGCGAGAACTGGCCGGTTTCGCCCTTACGCGCATCAAGACGGCCTTGATCGAGAAGCGTCTGCAGATCGGTCTCTGTCTGGCGATTGCACCCCGCAGGCAAAAGCTGCGATGGGCCGCCCATTGACGTTCGTCGACGACGTCGGCCGGTGTGGTCGCCAACATACACGCAGACGGTCGAGAGGCTGTTCGCGCCCAATCGCGAGCGCGGCCCGGCGCCGTTCACGCACACCGTGACCGAGCTGCTTGCCCCGCTACTGGCGGCCGAATAATGTCGTCGCCGCGCTTGATCTGCCAATTGTTGGAGATCATTGACGTCCTCTGGTCTATGATGACTGCATTGTCAGGACGGGACGAGTCTCATGAAAGCACGCATCAAATGGGTGGAGGATCGGACCTTCATAGGCGAGTCCGGGAGCGGCCACAAAGTCGTACTCGGGACGGCATTCGGGCCGGAGGGGCGAACACCGGGGCCAAGTCCCATGGAGCTGGTATTGATCGGCACTGGAGGCTGTTCGGCCTTCGATGTCGTACACATCCTCGAAAAAGGCCGCGAGGCGGTCGAGGACTGCGTCATCGAGATCGATGCAGAGCGTGCGGACCAGGACCCGAAAGTGTTTATCCGCATTCATATGCACTTCGTCGTCAAAGGGCGTGGCCTGGCCGTGCACAAGGTCGAGCGTGCTATCTCGCTGTCGGTCGAAAAATACTGCTCGGCGTCAGCGATGCTGGCAAAGACGGCCACAATCACCCATGACTTTGTTGTGGTCGACACCGCTGCGACGAATGAACCTTAGCCGGCTTTTATCGCGAGCTGCCAGATAACGCCTGGTCTCCCATGCCTGGTATGCGGAGCGCGAGACGACGCTTTCGACTTGTCCGAGCCCTTGGAGAGCTGATGCCGATTGTCCAGCCAGCCGAATAGGGACACTGCACCGATCATAGACCTGCACGCGCGACAATGCATAGAATGCCCGTTGCTGGCAGCCTCAACAGGTTTTGAATATGCGGGTCGCGCGCAATGGCTTAAGACGGGACGACAATGGCAATAGATAATAACGACGAAACTCCCTCGATCCCCGATCGAACATCACCCGCCGCGCTCGAAAAGTATATCAGTGGCAGAACGCTGATCAGCGGTGACGGTCCTGCCTGGACGGATATATTCGTTCAGGTGTTTTCACGTCTGCGCATCCAGCCGCCATTCATCGTTCCTGCCGTCGCCGAACCATTGCTCGTATGGGTGATGTCGGGGCACGCGTTTGTGGAGGAGCGAGATCTCGACGGCGAATGGGTGGCGAACAGGGTGAATGCGGGAGACTTCTTCCTGACGCGTTCGGCAACCCCTTACGAGATGCGGTGGCGAGCCGAGGGAGACGAGCCTTTCCAGGTCATGCACCTCTATCTCTCGGTTCCGCTTTTCGAACGGGTGGCGCACGGCATCTTGGGAAAGGTCGCCACCAACGTCAGTTTGCGGGATGTCTCGGGTGGGCAGGATGCGCAGCTTTGCCGCCTGCTCGAGCTGATCCATGGGGAATTGACCGCGGAGAGCGACGGCAGCCAGCTGTTTATTCAGGGGTTGGCGCAAGCGCTTGCGGTACATCTTGTCCGTCACTACGCGTCTCGCGACCCTGACCAGCGTCCGCAAAGTGCCCTGCCCGGTTCCAAATTGCGCCGGGCGATCGCCTTCATGCAAACTAATCTTCAAGAGCCGTTCGACCTTGCTCGTCTGGCGTATGCGGTCGGCATGAGCGAATTCCATTTCAGTCGGCTCTTTAAAAAGGCGACGGGTCATTCTCCCTCACAATATTTCATTCGCCAGCGTGTGGCAAAAGCACAGCAGCTCCTGCAGGAAACCGATAACACCGTCATCGAGATCGGAATGTCCGTCGGCTATTCCAGCTCTAGCCACTTCGCACAGATCTTCCGCCGCGAAACGGGGCTCTCGCCCAGCAACTATCGCCGCGGTTGAGAGGTTTCGCACTGTGCGCGCTCATTTGAGCAAGTTCCCGACAGTCTGAGCAAGCCTGCGAGAGAGCAGGACTTGGGCCTTCGTTATGTTCCTTCTTGTCAAACGCGACCTTCTTCCGGGTTTTCCGAGCAGCGGTCGCCAAACAAGGAGATGAACCATGACAAACATCACTGGAAAAGTCGCCCTGATCACTGGCGCATCCAGCGGCATCGGTGCCGCAACGGCTCTGAAGCTTGCCGCCACAGGCGTCAAAGTTGGTCTTGCCGCACGACGTACCGACAAGCTTGAAATCCTCAAGCGTGAAATCGCCGAAAAGGGCGGTGATGCGCTCGTGATCGAAATGGACGTGGTCGATACTGCCTCGGTCGAGGCAGGCGTCAACAAGCTCGTCGATGCATATGGCTCGATCGACGTCCTCTTCAACAATGCGGGTCTGATGCCACTGTCGGATATCGATGCCCTGAAGACCGACGAGTGGCAGCGCATGGTCGATGTCAATGTAAAGGGTCTGTTGAACACCACTGCCGCCGTCTTGCCGCAGATGATCAAGCAGCACGCGGGCCATATCTTCAACACCTCCTCGATCGCTGGCCGAAAGGTATTCAAGGGTCTCTCGGTCTACTGCGCGACGAAGCACGCCGTCACCGCCTTTTCCGACGGTCTGCGCATGGAAGTCGGACAGAAGCACAATATTCGCGTCACCTGCATCCAGCCCGGCGCTGTTGCAACCGAGCTCTACGACCAGATCACTGATCCGGGCTATCGCCAGCAAATGGACGATCTCGCCAAGCAGATGACCTTCCTGCAGGGCGCGGATATCGCCGACACGATCCTCTTCGCGTTGCAGGCGCCGGATCACGTCAACGTCGCAGAACTCTTCGTGCTGCCAGTCGAGCAGGCCTGGTAACCCGGCCCCCGGACGTTAGGTGCCAGCCTCCCCGATGAAGCGGGGAGGCTATCCACAAAAGGAGCGCGCCATGAGGGAGCTACCTGCTTCTCAAGCCTATCGGCTGCTTGAGCCGGGACCAATCGTTCTTGTGACAACCTGCCAAAATGCCCAGTCCAATGATGATCCAGCACAGCCCACCATTGATCGGCTGCATCATCGGACCATGGGATCATAGCCACAGCACACTCAGGGCGACCGGCGAGTGCGTGATCGCGATACCGACCGTCGATCTAGCAGAAACCGTCGTCGACATCGGCAATTGCTCGGGCAACAAAGTGAACAAGTTTCAGCGGTTTGGGCTGAGGACGCGCCCGGCAAAAGATGTCGTCGCGCCGCTTATCTCCGACTGCCTGGCCAATATCGAATGTCACGTCACCGACGCAAGCTTCGTCGATACCTACAACCACTTCGTCCTCGAGGCGCAGAGGATCTGGATCGACGAGACCCGCAAGGAGCGGCGGACCATGCATCATCGTGGTGACGGCAGCTTTACCATCGATGGCGGCACGCTTGATCTCCGAGAGCGCATGGTGAAGTGGCGGCACCTGCAACAATAGCTCGCGCGCCGCTAGCCGTAACCATAAGCCGAATCCAACAGATCAAACCAACCAAAGGATACAGCCATGTCAGCCTATCTCGTTGTCGATCTCGACATCCACGATCCAAAAGCCATTGCCGATTACCGCTCGAAGGCTCTGCCCCTTGTGGCGCAAGCCGGTGGCCGCCTGATCTCCCTCGATGATGCCCCGCTCGAACTCGAAGGGTGGCAGGCGACCAACATGCTGATCATCGAGTTCCCCGACATGGACGCGATCCGTGGCCTGTTCGCGTCGCCTGAATATGCGCCGCTCGCACGTCAGCGACAGGGCGCCGCAGGTTCGCGGATCATCGCCTTGCGCGGCGTGTAACGGTGCGGGCTGCAACGGAGGTCTTGTAGATCGACTTGCCGGCCGCGCGAAAATTCGCCAGCGCCCTGCCAGGTGAATGCCTGGTTTCCACATAGGGTGATCATGCCGCCGCGAGAGCCGCGATATTCTTCCGATGCACGGCTTCGTAGGGCTCAAAATAGGATATCGCGCCGGAAGACAGGTCTGTCGCGATAAAGTCTGCCAAGGATCCAGCGCTGCCTTCAGTGGTCTTAACCAGTTCGGTCAACCGCTCAAGGTAATTCCGGTTTGCCTCGATGAGGTTGACCCCGTATCCGCCGGCCGCGATCCGGGCCGGATCGCCATGACTAGGCAGAATGCTATGGATTGGCCATGTTCGCATACGGGCGAGCTCGCGGATATGGGTTGCGACATGCTGGGCCTCCGAGACATAGGTCACCGTATCTTCGAGAGTGTCGCCCGCCAGGAGTATGCTCGTGTCGGGCAGCCAGACGACATTGCCGTCCGCACTGTGAATATCGAAGTGGTGGAGTTCCACACGCCTGCTTCCGACGTATAGTTCCAGTTGGTCCTCAAAAAGCCGGTTGGGCATCACCAGCGGTTCAATTGGCGGGGGGCGCCGTGCTATCTCCTCGCGATTGGCCAAGAGCGCCTCGGCAGTCAGCTTGAGCGCGATAATCTCGCAATCCGCAAAGACCTCGTTGCCGGCGATGTGATCACTGTGCCAATGGCTGAGCGCAACGCGGATCGAGCTCACGCCGAGCCCTTCGATATGCGCTCTGATGGCCTGAGCATGAGGCACGGAAATATGGGTATCGTAGATGAGGGCGGTTCCGGAATCCACAATGGCATAGGACGCAATTCCCAGCCCATAGGCGCCATCATCGAGCCAATTCGCCGCGGCAGAATGCAGGCGTTTGCCCGCAACGCGACCATCATAATAGGCGAAGATGCCTGGATGGGCTTCAAAAATTCGAAGTGTTGCGGTCAGTTCTGACATGCTCGATTTCCAATCTCGTTTGCCGAAGACGCTCGGCTTTCTCCTCGATACTGAGAAAGTCGATTTGTCGAGCATGCGCAAGGCCGATCGAGCCGGTGATCGTCAGCTCTTCGTCATCGGTTCGCCATTGACAGTTGCGGATGGCAACATGTGACCGTTAGATCCGACCTCTCCCGTCCAACATGCTGAACTGCTCGCGCATCGCATCGGCGGACTGACGAACGACTTCAGAAATCTGCAGGAACTGTTTGGCCAAGGGGCTTGTCTTGCGCCAGATCATGCCAATTGTTCGTGAGGGCTGGGCACTCTGAAAGTGAGAGACTGACACTGACGCCGAGCGCGTCTCCACCCCCACGGCCATTTCCGGGATCAGAGTGACACCAATTCCGGCGCTGACCATTTGGACCAGCGTGGACAGCGAACTACCATCCAGCAACTCTCGCGGTAGTGCCGAATGCATATTGCAGAACGACAGCGCCTGATCGCGAAAACAGTGCCCCTCTTCCAGTAGAAGCAGCCTCATTTCACGTAGCGCTTCGCGATTGGGTACTGGCTTGCCCTCGTCTTCGCCTGGGCGGACCAGCACGAAGTTCTCCGAAAACAACGCGACCTCGTTCAACGAAGGCTCGGATACCGGTAACGCAACGATTGCCGTGTCGAGCCGGCCTTCCGCCAGCTCCTGTACCAGCTTCGAGGTCAGCGTCTCGCGCACGTGAATCTCGAGCCCGTCATGCATGCGGGTGAGGTTGCCGATGATCGCAGGCAGCAGGTAGGGCGCGACCGTCGGGATGACGCCTATCCGCAGCCGTCCCACCAGCCGGTCCTGCGAGGCTCGCGCCAGGTCTGCCAGTTCATCCACAGAGCGCAGGATGTCGCGCACACGCAGTGCAAACGCTTCTCCGAAGTTGGTCAGCCGAACTTGGCGCGCGCCTCTTTCGAAAAGCTCTGTGCCGAGCGATTCTTCCAGTTCCTTGATCTGCATAGACAAAGCCGGTTGGGAGATCGCACAGACATCCGCCGCACGGCCGAAATGACCCTGTCGTGCCAACGCCTCGAAATAGCGAAGCTGCTTGAGTGTTAAATTTTTCATAACCGCACCTTATCGTGGCAATCAGAAAATCCAACTTAAATTAATGAAAGGGTTTGGGTATAGTGCCCAAAGCAGAGATGAGATGCAGCCACTGTTACACCGGTCCATGCAGCGGCCACGGGCGGTGCGCAGTTCGTCGACGTCGAGACCACCCAGAACGCCGAACACCCAAAGCTCTATGCTTCAGGGCGGTCTTCCTCTGGATGGGCCAATTCAAGTAATCACAAGGGAGAAAGACATGGATTCAAAAGTCGAAACCGCGGGCAAGTGTCCAGTCGTGCACACACACACGGCCCATGGCGGTCGGTCGAACCGGGACTGGTGGCCGAACCAGTTGAACCTCAGGATTCTCCACCAGAACTCCTCCCTGTCCACTCCCATGGGCAAGGCGTTCAACTATGCGGAGGAGTTCAAGAAGCTCGACCTGGAGGCCCTGAAGAAGGATCTCTTCGCGCTGATGACCGACTCGCAGGACTGGTGGCCGGCCGACTTCGGTCACTACGGTCCGCTTTTCATCCGCATGGCATGGCACAGCGCCGGCACCTACCGTACTGGCGACGGCCGCGGCGGGGCTGGAGCTGGTCAGCAGCGCTTTGCGCCGCTCAACAGTTGGCCGGACAATGTGAATCTCGACAAGGCACGCCGGCTGCTCTGGCCGATCAAGCAGAAATACGGCAACAAGATCTCTTGGGCCGACCTGATGATCCTCACCGGCAACTGCGCTCTGGAGTCGATGGGCTTCAAGACGTTCGGCTTTGCCGGCGGCCGCGCGGATGTCTGGGAGCCTGAGGAAGACGTATATTGGGGCGCTGAGGATACCTGGCTTGCCGACAAGCGTTACTCCGGCGAACGGGATCTCGAAAATCCCCTCGCCGCTGTGCAGATGGGGCTGATTTACGTGAATCCGGAAGGACCGAACGGCAATCCCGATCCGCTTGCCGCTGCCCGGGACATCCGCGAGACCTTCGCGCGCATGGCCATGAACGACGAAGAGACCGTTGCCCTCATTGCGGGCGGACACACGTTCGGCAAGACCCATGGCGCGGGCGATGCCGCCCATGTCGGTGTTGAGCCCGAGGGGGCCGGCATCGAGGAACAGGGCCTCGGCTGGACAAGCAGCTTCGGAACCGGCAAGGGCGGCGACACCATCGGCAGCGGCCTGGAAGTCACATGGACCACGACGCCGACGAAGTGGAGCAACAACTTCTTCTGGAACCTGTTCGGCTACGAATGGGAACTGACGAAGAGCCCTGCCGGTGCACATCAGTGGACACCGAAACACGGTGCCGGCGCCGGTACGGTACCGAATGCGCACGACGCGTCCAAGCGCCACGCACCAGCCATGCTGACGACCGACCTCGCCTTGCGCTTCGACCCCGCCTACGAGAAGATTTCGAGGCGTTTCTTTGAGAATCCGGATCAGTTCGCCGATGCGTTTGCCCGGGCTTGGTTCAAACTGACCCACCGCGACATGGGCCCGCGCGTGCGCTATCTCGGACCGGAAGTTCCGGCAGAGGATCTGATCTGGCAGGATCCTATTCCCGCTATTGACCACGTCTTGGTCGACGCGCAGGACATCGCCGATCTCAAGGGCAAGATCCTCGCATCGGGATTGCCCGTCTCCCAGCTGGTCGCGACCGCCTGGGCGTCGGCGTCAACCTTCCGCGGCTCCGACAAGCGCGGTGGTGCGAACGGTGCGCGCATCCGTCTTAGCCCCCAGAAGGACTGGGAGGTCAACCAGCCGGCGCAGCTGGCGACAGTGCTCGAGACGCTTGAGGGTATCCAGAAGGCGTTCAACGACGCCCAGCCTGGCGGCAAGAAGGTGTCGCTCGCAGATCTTATCGTTCTGGGCGGCGCGGCAGCCATCGAGAAGGCGGCGGCGAACGGCGGTCACCACGTCGAGGTTCCCTTTACGCCCGGTCGTGCCGACGCGACCCAGGAGCAGACCGATGTGGACTCCTTTGCCGTTCTCGAACCCATCGCCGACGGGTTCCGCAACTATCAGAAGGGCGAATACTCCATTTCGCCCGAGGAGTTGCTGATCGACAAGGCGCAGTTGCTGACACTGTCGGCGCCAGAGATGACGGTCCTCGTCGGCGGCATGCGCGTCTTGAACGCAAATGCCGGACAGTCCCAGCACGGCGTCCTCACCAAGCGCCCCGAGACGCTCACCAACGACTTCTTCGTGAACCTGCTCGACATGGGCACAGTGTGGAAAGCCGCCCCGGAAACGAAGTATGTGTTCGAGGGACGCGACCGCAATACGGACGAAATGAAGTGGACCGGCACCCGCGTCGATCTCGTCTTCGGTTCGAACTCCCAGTTGCGGGCGCTTGCCGAGGTCTACGGTCAGAGCGACACGCAAGAGAAGTTCGTGCGCGACTTCGTGGCGGCCTGGACAAAGGTGATGAACGCGGATCGCTTCGACCTGGCCTGATCCGGGCTCAAGGCGCTCGGGCGCGGCTGAGTTTCCAGTTGCGCCCGAGTGTTAGGCCACGGACAGATCGCCTGTCTGCGTTGTGGCGAACTGCCCTGCGCTCGACATCTTGATCATCCCCGGTGGCTTTGTGGCGGAACCACTGCGACAAGAAGACGTCCTCAACCGGCTCCAGACCGCGGCGCTGGTGGCCCAAATGTGCCTCAACATTAGATAGGCGATTTCATTGGGGTGCTGTAAAATCGTCCTAGACCCGCTTTGATCTGCCGGTCCGGAAGACGAAGCATCCCTTTATCGTTATGTTGGCAAATCGATGGAACAGAGACTAGCCGCAGTCCTGGCAGCCGATATGGCAGGCTATAGCCGACTGATGGAGGCCGATGAAGCAGGCACCCTCGCCCGCCTCAAAACGCACCGGATAGAATTGATTGATCCCGCCATCGCAAAGAACAAGGGCCGGATCATCAAGACGACGGGCGACGGCATGCTCGTGGAGTTCCACAGCGTAACTGATGCAGTTAAGTGCGCCGTGGAGATCCAGCAGCGCATGCAGCGGCGAAATTCTGACGTGCCGCAGGATCGGCGGATCGAATTCAGGATCGGCATCAATCTTGGCGACATTATTTTCGAAGACGGGGACATTTTCGGCGACGGTGTGAATATCGCTTCTCGTATTGAGCAACTGGCCGACGTCGGCGGTATCTGTGTCACCGCCGCTGTAGCAATACAAATTGCCGATCATCTCGAAGTCTCCATCGAGGATCTGGGGGAGAAGACGCTAAAGAATATAAGCCGTCCTGTTCGTCTGTTTCGTATCGGGCTTGAGCACTCCGCCTCGCCCCATCAGCCTCAGGATTTCGATGCAAAGCGATCTGTCTCCAAACCCTCGATAGTGGTTCTGCCCTTCAACAACATGAGCGGCGATCCCGATCAGGAGTTTTTCGCGGATGGTCTGACCGAAGACATCCTCACCGAATTGTCGCGCCGCCACGAGT
This sequence comes from Pararhizobium sp. A13, assembly GCF_040126305.1. Taxonomy (NCBI): domain Bacteria; kingdom Pseudomonadati; phylum Pseudomonadota; class Alphaproteobacteria; order Hyphomicrobiales; family Rhizobiaceae; genus Pararhizobium; species Pararhizobium sp. A13. Next base: position 457,876 of record NZ_CP149511.1, on the reverse strand, counting down.
TGTTCGTCATCTCACGCAACTCCAGTTTCGTCTACAAGAACCGAGCCGTAAACGTACGCGAAGTCGCCGAGAAACTCGGGGCTCAATACCTGGTGGAAGGAAGCGTCCGCAAGATCGGCGATAGGGTGCGCGTCACGGTCCAGCTCATCGACGCAGCCAGTGATGGCCATATATGGGCAGATAAATACGACCGGAGGTTGGACGACATATTTGCGATCCAGGATGAAATAACAGCGGCGATAGCAGCAACCTTACCGGGGCGCGTCGAGGCGGCCCAGCGCGACCATCTTGCGCGGACGAAACCTGCAAACATGGCCGCATACGAGTGCGCGCTGACCGCAAAGGTACTGCATCACAGAGGCACCGTTGCAGACAATAAGCAGGCGCAGTCTCTGATAGACCGGGCCGTCGCGCTTGACCCGGATTATGCCCATGCCCATGCTTGGCGGGCGTGCATCCTCGGCCAGGCTTGGGTCAGCGGCTGGTGCGAAGACAAGGATGCCGTCTGGAGCGAAATCGTTGCTGCGCTGGATCGGGCGTTGGCGCTGGATGACAACGATGCCGACGTGCATCGCATTCTGGCCGCAGTGAATGTGAACAACAACGCACTGACCACAGCGCGCTATCACCAGGAGCGTGCCCTTTCCCTCAATCCCAACTACGACCTTGTGGTGGTTCAGCAAGGGGAACTGTTGACCTGGCTGGGGCGGCCTGAAGAGGGAATCGAATGGATCCGCAAGGCAATGCGGCTGAACCCCCATCACCCCGAAAGATTTTGGAGTCACCTTGGCAAAGCACACTTCGCTGCGCATCAGTATGGCGAGGCGATCGAAGCATTCATGCACCTGTCCGTCATGGATTACGCCCAGCACGCATTCGTCGCTGCATGTTACGGCTGGCTTGGCGATGAGATCGCTGCCGCAGCGCATATGAAGAAGGTTGGATCGCTCCTCCCCGAATTCGGCGTCGAATCCTTCCTCGCCACGTTGCACTACGCTCAGCAATCTGACGTGGAGCATCTCCGCGAAGGGCTTTTCAAGGCGGGAGCGGACGGCGGTTTTCCGGCGGCAAACGACCTCGCGACGCAGTAGAACCTGTTCGATCGGCAATACCGTTCGGCCGATGTCGTCGCCCAACTACCAGGGAACCTGACCTACTCCGCGACAATGCCGAAAACGTCTATTTTGCTATCGGCGGTTCGTTCTCGTCATCATCCATCAGGATTCGTTCGGCGGCCCCATCGAGGTCCTCGTATTGGCCGCTGCGCAGCGACCAAAGGAAAGCCCCGAGCGCCGTTGCGCCAAGAAGCAATGCAAGCGGGACGAGGAAGACGAGGCTGCTCATTCGCCCGGGACCAGAATTTGCATAGACCTTGAACCGGCGGCGGCTTGACGCTGTCCAGTCTTTCCCGCTTTCAACCGCAGGGCATTGGTTACAACGACGACCGAGGAGAGCGACATTGCAAGCGCGGCAATTAGCGGCGTGACGTGGCCGGCGATTGCAACCGGAAGCGCGATGACGTTGTAGAGAACGGCCAGAGCAAAATTCTGCCAGACCAGCATGCTGGCCTTGCGGGCAACGGTGACGGCCATCGGAACCGCGCCGAGATCCTCGTGCAAGAAGACGAAATCCGCCGCATTGCGCCCGATATCGGCGGCATTGGCGGGTGCCATCGACACATGCGCAGCAGCCAGGGCGGGCACGTCATTCAGCCCGTCCCCGACCATCAGCACGCTGCGGGCATCACCCGACAACCTCTCTAGCCGCTCCACCTTCCCGCCCGGCAGCAGACCTGCTGCGTAGTGCCCGATACCGAGATGTCGCGCAACGGATGCAACGGCCGGTTCGCGGTCGCCCGAAAGGATTTCCAATTGCAGGCCGACCGCGTGCAATTCCCCAACGGCTTGCATCGCGCCCTTCCGTAATTCGTCTTCGAAAACGAACCGCGCGGATAGCAAACCGTTGCACGTCAGCACCGTTCCCGCAAACTGCTCGGCGGTGCGGTCGGCCAGCGCCCATTCGGCGCGACCGAGCCGATAGGTCCTGCCGCCAATGCGCGCTTCGATACCGAAACCGGGCGTTTCGGCGATATCGGAAGCCGAAATCTCCGGTCCGTCTTTGGAAGCTGCAGACAGGGCTGCCGCGACAGGATGGCGCGAATGCCGCGCCATTGCGGCAGCGATGTGTAGAGCCTCCGGCGCGGTGGAGCTAGTCTTCACCAGCCTTGGTCTACCCAATGTCAGCGTGCCGGTCTTGTCGAACACCACCGTATCGATCTCGGCAAGACGTTCGATTCCGGACCCGTCCTTGAGCATTATCCCGTTTTCGAACAGGCGGCGCGCCGCCACGACCTGCACGATCGGCACGGCAAGACCGAGCGCACAGGGGCAAGTGATGATCAGCACGGCAATAGCGATGCTGATGGCGCGGTGCCAATCTCCCGTGGCGGCAATCCAGCCGAGGAAAGTGACGAAGGCGGCGGTATGAACGACCGGCGAATAGAGTTGCGCGGCGCGATCGGCAAGCCGCCGATAGCCGGCGCGCCCACCTTCCGCGGCTTCCATCATCCGCACCATTTCAGCGAGAAATGAATTGTCCGCCGTCGCCGTCGCGACAATTCTCAGAGGGCCTGCTAGATTGAGCGTTCCAGCCGTCACCGCCGCCCCCGGCCCCACCGGCTGCGGCGCGCTCTCGCCTGTCGCGATCGCGCAATCGATGTCCGACGAACCTTCCTCGACGCAGCCATCGACCGGCACCCGATCGCCGGCGGCAAGATTGATGCGCATTCCCGGCTCGACCTCGTTCACCGGAATATAGTTGCGGCTGCCGTCGCTTCCGACGACCAACGCCACACGGGGAGAGAGCCGCATCAACCCGCGCACGGCCACGCGCGCCCTTTCGCGCATGGCACGGTCGAGTGTGCGCCCGATCAGTAGGAAGAAGATGAGAGACGCTGCGGCATCGAAATAGGCGTGTTCGTCCCAATGGATCGTATCGTGCAGGCTGAGCCCAAAGGCGAGGCAGATACCGATCGAGATCGGCACGTCCATATTGGTGCGCCCCCGCCTAAGCACGGCCCAAGCGGAGTGAAAGAACACCGGTCCCGAATAGAACAGGGCGACCGCCGCCAACGCCGCCGAAATCCAATGAAAGGCTTGGCGGGTTTCCGCATCGGCCCCCGACCAGACGGAAACCGAAAGCAGCATGATGTTCATAGCGGAAAAACCAGCAACGCTCAGCGCCCGGATCAGCCGGGAAAGTTCCGGATCGGCTTCGTCAGCTTTCGTCTCGGATAGGTGCGCGGCATAACCAAGCTCCGACAGCGTCTCGATCATCGGCGGCACCTGATCGCCCCGCCATTTGACGCTGACGCGCCGGCTCGAAAGGTTCACCCGCGCCTGCTCGACGCCCGGCAGCCGCGAGAGCTGGCCTTCAATCGTCCGGATACAGTTCGCGCATCGGACGCCCGGCACGGAAAGGTCCGTCTGGTAGAGGCCATTGTCCAGCGGTCGGCTCGCAAGCAAGGTCTCGGTGCTGCTCGGCGATCCACAAGCTTCGGCGCCATTCTCGGCTCCGGGTGCACAGCAGCTCATCTGATTGCTCTGTAGCTATGCCAAGTCGCATGCCCGAGCAACGGAAAGACCACGATCAATCCCAATAGCCCAGTCACGACGCTCACCAGAAACAGCGCAAGCACGATCGCTCCCCAGGCGAGCATCACCGGCAGGTTGTTCCAGACGAGCGAAATGCTGGTGCCCATCGCGGTGAAGGCGTCCGTCTTCTCGTCGAGCAGCATCGGAACAGCAAAGGTGCTGATCGCAAAGGAGAAGGCGGCGAAGAGCCCGCCAACGACCGTGCCGACGAGCAGCATGCCCCAGCCGACCGGTGTCGTGAACAGCATCGCCGCGACGTGATCGAGTCCCGGAAACGCCCGCAAGCCGAAGAACAAGGCGTAGATGATGACGGCGGCACGCATCCAGACCAGCATCAGCAGGCAAAGGATGGCCCCGGTGAACCACACCTGCGCTCCCGATTCTGCCTTGACGAACACCATGCGGCTCAAGCTGACCGGGGCACCCGCCTCGATGTCGCGGCTCTTCTGATAGAGCCCGATGGCAAGAAGCGGGCCAACGACCATGAATCCGGCAAGCGCCGGAAACAGAATATAATCAAGGCCGAGAGCGTACAGTCCCCAAACAATGACGACCGAGATGATGAAGACGGCAAGCCCATAGGCAAGACTCGGTCCGGGCTGGATAGATAGGTCCCGCCATCCGGCCCTCAGCCAGCCGAATGCAGCATTTGCCGGAAGATTGCGCCGCCGCTGTTCCGCAAGCGGCCGAACGGCAGCATCTGAACGATCGGTGGCCCCCATCCTTGTCTCCCTTGTCAGCAAGCGGGTTGCGCCGCCTGAAATTTCACAGTTTCACCACTGCCATTTGCGGGCAGAACGCAATCCGGCTGCGACGCGACCGCTACATAGACCAGATGCGCATTGGCGCCGGCAAAGAGCAGCACTCCGGCAGCGGCGATCGCTATCGCCACGCGCCTCCACCTGACCGGGCGCGGCCCGCAGGCCACCGCCTTCCCGTCGTGTGCACTGCTCATGGCGCCTCGCCTCCGAGCGTGTGAACGTAGGCGGTCAGCACCTTGATATCCAATGGTGACAGCCTTCCACCCCAAAACGGCATATGTCCCTGCCGCCCGGCATAGATCGTCGTATAGATCGACTGCCGGTCGCGGCCGTATATCCAGTGGCTGTCCGTCAGGTCGGGTGCGCCGACATCGGCCTTGCCCTTGCCATCCTCGCCATGACAGGCCACGCAATTGGCCGCGAAGACCTCGCGACCCGCCCTGATCGTCTCGGCATCGCCCCTTTCCGGTGCCGAAAGGGACTCCACATAGCTTACCACCTCGTTGATCTTCTCGCGATCGAGGATCTCGTCGCGACCGAAGGCGAGCATCTGCGAAACGCGCGTGTCCTCGTTTGTCGAATTGATGCCGACACGGACCGTCTCCGCGATCGTTTCCGGATTGCCACCCCAGAGCCAAGCCTTTGCCGTAAGATCGGGAAAGCCGGGCCCGCCGGTCGCATTGATGCCATGGCAGGCAGCGCAATTGTCGCGGAAAAGAGCTTGGCCGGTCTCACGCACTTTGGCCATCAGCGCGTCATCTGCCTCTATCTCGGAGAAACTCGCCGTCATGATCTTGTCCGTCCATTGGGCACGCGCCGCCGTCGCGCTGTCGACCTGCCGCGCCACAACCTCGCGCTGATCGGCGCCGAGCAGGCCCTTGGTATAGGTCCAGCCGAGCGGCCAGGCCGGCATCAATATCCAGTAGATGCCGGCAAACAGCATGCCTGCCGCCAGGAAATACAGGACAACCCGCGGCACCGGCGTATCGAGTTCCTCGATGCCGTTCCATTCGTGTCCCGTGGTCATGCGTCCGGTGACGGGATCGAGCTTTTCCGAAGCCATCAGTTCAACTCCATGGCTTGTCGTCCTTGTCGAGAATGCTGTTCTTCGCGCGATCGAAACGCGTCCGGTTGGAAGGCCACAGCGCGTAGACCATCACCCCGACGGCCATCGCGATCAGGTAGAACAGCCCCCAGCTCTTGGCGAAGGCAACGATCGCGTCATGATCGAGGGTCATCATCCTAATTCTCCGCCGAGGCAGTCTGCCGTCTCGCAGCATCCGTCAGTTTGCCGAGCACCTGCAGATAGGCGACGATCGCATCCATTTCGGTGACGCGACCCGCATCGCCATCGAAGGCCCGAACGTGTGTCGCTTCGCCATAACGCTCGGCGACGCCGCTCGCCCTGTCGCTGTCCGGGCTCGCCTGCCCGAAGGCGTCGGAGGTCGCATTTTCGATCATCTCCTGGGTATAGGGCACGCCGACCGCTTGCTGTGCCGCCAGATGCTCGCCGAGATCGTCTATTTTCAAGGCATTGCGCTGCAGCCAGCCATATTTCGGCATTACCGATTCGGGCGCAACGTCGCGCGGATTGATAAGGTGCGCGACATGCCAGTCATCGGAATACTTTTCTCCGAGCCGTGCCAGGTCCGGCCCGGTACGCTTCGACCCCCACAACATCGGATGATCGTACTTGGATTCGACCGCCAGTGAATAGGGACCGTAGCGTTCGACCTCGTCGCGTAGGGTGCGGATCATCTGCGAGTGGCAGGCATAACAGCCTTCGCGGATGTAGATGTTGCGGCCAGCCAGTTCGAGCGGCGTGTAGACGCGCATGTCCGGCGCATCCTCCACCGTTTCGTGGATCGTAAACAGCGGGGCGATTTCGACGAAGCCGCCGATCGCAGAGACGCCGATAATGGCGAGCACGAAGCCGACGGCGCTGCGCTCAAGTTTGCGGTGGAATTCAGCCATGACCGATCACTCCCCCGGCTGAGCCGCGCGCGCCGACGCAACGAGCGGTATATCCGGTTCGCTCTCGCTTTCCGCCAGCGCTGTGCGGGCGGTACGAATCGTCATCAAGACATTGTACAATCCTGCGGTCGCACCAAACAGGTATAGCAGGCCGCCGAAGGCGCGCGCGATATAGTAAGGATGCATGGCAGATACGGAATCGATGAAGGAATAGGCGAGCGTACCGCTCTCGTTATAGGTGCGCCACATCAGGCCCTGGATGATGCCCGAATTCCACATGGCAAAGACGTAGACGATGGTCCCGGCCAACGCCAGCCAGAAGTGCACTTCGACGAGTTTCGGCGAATACATGGTCTCCCGCTTCCACATCCAGGGCACGAGCGCATAGATCGATCCGAAGGAGATCATTGCCACCCAGCCGAGCGCACCGGCATGGACATGGCCGACAGTCCAATCCGTGTAGTGGGACAGTGAATTGACCGCGCGGATCGCCATGAACGAACCCTCGAAGGTTGCGAGGCCGTAAAAGACCGCGGCAACCATCATGAAACGCAGCGTCGCGTCGTCGCGCACCTTGTGCCAGGCGCCATTGAGCGTCGCAAGCGCGTTGCCGGCCGACGCCCAGGACGGCACCAGAAGCACCAGTGAGAACGTCATGCCGAGCGTCTGAACCCATTGCGGCAGCGCCGTATAGTGAAGGTGGTGCGATCCCGCCCACATATACATAAAGGTGATGCCCCAGAAGCTGATGATCGACAGCCGGTAGGAGAAGATCGGCCGGCCGGCGCGCTTCGGGAGATAGTAATACATCATGCCGAGAAAGCCGGCCGTCAGGAAGAACGCGACCGCATTGTGCCCGTACCACCACTGCGTCATCGCGTCCTGCACACCGGAGAACAGAGAATAACTCTTGGCATGTCCGAACGATACCGGCACGGCGAGGTTGTTGACGATATGCAGCACCGCCACGACCAGAATGAAGGCCATGTAATACCAGTTGGCGACGTAGATATGCGGCTCTTTCCGTCGCGCCAGCGTGCGGATGTAGATGAGGAAATAGACCACCCAGACGATGACCAGCCAGATGTCGGCATACCATTCCGGTTCAGCATATTCCTTGGACTGGGTGACGCCGATCAGGTAGCCGCTTGCCGCGACAAGACAGAAGAGATTGTAGCCAATCAGCACAAACCAGGGGCTAAGCTGGTCCGGCAACCGCGCCCGCGAGGTACGCTGCAGAACATGGAAAGAGGTGGCGATCAGCGCATTGCCCCCGAAACCGAAGATGACGCCTGAGGTATGGACGGGACGCAGCCGCCCAAAGCTCGCCCAGGCCGCGTCGAAGGTCAGGTCCGGCCAGGCGAGCAGCGCCGCGACCCAGACACCGACGAACATGCCGATAACCGCCCAGATCATCGCCAACACGATGCCCGCCTTAGTGGGATCGTCGTAATAGCGCTCCAGCCGCTTTGGGTTCGGTGTGGGAGCATAGAAATCCGACATGACGATGAACGCCATCCCGATACTGAAAACGAGAACGATGAAGCCTTGGACGCCGAGTAGATCAGAGCGTCCAACGACGCCCATGGTCAGGCCCACCAGGCTGAGCACCAGGAGTATGACCAGGGCCAAGCGCCGTTCGGTCATTGTCAGGCTCGAAACCATTGCTTCCCTCCCCTGTCCCAAAGCAACTGCCAACGACGTCGAGAAACCCGGTGTAACTGCTGTACGATCAATAACCTACAGGCACGTGCCGCTACAGCGGCGGGTCGGTCAGCAAGGTCCTCCCACAGACACATACTTTTCTCGCAGGAGAGAAAAGAACCGACGAAGCCCACCATATGGCATTTTATTTTCTACCGCCAGCTGGTCGTAATGCGACAAAAGTGCGGTGTCGCGGACCAGCATCTCAACCTCCAGATGTTTCAACCACCTCCCTCTTCGGCAGGACAACGCCAGGGGACCGTCCCTGACGACGGTCTTTGAAGCGCACCCGCAGGTCGATTGGCGCGAAGGCGAACACGCAAGTCCAGCTGCTTTCGAGCGACCATCAATCATCTTGCCCGCTTCTGCATGTTCATCGCTGAAAAAGGGACGCAGCAGATGGGCGCGCGTCTGCGCCAAGTGCTTGGTTCGATCCAGCGACGACCCGTCAAGGTAGAACGACAGGTCTCCCAAAGTCGCCCTATGACCGCCTCATACCGCGACCGCTGCCGGGTTGACGACGGCTACACGTGGCTTCGCCGGCCCATCATTCTGTCAAGCCCAGTGTCAATGCATCGCTGCATCGCCAAGGGCTTTCGCAACTGCGGCATCAAACGTCGATATCCCTGATCGAATCGAGAGGACCTTCCAGTGCCGTACGCGGATGAACCAATTCCGGTTGTATCAAGTGAATTTTGACCGCCGGCCGGCTTTCCTCGATGAGCTCGAATGCCTTGGCGAGCATACTCTCGGTATCCTGCCGGATCATGATGACCGGAAAGGGCAGGAATGAACCGAAGGGGTCATAGTCATAACAACCAACGACAATGTCCGCGAAGGTCTCATGGGGGTGCCGTGCCATGAAGCGGAGCAGGCCCTCGAAGTTGATCGACGAGTTGATGAACAGCCCGCGCGGCAGTTTCCCCTGCCGCTCGTAGAAGACCTCGAAGGCCTTTTGTGTCATGTTCGGCGAATAGCCGGTCGGCTGGATGCAGGCATCCATGTCCGCGCCGAGCAATTCCGTCTTGATATCGCGGAAGCCTCTGATGCGCTCGCTGCTGGCGTGGTCGTTGCGGCCGCCGAACAGGAAAAGCTCTTCCGGCTTCAAAGGGTCGGAGGCATCAAAACGCTGGATGATCGCCTCCGTCAGCATCCGGGCTCCCTGGTAGTTGTCACTGATGACCGATGGCGCCTTAGTCCCTGGCAGATCAATATTGATGTGACGGATGCCAGCCGCCTCGCAAAGAATATGAACGCTATCCGGATCGGTTGCGCCGGCGATAAAAAGCTCATCGATGGAATAGGAAATCAAGGTTTCAACGGTCGACAGCTCTTCCTGGGGGTCACGGCAGGCGCTCACGACGATCGGGCATTTGCCGTGACTGCGCACCTGCGCCTCGAAAGTCTGCGCCATGGACGAAAAGTAGCGGTTATCGTGCACTGGTAGCAGCAAGCCGACCAATCCTGAACGGGACTTGCGCAGCCCCCGGGCCTGCAGGTTGGCGGTGTATTGGTGCTGTTCGGCGAGGTTCTGAATGAGTTCCGCCGTGCTTTCCTTGATACGTCGCTTGCGCCAGGTGCCGTTCAGGACGGCGCTGACAGTCGAGGCGGAGCAGCCGGACAGGATCGAAAGATCATAGATCGTCGCCTTTTTTTTCCCCTGTTGCTTCATCCCATCCTCCAGCCGTTTCCTTAGTGCCAATTTCCCCTTGACGAAAGTTTAAATCCAAAACATATTATTTGCACCATCGATTGTGCAAGAAAGAAATATCGATTGTGCATGTCGAGGTCCGCTTGAGGAGGCGGTATCTGGAGGATGCGATACCCGCGTCTGGCTGGACTGAATGGACAGGGACCGCCAGCCGGGTGGCTCGGGAGTGTTTCCCTGTGCGGAAACGTTTGGAGGAGGATTTAGCATGAGAAGATTTCTAATCGCGGCTCTTGCCGCGTCGTTGTCGCTTGGCGTTTCATTTGCAGCGCTTGCTGCTGACAAGGTCGGCGTTGTCGTCAAGATCGGCGGCATTCCGTGGTTCAACGCGATGGAGGTCGGCATCAAGTCGCAGGGCGAGAAACTCGGTCTCGACGCCTTCATGGTTGGGCCGACCAGCGCCGATCCGGCCCTTCAGGTTCGTGCAATCGAAGATTTGATCGCACAGGGCGTCAAAGTCATCGGCGTCGTACCGAACGACGCAAAAGTTCTCGAGCCGGTCCTGACGAAAGCCAAGGACCAGGGCATCATCGTTATTACGCACGAGTCACCTGGCCAGAAAGGCGCTGACTGGAATTTCGAACTGGCCTCTTCCACCGGTTTCGGCGAAGCCCATGCCAAGCTTTTGGCAGAGAAAATGGGCGGCAAGGGTGAATATGCCGTGTTCGTCGGCTCGCTCACCGTTCCGCTGCACAACGCCTGGGCCGATGCGGCTATCGCCTATATCAAGGCGAACTATCCCGACATGAAGCTGGTTGGCGAACGCTACGGCGTGGCTGAAGACGTCGATAAGAGCAGGTCGACCGCGCTCGATCTTATCTCTGCCCATCCCGACCTTAAGGGCTTCCTGGCATTCGGCAGCCAGGGACCGATTGGGGCCGGCCGCGCCGTCGAAGAACGCCGCAAGACCGGAGAGATTTTCGTGCTCGGCCCGTTCTCACCAGGACAGGGACAGAAGCTGATCAAGTCGGACGCCATTTCCGGCGGGTTCATGTGGAATCCGAAACAGGCCGGCGAGGTTTTTGTTACCCTGGCCGACCGTCTGATCAAGGGCGGTTCGGTGAAGGATGGTGACGAGATCGAAGGTCTGGGTGTCGTCAAGCCGGTCGGCAATGACATCATTGTCGATCAACTACTGCCGATCAACAAGGACACTGTGGACGAACTCGCAGGTATGGGCCTGTAAACGTCCGCAGAACGCGTTCTCCCGGGCTGCTGGGTCGGCTTCGGCCGGCTCGGCGGTGCCCAGGAATATACAGGTTGATACAATGATCGAACGAGCAAGCTTGGACGGCGGTCAAACACCGCTTCTGTCCCTGCGCAACATCAACATGACCTTCGGCGGCGTCAAGGCGCTGAAGAACGTCAGCTTCGACGTTCTGCCGGGGGAAGTGCATTGTCTGGCGGGCGAAAATGGCTCTGGTAAAAGCACGCTGATCAAGATCATCACCGGCGTCTATCGCGCTCAATCCGGTGCCGTCATCGAGTACGACGGGCAGACCTATTCGCACATGTCGCCAGTTACGGCGCAGGCCGCTGGCATCCAGGTCATTTGGCAGGACCTTGCCCTGTTTCCGGAAATGACCGTTGCCGAGAACATCGCCTTTCAGACCGTGCTTGGCCGCTGGCCGCGCTTCGTCAACTATAACGATATGCGCGAAACGGCGATGAAGGCTCTGGCCCGGCTCGGCGTCACGCTTGATGTCGATCTTCCGCTCAAGGACTATGCGATTGCCAAGCGCCAGATCGTGGCGATCGCACGCGCCCTTATAGGGGAAGCGAAGCTCGTCTTCATGGACGAGCCAACCGCCTCGCTGACCCAATCGGAAACCGACCATCTGCTCGATATCGTGCGCACACTTTCGGCATCAGGCGTTGCAGTCGTGTTCGTCAGTCACCGTTTGGCCGAGGTGCTGGAGATTTCGAGCCGGTTGACAGTCTTGAGGGACGGCGCGCTTGTCGGCGTCTATCCGACAACCGGCATGACCCAGTCGCGCATCACCGAGCTGATGACCGGCAAGACCTTTGACCAGGCGATCCGTGTCCGCGACATCAGCCGCAATCCGTTGGTGCTGGAGGTCGAGGGGCTCTCCCGCCCCGGCCAGTTCGAGGATATTTCCTTTAGCGTGCGGCGCGGTGAGACGCTGGGCATTACCGGCCTGCTCGGCGCCGGGCGCACCGAACTCGCGCTGTCCCTGTTTGGCATGCTAAAACCGACAGCCGGCACAATCCGGCTTGAAGGCAAGCAGGTGCGTTTTTCCTCCAATCGCGACGCCGTCTCAGCCGGCATCGCCTATCTCTCCGAGGACCGGCTGTCGCTCGGCCTCATCCAGCCGCAATCGATCGCAGACAATCTGGTGATCGCGTCGCTTGACCGCATCATGTCCGGAGGGCTGTTGTCCGACAGCTGCAAACAAGACTTGGTTGCCCGATGGATCGCCGATCTCGGCGTCAAGATCGGCAAGCAGAACGATGCGATTTCGACCCTTTCGGGCGGTAACCAACAGCGCGTCGCCATCGCCAAGTGGCTGGCGACCGATCCGAAACTGCTCATTCTCGATGCCCCGACCGTCGGCGTCGATGTCGGCGCGCGCGCCGGCATCTTCGATATCGTCGCCAAACTCGCCGACAGCGGTCTTGCGATCATCCTGATCTCCGACGAGGTGCCGGAGGTCTATTTTCATGCGGACCGCGTGCTGCATATGGCAAAGGGTCGTATCGCCAACTGCTTCACGCCGCGTGACTGCGCGCTTCACGACATCGAGGCTGCCGTCTATGCGTAAGGCCATTCAATCCCATGCGACGGAATTTGCTCTGCTCGCGGTCATCGCCATCATCAGCCTGTTCTTGTCGATAATCACCGACCGTTTTTTCTCGCTCGGAAACGCGTTCGATTTGCTCAATATCAGCTCCGTCAATATCATTTTCGCCGTCGGCCTCCTCGTCGTGCTGATCGCCGGAGGTATAGACATCTCCTTCGCGGTCGCTGCCTCCGTGGTTCAATACGTCACGGCCATCCTGCTCGGATGGATGGGCGGCGGCAGCTGGATGAGCGGTTTGATCATCGCCGGCGGGCTCGGAATTCTGCTGGGCGCTATCAACGCGTTCCTTATTCATAAATTCCGGATCATTTCGATCGTGGCGACCATTGCCACTTTCAACATTTTCTTCGGGCTGTTGATGTTTTTCACGCGCGGCGTGTCGATCTACAATCTGCCAGATTGGCTGACCACCCGCGTTATCCTGTTCGAGCATGAGATGGCGGACGGGAGCTGGATCGAGATTACCCTGCCGGTGCTGGTCATGTTCATTTGCGTCGTCGCCACCTGGCTGTTTATTACCCGAACGACCACAGGACGGCAGCTCTATGCTTTCGGCGATAACCCAGAAGGGGCGCGTCGTTTCGGAATCAATACAGGCGCGATGCAGTTCATCGCCTTCGGCTGGCTTGGTCTGATGGCCGGTATCGCAGGTTTGATTCAGGCCCATTATGCACAGGAGGTCGTTCCCAACGCGTTATACGGCCGCGAGTTGGACGTGCTTGCCGCCGTAGTGCTCGGCGGTGCGCGTCTTGGCGGCGGAAAGGGCTCCGTGCTCGGCTGCGTGCTGGGCGTGCTGCTCATCTCCATCACCCAAAACGGGCTCAACCTAGCGGGTGTCTCGCCCTTCGCCTTCAAGATGATCGTGGGCGCCATTATCCTGGTCGCCATCACCCTTTCGAATACCAACATAGAAAAGCTGCTGCCATTCATGCGCCAGGACGGAGGCCGCAAGTGACCGCAATCGTCAACCGCACCAGAGCTTTCCTCGGGCCGGAAATGGCCGGGCCGGGATTTGCCCTGTTTGCTGTCCTGCTGTTCTTCAGTCTGGCTTCGCCACAGTTCCTAAGCCGGGCCACCTTCGGCTCGGTCGCTTTCCAACTGCCTGAACTGGGACTTCTGACACTTGCCATGCTGCTGCCGGTGCTGACCGGCGGCCTCAATCTTGCCATTACCTTCACCGCCAATATCGCCGGCCTGACTGTAGCGTGGGTGCTGCAGCAGAACGGCGGCGTGGATGCAGGACCGTTCGCCTTCCTTCTCGGCTGCGTGCTGGGCATCGGCGTCGGGGCTCTCAGCGGCGTGGTGATGGGACTGGTGATTGCCTACACCCGCGCGCATCCTATCCTGGTGTCGCTATCGATGATGATCTTCCTGCGCGGGCTTGGTGAGTTTTTGACGCGTGGCGGCGATGTTTCGGGTTTTCCGGCTTTCCTTCAGCCGCTCGGCCATGGCAGTATCCTCGGTTTTCCGGTTCCGCTTATCATCTTCGTCGGCTGCGTGGCGATCTGGCATTTGCTGCTCACCCGGATGAAGCTTGGCTTCAACACCTACATGATCGGCTCGAACATCGAGGCGGCGCGCTATTCGGGGGTCAATACGCGCAAGGTTCTGGTGCTGGTCTATACGCTGTCGGGCGCCATGTGCGCGATCGCCGGCATCATCATGCTTGCCCGGTTCAATTCCGTGCGCGTCGGCCATGGCGAATCCTATTTGCTGATCACCGTGCTTGCCTGCTTCCTCGGCGGCGTCAATCCATTTGGCGGTTTCGGCCGAGTCATTCCCGTCTTCGTCGCGCTCGTTGTTCTGCAGCTTCTGGCATCCGGTCTCAACCTCATGGGTGCCAACCAGCATCTGGCGACGGCGGTCTGGGGCATCCTCCTCATCGGCGTGATGATCCTGCGCTTTGCCGCCGGGCACCTCAAATTTCTCAAACGGAAAAAGGGATAACACACATGGAAGGTTTTGGGGTTCATACCAGCATGTGGACCATGAATTGGGATCGCGCCGGGGCGGAAAAGGCGATAGCCGCGGCCGTCAAGTACGAGATGGATTTCATCGAGATTGCGCTCCTCAATGCTCCAGCCGTCGATGCCGTGCATACCAGGGCTCTCCTGGAAAAGCACAAGCTGCGTGCTGTTTGTTCGCTTGGCCTGCCGGAAAGCGCATGGGCCTCCGTTCGTCCCGACGCCGCGATTGAACACCTGAAGGTTGCCATCGACAAGACCGCGGAAATGGGCGCGGAGGCGCTCTCAGGCGTGATCTTCGGAGGGATCGGCGAGCGCACTGGCGTCCCGCCGACGCAAGGCGAATACGATAATATCGCGCGCGCCCTGCAGGCGGCCGCCAAACATGCCAAGTCGAAGGGTATCGAACTCGGCGTCGAGGCGGTAAACCGCTACGAAAATCATCTCATCAACACCGCCCGCCAGGCGGTGGACATGATTGAGCGTGTCGGTGCCGAGAATATTTTCGTTCATCTCGACACCTATCACATGAATATCGAGGAGAAGGGTGCCGCCAACGGCATTCTCGATGCACGCGATCACCTGAGATACATCCATCTTTCGGAAAGCGATCGCGGCACACCGGGCTACGGCAACATCCCTTGGAATGAGATCTACGCGGCACTCGCGGCCATCGGCTTCAAGGGCGGGCTGGCGATGGAAAGCTTCATCAACATGCCGCCCCAAGTGGCCTATGGCCTTGCAGTCTGGCGTCCCGTGGCGAAGGACGAGGCGGAAGTGATGGGCAATGGCCTGCCTTTCCTACGCAACAAGGCCCGGCAATACGGGCTGATTTGAACGTCAGGCGGTTTCCTTTGGCGGCGGGGCGGAGGGAGTGGTTTCCCGAACAAACGCTTGGCGACCGCAGATCAGGTGCCCGCCCAATCAGGATCCGGTGTCCCAGCCTCGTCACGATTCAACACAAAAAAAGGCCGTCTTATTTGTGCGATGACTCAGCTCGGATCTCCCGCGCGACGGATTGCAATTTCTCGAACACGCGATATCGCGCCTGATGCGCCGCCTCGATGGCACCTCCTGCAGGCGTGTACACCCGCGAGATAGTCGACATCGCCACCATGGCGTCTGCCAGCGTCGAGTAGCGGCCTGCCGCCACTGCCGCCAGCATGGCCGAACCCAGCAACACGGGCTCGGCGGTATCCGCGAACGTGACGGGCACATTGGTCGTGTCAGCCAGAAGCTGGCGGACAAGATCGCTTTGCGCGGCGCCTCCACTTGCGACAATCAGCTCAATCGGAATTCCCTCGTCAGCGAGCTTTACAAGCAGCTGTCTCAGCCCATAGCCGATACCGCACAGCCCGGCGACATAGAAAGACACCAAATCGGAAATGCTTGCATCAAGACTAAGTCCCGCGATGATCGCCCGGGCATCGGGATCGGCGTGGGGAGACCGGTTTCCAAGGAATTCGGGGACCACGTGGATGGATCCTGCGATCGTGACCGCGTCCTCAAGGCCTGCACACATCTTCGTGGCCTCGCCTTCGAGCCAGGCGACCAGCGACAGTCCGGCCGCTTCGGCTTGAAGGCACGCCGGCGACGATGCGGGATGCATGGCCACGAGATGATCGATTGCGGCTCCGGCTGCCGATTGCCCGCCTTCGTTCAACCAGAGGCCAGGGACCATGGCGGAATAGTATGGCCCCCACACACCCTCAACGAAGATAGGTTCTTTGCTTGACGCCATCGAACAGGCCGATGTTCCAAAAATATACGCCAATCTGCGTCCGATGTCGGCGCTGACGCCGGCGATGGCGCCTCCCAGCGTTCCGATGCCGCCTGCATGGGCATCGATCAGGGCCGCCCCGACAGCCGTTCCCGGTTTGAGGCCCAGGTCCGTTGCAGCCGCCTCGGTCAGGCCGCGACCAAGCGTCGTCCCAGGTTCGACGATGTCGGTGCCAATTCTGGCAAATCCGTTCACAACGAACTCGCCAAGACCAATCCTCTCGAAATAGTCCCTATCCCAACGGCTTTCGTGCGCAAGGTAGGTCCATTTGCACGTCACCGTGCAATTCGAACGGCTCAACGAGCCCGTCGCGCGCCAGGTTAGATAGTCGGCGAGATCGAAAAAGTGGCCGGCGGCGGCAAAGGACTCCGGCATGTTACGCTTCAACCAAAGCAGTTTCGGCGTCTCCATTTCCGGAGAAATCCGTCCCCCGACGTATTTCAGAACTCCATGATTTCCCGCATTGATTTCGGCCGCTTCGCCCGCCGCCCGATGATCCATCCAGACCATGATATTGCGGTTCGGGTCCCCGGATGGACCGACCGCCACGGGCGAGCCATCCGCCTTGACGACGACCAGCGAGCAGGTCGCGTCAAAGCCGAGACCGGCCATATCGCCGATCGCGACGCCCGCCTCGCCGACCGCCTCCCTGACGCTGTCACAGACCGCTCGCCAGATCTGCTCGCTGGACTGCTCCACGATGCTACCGGCCTCATGCCAGATCGTGATCGGTCGCTTTGCTGACGCTAAAAGGCCGCCGCGCTCGTCAAAAACCCCTGCCCGTGCGCTGCCTGTACCAACGTCGATACCGATGAAGAAACGTGCCATCGTCAAAGGTCCGTGCTGAGCGGCAGGATGACGAGATCGCGGATTGTGACGTTTCGGGGCCGCGTCAGCATGAACAGCACGGCTTCCGCCACCTCGGTCGCCTCCATCAACCCGCCCGAAGCAATAGCCTCGTCGAGCTTTTCCTGAGGCCAATCGCTGATGAGTGCAGTGACGACAGGCCCTGGCGCAACCGCGCCGACGCGAATGCCGTGCTTTGCGACCTGTCGCCTGACCGTATGAACGAAAGCCTGGACCGCGTGTTTGGATGCGGTGTAGATCGGCTCCCAGACCACCGGAACCAGGCCGGCGATTGAGCTTGTCATGATGATATCGCCCGTCTTCCTCTCAACCATGTGTGGCAGTACCGCTTGCACGGACCTGAAGGCAGCGCTGATGTTGAGGTTCAGCATCCGGTCCCAGGCATCAGGATCACCATCCACGACGTCCCCACCGATGTAGGAACCCGCATTTGCATGGAAGATATCGAGTTTTCCGAACCTCTCCAAGATGCGGGGCATCATCGTCGAGACACTTGGTGGTTTGGCAAGATCGACGACCAAGGGAAAGGCTTGCGGACCCAAATCCGAACACACGGTCTTCAGGGTCTCCTCGGCTTTGTCGATGAGGGCGACGCTTGCACCCTCCCGCAATAGCAATTTGGCGCATTCAAGGCCGATCCCCGAGGCGGCTCCGGTAATCGCTGCAACCTTGCCAGAAAGTTCCTGTCTCATAAAAATCCTTACGTAGCGATTGTCGTTGTATCAGGCGCGACCGTGGGAAGCCCGCGACCGGCGCGCCAGAGAGTCGACGATGACAGCTATGGCGAGAACGGCGCCGGTGATCATGTAACGAAGCGACGACGACAGATCGAGCAACGTCAGCCCGTTGGCAATCGACTGGATGACGATGATCCCGAGCAACGCGGAATATGCGTTGCCGCGACCGCCGAAGAGGCTTGTTCCGCCGATCACGGCTGCCGCTATGGCATTCAGATTGACGTCGCCGGTTCCCGCCTGTTGACTTGCGGATGCGAGGCGCGCCGCAGCCAGGACGCCACCGAGAGCGGCGAGCATCGAGCAGAGCACGAAGGCGCTGGTGTAGATCCACCGGACGTTGATGCCAGCGCGACGCGCGGCCTCGCGGTTGCCGCCAACGGCGGTCATCGAACGCCCCCACTGCGTGCGCGTCAGCGCGTAATTCATGACCATCACCAGTCCGACGAAGAGACCGAACATCCACGGGATCCCGCGATCCTGGTTGAGATAAAGGACGATGAATTCCAGAAGAATTGTGATAGCCGCAACGCGACCAATGATGCTCCCGAGCGAAGGTGCGGAAAGGTTGGCCTCGCGGCGGCGATTGATCGTGCGACTGCTCGTCACCAAAAGGATGATGCCCGGCATTGCCGCAAGAACATGGGCCATAGGACGCGGCATGACCAGCATCTGGCCAAAGTTCACGAGAGCGGAACCGTAGGGCAGATTGATCGAACCGGTGGAGCCGAGAATATAGAGTTGCATGCCCAGAACGGCGAGTAGACCCGAAAGTGTCGAAACGAAACTCGGCATACCCAGGCGATTGAAAAGCAGCGCGTAGATAGAGCCGATCACTCCACCGAAGGTCACGGCCGCAAGGATGGCAAGCGCGACCGGCCAGCCCTGGTTGACCCAAAGCGTGCCGACCATTGCCGAGGCGAAACCGCTGATCGAGCCGACGGAAAGGTCAATCTCGCCAACCATCAGCACACAGACGATGCCGAGCGCAATCACGCCCACGGTGGAGCAGTCGAAAAGCAGGTTGACAAGATTGTTGCTGGACAGGAAGACCGGATTGAGGCTGGCGAAAACAGTCCAGATCAACAGAAGCCCGACGACGACCGGCAATGACCCGAGATCACCTGACCTTACGCGATCGATAAAGGCACGGAACCCGCCGCCAAAGCCGGCCTCATGTTTCAGACGGATGTCGCCGCGATCCAACATCATCGCAACGCCTGCGGTTTCCTTGGTCGTTCCGGTCATACCTGTCCCCCCTCGGAGATTTGCTGGTGCGTATTTCGGCGTCCGGCTCGTCGGGAGACCGAATTGTCTGCTGCGCCCGTGATCGCTCCGACGAGCTCATGATTTGATGCGTCAGGTGTGAAGACCCCGTTGTTGCGGCCAAGCCTCAGCACGACGATGCGATCGGCAACAGCGCGAACGTCTTCCATGTTGTGGCTGATCATGATCACCCCGAGGCCACGGTCGCGAACCCGTTCGATCAGGTTCAGCACCTCAGCCGTCTGCGCCACGCCGAGCGCCGCCGTGGGCTCGTCCAGAAGGATAAGCTTTGGCTCGAGCAGCAACGAGCGGGCAATCGCGACGGTCTGGCGCTGTCCACCGGAAAGCGAAGCGATCGGAATACGCACGCTCGGGATGCGCGCCGAAAGCTCGTTCAGTAGCTTCCAGGACCGGACTTCCATGGCCGTTTCGTCAAGCTGAAACCTGTTGAGCTCCCGACCGAGAAAGATATTGGCAACCACGTCCAGATTCTCGCAGAGCGCAAGGTCCTGGAACACCGTCGCAATGCCGAGACTGAGCGCCGCGCTCGGGTCTGTCAGCGTCACAGGCTTGCCGCAGAAGGTAATGGTGCCGGACGTCGGCTGATGCACTCCGGCGAGCGTCTTGACGAGGGTCGATTTTCCGGCGCCGTTATCGCCGATAAGCGCAACCACTTCGCCCGCATGCACATCGAGATCGATGTTGGTCAGTGCCGAAACGGCGCCGAAATTCTTGGAAATACCGCGCAGGCTGAGCACCAGCTCACCCGACGGGTCTGTGTGGTTCAAAGTGTCAGTCATGCGTGGCAAGCCTTTCGATTTGACCGGTTGCAATAGGAACCCTCCAGCCGCGCAAGAGACGACCAGAGGGTTGCGTTCAAAACCGATCAGCCGCCAATTCCGAGCGCCTTGCAGCCATCTGCATAACGATCGACGCAGAGCTCCTCAGCCTTGAGGATGTTCTTGTCGATGATCTCGGCTTTCAGGTTCTCGGCGGTGACGACGGCCGGGGTGAAAAGCTGCGAGGGCGTGTCGTACAACGTCATTTCAGCCTTCGGCGTCTTTCCGGCAAGCAGTTCCATCGCGACGTTGGCGGCGGCTGCCGCAACGATCTCACTTGGCTTCGAGATCGTGTTGTACTGGTCGCCGGCGATGATCAGCTGAAGTGCTGCGATCGTTGCGTCGTTGCCGGTAACCGGCGGAACTGGATCCACGCCGGCGGCCTTGAGAGCGGCGATTGCACCGCCGCCGGTGCCGTCGTTCGCAGCTACGATGCCGACGATTTTCCTGCCGAAGCGCGTGACCTGGCCGCTCGCCCATTGCTGCGCCTTCGGCGGAGCCCATTCCGGAGTGTCGTATTCGGCAAGGATTTCATACCCGCTGTTGTCAAGACCAGCGTGGATGCCTTTCCTGATCAATCCGGCCGCAGCGTCGGTGGGCGAACCGTTGATCTGGAGCACCCCGCCGTCAGCCGAAGATACGCCCTTTGCCTTCAGGTGCTCTACAAGAGAATCCGCGATCGCCTTGCCGATACCTTCATTGTTGAAGGAAACGTAGAAGTCGGCCTTGGCATCCGGGATGGGACGGTCATAGGCAATCACCTTTACGCCTTGGGCCTGTGCTTGCTTGACGAGCGATGCTGCGGCAGTCGAATCGACCGGATCAAGCACAATCACCTTGGCGCCCTGAGACATCACCGCGTTGAACTGCTGCTGCTGGCGCGAGGCGTCGGCACCGGCGTTCTGGTAGAGCACCTTGCAGTCGGCGCAGAGCCTTTTCATTTCTGCGGCAAAGCCCGGATAGTCGTGCTCCTCGTAACGGGTGGAGGCCTGGTCAGGCATCAGGAATGCGACCGTTGAGCCGGACTGTGCGAAGGCGGAAGCACCGCCGAGAAGGCCGGCGACAAGCGTGGCCGCTCCGATCATTTTCATTGCAAATTGTGTCATTGGGTTTTCTCCATTTTCAATGGCTATGACGTTTGTTAAGTTCCCGCTCGATTGCTCAAGCTCAAGAGGTATCGCTGCATGCACGGGCGTGACCGTCTCGACCTCGAGATACCGGTGTTCAGGACAAGCGATCTCACGCACGGAATCGCTGTTGCGATCCGCTCCCCTTTTTCCTACGATGTGTCTTACTCCTCCCGTCCTCCCTTTTAGGCGGCCTCCACCGCTCTTACGTTCTTCGCCAGCAAGGTCCTGAAGCGCGAGGGAGCCATGCCCTTTTGCGCCAGGAACTGGCGATTGAAATTGGAAATGTTGTTGAACCCGGCCGAAAAGCAGATGTCGGTGATCGACACCTCTGACCTGCTCATCAACAGGTGGCATGCGAAATTGATCCGAAGCCGATTGACGTACTGCACGAGCGCCATGCCAGTATGGCGACGGAAACTGCGTGAAAATGCGCTCGGGCTTTGCCCGGTCAGGTCGGCGAGGTCACCTTCCGTAAAAGGTTCGGTCAGGTGGCTGTTGATGTAGGCGAGCGCCTGATTCACTCCCGCCGACATGAAACCTGACGGATCAGGCATATATCTTGCGCTGGCAAGAGACTGCGTTCCCTCGGCCGAACTCATGGCGCGCAATACCCCCATAAACAGTTCCAGACGCCGCAGCCCTTTTGCGATCACCAGTTCCGCAAGGAGCGGCCCGACGATCGATGCAGTGTTCGCAGGAAAAAGCGCCCCGCGCCGGCTGAGTTCAAGAACAGGCAAACACCCCGCGAACTCCGGGAACAGGTTGATCGCATCGCAACAGAACGCTTCCGTGAACTGGACGACTCTTCCGCGAAGTGGCACGCATGTGCCGGCCGGTATATCGCTCACCCAATTGTGCGGCAGATTGGGGCCCGTCAGGACGAGATTACCTGGCCCGAACTCCCCAATGAAATCTCCGACAAAGTACCGCCCGCTTGTCTCAACGACATGATGGATCTCGTATTCGGGATGAAAATGCCAGCGAACCGTGTGGAAGGGATAACCATGTTCCCAAGCCTTGAACGATTCTCCACGTCCGATCTGGACGAGCTCCAGGTCTGGATTCATATTGCTTTCCTCCCCGCGCTGACTTGAACTTGTCGCCCCAGTTTGATCGCCTCCTCCAAAGGCAATCCCGGCTCGCGTTCTGCGACGAATAAAACCTAGTCACTCTCAATGGATCTCGCTACTACGCAGTTTCTGTCAAACCGATACTTTTTTGACATTCTCGCCGCTGTAATCGCTGTGTTTCGCACATGCGAAATAAACCTATCAAAAGGCAGGTCGACAGACGCGACGATAACTCAGCCGTCGCCCAAGCATTCTTCTTAGATTCGAGATCAGGTGAAAAGCGTGATGACTTAAGAGGCGTGAAGGCGCCCAAAGAATGGGCAACTGCATGCACTTCACACGGCCGGACGTTTGATCGCTCCACACATTCACAAAAAATCAAAGTCTTACCAATTGGCACAGGCTTTGCTTGTTTCATTGCAGAGTTGGTGGCTAGGGTTCCGGCGCTTATTGAAGCGTGCTGGTCCGAGAGCTACCACCGGTTGGGGAGACATCCCGCCGGGTGCACGGCGGGACAAAAGCCCGGGAGACCTCGTTAGCCAAGGGATTGGCGGCGCGATGGTCCATGCCGATCCCTTTTTGAAGAAACGCAAAAGGGGAATTTCAATGCAGACTTTTTCGAAACTACTTTCGATCACAGCACTCACGGCATCGCTGGCATTTGGCATGGCCTGCGCTGCCACGGCCGCGCCCAAGACAGATTTCAAAGTCGCCTGGTCGATCTACGTCGGCTGGATGCCGTGGGGCTATGCTGCAGATCATGGCATCGTCAAGAAGTGGGCGGACAAATACGGAATCAATATCGAAGTCACCCAGTTCAACGACTACGTCGAGTCGATGAACCAGTATACGGCCGGTGCCTTCGACGCGGTGACGCTCACCAACATGGACGGCCTCTCCATCCCGGCCGCCGGCGGCGTCGATACCACCGCGGTCATCGTCGGCGACTTTTCGAACGGCAATGACGCCGTCATCCTCAAGGACAAGGCAAGCCTAGCCGATGTGAAGGGGCAGAACGTCAACCTCGTTGAATTTTCCGTCTCCCACTACTTGCTGGCACGGGCGCTTGAAAGCATCAAATCGTCCGAGCAGGATGTAAAAGTGGTCAACACATCCGACGCCGACATGGTTGCCGCCTATGAGACGGCGGATGTCACGGCGGTGGTCACCTGGAACCCCCTCGTCGAAACAATATTGAAAAATTCGACGGCCAAGAAGGTTTTCGACAGCTCGCAGATCCCCGGCGAAATCATTGATCTGATGGTGGCGAACACCGACGTGCTGAAGGACAATCCGGATTTCGGCAAGGCGCTGGCAGGAATCTGGTATGAAACTGCAGCACTGATGACAGCAGACAGCGCCGAAGGCAAGGCGGCGCGGGAAGCGATGGGCTCGGCCTCCGGTACGGACCTCAAAGGCTTCGAATCCCAGATGGCAGCCACCAAGCTGTTCGCCAAACCCGCTGACGCAGTGGCATTCACCTCTTCGCCAAGCCTGCCGAAAACAATGGACCTCGTTCGGACCTTCCTGTTCGAGAAGGGCCTGCTCGGTAGCGGTGCTGCCTCGGCAGACGTTATTGGTATTGAAATGCCCGACGGAAAGGTTCTCGGCGACAGCGCCAACATCAAGCTGCGTTTCACCGAAACCTACATGAAGACTGCGGCTGAAGGCACGCTCTGAGCGTTGCGACGACCGGTGGCGCGGCTTGACTGTGCCACTCCCTTCCTTTCGCCCGCGGAGCCATGTTCATGCGCTGGATCAACACCAGGCCGAGCCGAGGCGCGCAGTTCGCCCTGATGCTTTTGCCCTTCGTGCTGCTGATTGCTGCCTACAGTGCGGGATCGGCCGTGCGGCTAGCCGGGAATGCCAACGACAAACTGCTGCCCGGCCTCGCCGGCATTGCCGACGCCATCAACCGGCTGGCTTTCCTGCCGGATGCGCGCACCGGCGAATATCTACTGTGGTCCGATACGGCCGCGAGCCTGATACGCCTCTTCAGCGGCCTCGGAATTTCGACGGTGACGGCGCTGCTGATTGGCATGGCTATCGGCATGCTGCCCTATCTTCGGGCACTGCTCGCACCCTTCGTTGCAGTCATTTCGATGGTACCGCCGCTTGCGCTGTTGCCGATACTTTTCATCGTGATGGGCCTTGGAGAGACCTCGAAGATCGCGCTGATCGTCATCGGCGTTGCGCCGGCCATGATCCGCGACCTTGCCCTCAAGGCGCTGGAACTGCCGCGCGAACAAATCGTCAAGGCCGAAACACTCGGCGGTTCGTCGTGGCAAATTGCGCTCCGCGTCGTGCTGCCGCAGATCCTGCCGCGGCTCATCACCTGCCTCAGATTGCAACTAGGCCCGGCCTGGCTGTTCCTCATCGCCGCAGAAGCGATCTCGTCGGACTCCGGGCTCGGCTACCGCATCTTTCTCGTCCGCCGTTACCTGTCGATGGACGTGATCTTTCCATATGTCGTCTGGATCACGCTGCTCGCCGTCGTGACCAACATCATCCTCGACCGCATTCGCATCGCCGTCTTCCCCTGGTCCGAACTGGAGAAGCAGGCATGAGCGAACTTGTCATCGAGAGTGTCTGGAAGGAATATGGCGACCAGGTCGTGCTGGAGAATGTGTCGCTGACGGTCACCTCCCGTGCGTTCGTTGCGCTCGTCGGACCATCTGGCTGCGGCAAGTCGACTTTCCTGCGCATGCTGCTTGGCCAGGAGCGCGCAACGAGAGGCACGATCCTTATCGACGGCAAACCGCTGCCGCCCGAACCGGGACCGGATCGTGGCGTCGTCTTCCAGCGCTATTCGGTCTTCCCGCATCTGACCGTACTCGGCAATGTGCTGCTCGGCATGGAGTTTTCGGGCTCCCGCCACACCGCAAAGCTCTTTGGTGCGGCACGGCGCAGCGCCATCGAAGAAGCCCGCCAGATGATTGCCGAAGTCGGCCTTTCGGGCGCGGAGGGTAAATATCCGGCACAGCTTTCCGGCGGCATGCAGCAAAGGTTGGCGCTGGCGCAGGCGCTGATCATGAAGCCGAAGGTCTTGCTTCTCGACGAGCCGTTCGGCGCGCTCGATCCTGGTATCCGAGCAGAAATCCACACCTTGATGAAACGGCTCTGGCACGAAACGCAGATGACCGTCGTCATGGTCACGCACGACATGCGCGAGGCATTTACGCTTGCCACCCGGGTCGTCGCGTTCGAGCGCCCGCGCAACCGTCCCGAGGAGAAGGAGCGCTACGGCGCGACCATCACCAGGGATATTGCAATCTGGCCGCCGCGGCTTGCGGGCGAACGGTCGATCTTCAGCCCTGACCGGGACGGCCCGGTCATTTCTCTGGGCCCTCGTCGGGACGACCCGGCTTTCAGTCCGTCAGAGGAAAAATAGCCATGCACGTCAGACGTTCCCAGGAAGAAATCGCCGCCAACCGGCAGCGTTACGAAGAGCATCAGAAGAAGGGGCTGGAGTTTGCGCCGAAGGCGTTTCCGGCGCCCAGCATCCTGCCTGCATCGGCAATCGAAGCAACAACCGTCATCCACCAGGAAACCATTCCCGGCGGCTGGTACTGGTCGACGCTCCTGAAGCGCGGCGAGGCGCTGCGCATCGACCAGCAGGACGGCGGATCGACCGTCGCCCTGATCGCCTGGAACGCGTCGGACACCAGTGAGAGGCTCAACCTGGTGGATACCGCAAAGGTCCAATGGACGACGGCGCTCGGCAAGGGCCGCGTGATCTTCTCGGATATGGGCCGCGTCATGTTTTCAATGATTGAGGATAGTTCCGGCGCTCACGATTGCCTGATGGGGGGATCGACGGCCGCCTCGAACGCCGCGAAATATCCCGGCGTCAAGACCCGAAACACCCGGGACAATTTCGTACTCGTTGCAGGCAAGCTCGGCCTTGATCGTCGCGATATTCCGGCGGTCCTCAATCTGTTTGCGCCCGTCGGCATCGACGACACGGGGGCTTTCGGTTGGCGTGGAAAGCGATCCAACAGCGGCGATTACGCCGAATTGCGTGCCGAGATGGATCTACTGGTCGGCCTCTCCAACTGCCCGCATCCGCTTGATCCCGCCCCTAGCTATGCGCCGGCACCGATCAGCGTGACACGTTTCCTGTGTGCTGCACCCGCGGCGGACGACCTGCCCCGCACTGCCACGGCCGAAGCCATTCGCGGCTTCGAGAACAACGCCATGATGCTCGCCTGAGGAGGACCGAACAATGACCGATTTCATTCAGACCTCCGCAGACCGCTCGCTCGAAAACGCCGTTGGAGATCATTTCATCCCGGCGGAAGCTCCGTGGTCAGGTATCGTGCGCAAGGGGCAGACAATCCGGATCGAGGACAGCTACGGCCAACAAGCGATCGATACGCTCTTTTACCGCGCCGATAATTTTTCCGAGCGCTATTCCAACCAGGATACGCTGCGCGAACAGGGCACGGCCTATGTCGGCACCGGCACTCGGATCATGTCGAACGAAGACAACGTCATGCTGACGATGACGGCCGACAGCTGTGGCCGTCACGATACATCCGCCGGAGCCTGCTCGTGCGAAAGCAACACCGTTCGCTTCGGCCACGGTACCAGGTATCTCCATGCGTGCCGCGACAATTTCGTCCTGGAAGTGACGAAGCACGGCATGAGCAAGCGCGACATCGTGCCGAACATCAATTTCTTCATGAACGTCCCGATCAAGCCGAACGGCGAGATGACGATCGTCGACGGCATGTCCTCGCCCGGCGATTATGTCGAACTGGTGGCCGAGATGGACGTGCTGTGCGTGATCTCCAATTGCCCGCAGGTCAACAATCCCTGCAACGGCTTCGATCCGACGCCGATCCGGGTCCTCATATGGGATGCGACCGCGGACACCGAGGTCTGACGCATGTTCAAGAAAATCCTCATCGCCAATCGCGGCGAAATCGCCGTCCGGGTCATCCGGACATTGAAAAAAATGGGCATTGCGTCGGTTGCCGTTTATTCCGACGCCGACCGTTTCGCCATGCCGGTACTTCTTGCCGATGAAGCCGTTCGCCTTGGCCCCGCACCCGCGAGCGACAGTTATCTGAACGTGGACGCAGTCGTCGCCGCCTGCAAGGCCACAGGCGCGGAAGCCGTGCATCCGGGCTACGGGTTCCTGTCCGAGAATATCGGCTTTGCCGAGCGGCTCGCTGCCGAAGGCATCGCCTTTATCGGTCCGCGCGCGGAACATCTTTCCTCGTTCGGGCTGAAGCACACGGCCCGGGAACTGGCAAAGGCGAGCGGCGTGCCGCTGCTGCCCGGCACGGACCTGCTTTCCGACGCCGACGTAGCCCTCGCGGCCGCCGAGGCGATCGGCTATCCGGTGATGCTGAAAAGTACCGCCGGAGGCGGCGGCATCGGCATGCAGCTCTGCGCCGATGCGGCGGCGTTGAAAGCCTCTTTCGATAGTGTGCAGCGCACGGCGCGCGCCAGCTTCGGCGATGCGCGTGTCTATATCGAGCGCTTCGTTGCCGACGCCCGCCATGTCGAGGTGCAGATCTTCGGCGATGGCAAGGGCAATGTCGTGGCGTTGGGTGAACGGGATTGCTCGCTGCAGCGAAGAAACCAGAAGGTGGTAGAGGAAACCCCCGCTCCCGGCCTTTCGGCTGCCACGCGGGTTCAGCTTCACAAGGCTGCCGTCGATCTGGGGGCTTCGGTATCCTACGCGTCGGCAGGCACCGTCGAGTTCATCTACGATCCGGCACGCGAGGAATTCTACTTCCTCGAGGTCAATACCCGGCTTCAGGTCGAGCATCCCGTCACCGAAGCCGTCTTTGGCATCGACCTTGTCGAATGGATGATACGGCAGGCGGCAGGCGAGAATGTGCTCGCTAGCAGCAGTTCGCTGGTGCCCAATGGCGCCGCGATCGAAGTCCGGCTTTACGCCGAGATGCCGCATGCGGATTTCCGCCCCAGCGCCGGCCTGTTGACGGAAGTTGTGTTTCCCGAAAGCGCCCGCATCGACGGCTGGATCGAAACCGGGACTGAGGTGACGCCGTTCTACGATCCGATGCTGGCAAAGCTGATCGTCGCGGCAGAAGACCGGCCAGCGGCAATTGCGAAACTGCAGGCGGCGCTTTCGCGAACCTCGATCGCAGGCATCGAGACAAATCTGGATTATCTGCGGGAAATCGCCGCTTCGGAGCTGCTCGCAAGCGGCAAGGTGGCGACGACCGCGCTGCGCGATTTTGATTTCGTCCCGGACATCATTGAGGTCCTGTCGCCCGGTGCTCAATCCAGCATCCAGGAACTGCCGGGTCGCCTCGGTCTTTGGCATGTGGGCGTGCCGCCGAGCGGACCGATGGATGAACGCTCCTTCCGTCATGCGAACCGTCTCGCAGGCAACGCTGACACGACTGCCGCACTGGAACTGACCGTCTCCGGTCCGACGCTGCGTCTTTACAGGGATGCGGTGATTGCGCTTGCAGGAGCGCCTATGGCGATGACCTGCGATGGAGTGAGGGTGCCGCATGATACGGCCTTGACGATCCGGGCAGGGCAGGTGCTCTCGATCGGCTCCATCGAGGGACCCGGCCAGCGCGCCTATCTCGCAGTTTCTGGCGGCTTTGCGGCGCCTGTCGTCCTCGGCTCGCGTGCCACCTTCGGCCTCGGCCAGTTCGGCGGAAACGCCACCGGCACGCTGAAAACCGGCCATGTGCTGCACCTCGCGCGACACGCTCCCGACAAACCGGTGGAGCCCGCCGGCGAGCCCGCCGAACTGACCCGTGATTGGCAGGTCGGCGTCGTCTACGGACCGCACGGTGCTCCCGATTTCTTTCAGCCGAGCGATATCCATGCGCTCTTTTCCGTCCCCTACGAGGTACACTTCAACAGTGCCCGAACCGGCGTCCGCCTTATCGGCCCTGCACCGAAATGGGCGCGGCCTGACGGTGGCGAGGCGGGGCTTCACCCCTCCAACCTGCACGACAATGCCTATGCGGTCGGTGCGATCGATTTCACCGGCGACATGCCGATCATCCTCGGCCCAGATGGGCCGAGCCTTGGCGGTTTCGTCTGCCCGGCGGTGATTGCCCGCGACGAACAGTGGAAGATGGGCCAGTTCAAGCCCGGTGACCATATCCGCTTTCACCCCCTCGCCCGCCCGGACGATCCTGTCGCCAGTCCCGCTGTCCATCGGTCGGACGCGGATGCCGGTTCAGCAATTGTCGGAACACGCGATGACGGTCCAGTCTCGGTCGTCTACCGCCGTCAGGGCGACGACAATCTGCTTGTCGAATATGGACCGATGGCGCTCGATATCGCTCTGCGCCTGCGTGTGCATCTCCTGATGAACGCCGTCATTGAAGCCCGCCTTCCCGGCCTGATCGACCTGACACCCGGCATCCGTTCGCTGCAGATTCACTATGACGGAACGACACTGTCACGGAGGCGTCTGCTTGGATTGCTGGCAGATATCGAGATGATGCTTCCATCCGCCCATGAGGTGACGGTACCAAGCCGCATCATCCACCTGCCGCTGTCGTGGAGCGATCCCGACGCAGAGCTTGCCATGCGCAAGTATCAGGAGCTGGTCCGCCCGAACGCCCCGTGGTGCCCGTCAAACATCGAGTTCATCCGGCGGATCAACGGCCTTCCCGACGAGCAGGCCGTCAAGGATATCGTCTTCGACGCGAGCTATCTCGTACTGGGCCTCGGGGATGTTTATCTTGGCGCACCGGTTGCAACGCCTGTCGATCCGCGCCATCGCCTCGTCACCACCAAGTACAATCCAGCCCGTACCTGGACGCCGGAAAATGCCGTCGGTATCGGCGGCGCCTATATGTGCATCTATGGCATGGAGGGCCCCGGCGGCTACCAGTTGTTCGGCCGCACCATACAGGTCTGGAATACCTGGCGACAAACGCCCGCATTCGCCAAAGGCAAGCCATGGCTGCTCAACTTCTTCGATCAGATCCGTTTCTTTCCAGTCAGCCATCAGGAACTCACGGAAGCACGTGCGGCTTTTCCGCATGGAGGCTATCCGGTCAAGATCGAGGAGACGGAATTCTCCTATGCTGCCTATGAAGAGGAGCTGCAGGCGAACGCGGGATCGATCGCCCGCTTCAAGGCGACGCAGCAGGCTGCTTTCGAGACTGAACG
This sequence comes from Pararhizobium sp. A13, assembly GCF_040126305.1. Taxonomy (NCBI): domain Bacteria; kingdom Pseudomonadati; phylum Pseudomonadota; class Alphaproteobacteria; order Hyphomicrobiales; family Rhizobiaceae; genus Pararhizobium; species Pararhizobium sp. A13. The sequence goes on along the minus strand of NZ_CP149511.1, from coordinate 427,477 downwards.
GCAAAGCTGGAAGGACGCAGGTCTCGACAGCTTCGTCAGCGACGAAGGCACGGGCGAAATGCTCGACGGTGATATTCCAGCCGACTGTTTCGGCCTCGCCAGCAGCGTTCCGGGCAACATCTGGAAGCTGCTGGTCGAACCGGGTGCGTCAGTCGCCGCCGGCGATACGGTCGCCATCATCGAATCCATGAAAATGGAAATCAACATCACCGCCCACGCCCCAGGACGTGTCCGCGATCTGCGCGCCGGGCCAGGAAGAAACGTCAAAGCCGGCGATATCATCGTCGTTCTGGAGAACTGCTGACATGCTGCCGACAATTCTTGATCTCTCGAGCCTTCGTGCCGCCTATCAATCCGGGCTGACGCCGCTCGCCCTCGTCGACGAGGTCATTGCCCGCCGCGCCGCATCCAAGGACCCGGCGATCTTCATCACCGCCACGCCGGACCAGGATCTGCGCGCCGCCGCTCGCGACCTGATGGCGCGTGCGCCCGGGCCAAACAGCCTGCCACTGTGGGGTATTCCCTTCGCGGTGAAGGACAATATCGATGCCGCCGGCCTGCCAACCACTGCCGCCTGCCCGGCGTATGCCTACGACCCGACGGAGGACTCAATGGTCGTTAGCCGGCTCAAAGCCGCCGGCGCGATTGTTATCGGCAAAACGAACCTCGACCAGTTTGCAACCGGCCTCAATGGCACGCGATCGCCCCACGGAGCACCTCGATCAGTCTTCGATGCCGATTATATCTCGGGCGGGTCAAGCTCCGGGTCGGCTGTCGCAGTCGCATCTGGTCTTGCCACCTTTGCGCTCGGCACGGATACTGCCGGTTCCGGCCGGGTTCCGGCCGCCTTCAACAATCTCGTCGGCATCAAGCCAACGCCTGGCTTGCTCTCCAATACCGGTGTTGTCCCGGCCTGCAGGAGCGTGGACTGCATCACGATCTTCGCCGCAACAGTGGGCGACGGCGTTGCGATCCGCAAGGTCGCGGAGGGCTTCGACGCTACCGATCCCTTCTCGCGTGAGGCCACGTGGACGTCGCTGCCGGAATCCGGCCTTCGGATCGGTGTGCTGGACGGCGCAGAGCGGGAATTCTTCGGCGATGCCGACGTCAAGCGGATCTACGATCAGGCCGTTGAGGGGGCGCAAGCTCTGGGTGCAACGATCGTTCCCTTCGATTATGCGCCCTTTCGCGAAGTGGCGGCCCTACTTTACGACGGGCCGTGGGTCGCAGAAAGATTGGCAGCCGTCGAGGATTTCCTGGCGAGCAATGCCGATGATTTCGACCCCTCGGTTCGAATGATCATCGAAGGCGCGAAGGACAAGTCAGCGGTCGACGCGTTCAATGGCCGCTACAAACTTGAAGAATTGCGTCGCAAGACGGAAGCGGAGTGGAAAAAGGCCGATATCCTGCTCCTGCCGACCGCGCCGACGACCTACACGGTTGCTGACATGCTGGCCGATCCGATCGTGCTCAATGGACGGCTCGGGCGCTACACGAATTTCGTCAACCTGCTCGATTGCGCGGCGATCGCCATACCCGCCGGCTTCGGAGCCAAGGGCCTGCCCGGCGGCGTGACGCTAATAGGCCGCGCCTTCACCGACGACGCGCTCGCGCCGCTTGCAGATGCCCTGCATCGGTCTTCGGGATGCGGCATGGGCGCCGACCGAACGGCCGACATTCCCGGTGCAAGCCGCGTCGCACCGCTTGACGATGGCTTTGTGCCGATCGTCGTTGTGGGCGCGCACCTGACTGGCATGCCGCTCAATCATGAACTGACCGGACCAGGCGGATATCGCCTGAAAACCTGCCGGACAGCCGGAGACTACCGCCTTTTTGTGCTGCCGAACACGACCCCGCCAAAACCCGGCCTCATCCGGGAACCCGGCTTCGCCGGAAACGGCCTTGAGGTCGAAGTCTGGGCGCTACCGCCCGCAGCCTTCGGTAACTTCGTCCAGAAGATTCCAGGACCGCTCGGCATTGGAAAAGTGATCCTCGACGACGGCCGCAGCATATCTGGCTTCCTTTGCGAAGCCCATGCTGTTGCGGATGCTGTGGAGGTCACCGCATTGGGCGGTTGGCGGGAATATGTCCGCACGAAAAACGCACACTCGGACCGTGTAACGAAGGAAGCAATATGATGACAAGATTGCTCGGAAATCTGGTTCGTCTACTGCGGGAAGGGCTGATCGCTCGCACATTCGCTATCTCCGCTCAGTCTCGAAATTCGAGACTGAGCGGTAAACGTGAGCCGTGAATCCCGGCGCCTTCTGAGATGCCGGTAAACAACGAAAGGCGGCCCTATCGAAAACAACAGAACTAATGCGCGGTATAGGCTCCATCCACAAGGTGGTGGCTTCCAGAGATGAAACTCGCCTGTTCCGACAAGAGGAAGCACACAAGAGCAGCGACTTCTTCCGGCGTGCCGCGTCGGGCCATCGGTTGAAGTGCGATCATGCGACGGGTGCTCGCTATCTCTAAATGCTCCGACAAAAGTGGCGTTTCGATCCAACCAGGGCCCACAGCATTGATGCGAACGCCCATCCTGGCGTACTCTATGGCGGCAACCTTCGTCAGTCCGACAACGCCATGTTTGGCAGCGGTGTACGCCGACGCTGTTGGCAATCCAACACAACCGAGGACGGAGGACATGTTGACTATAGCGCCTCCGCCGCCTTCCACCATGGCGGCGATCTCATACTTCATGCAGTAGAAAACGCCGTTGAGATTGACGTTCATCAACCTGTGCCAGTCGTCAAGCGGATAGTCTGCCGTCGCTTTTCGGACGCCATCGGTGCCTGCATTGTTGACTGCCAAATGCAGCCCGCCGCATCTCTCGATAACAAATTTGACCAGCCTTTCCACAGCCTCTGCGTCGCTAACATCGACTGCAAGGTGTTGAGCCCTGCCCCCGAGCGAGCGTATCTCGGCGGCAACGGTCTTGGCAGCGTCTGCGTCGAGATCAGCAATGACAACTTCGGCCCCCTCTTCTGCGAGTTGTCTCGAAACAGCCGCGCCTATGCCGGAGCCTGCGCCAGTTACAAGTGCCACTTTCCCGTCGAAGCCAAGTTTCATTTTGTCCACCCTTCTTGCTTGTTTTGATCCAGTCGAGCAGACACAGATGATCGCTGCAAGAAGTTTCATCAGAGGGCGAGCAGGCTTGCCAACTCTTGGAAAACCTCAGCAGCTCCGCGAACCAGTAGCTGGGTGCCGCGCGCACGTGGCCATAGACGTTTGAAGCATGTGCCCTCGAGGCGACCTGCGCAACCATCCAACGAGGCGAAAGAGTTGGTTCATTGGCGCCGGAATGTTAAAGACGAAGCGATGAACAATTGCTGAGCAGGTAGAAATGGACAGTGATGACATGGCCCGCCGGGGGCTCGTGCTCGGCAGTCTCGCTTTGATGGCTTCGGGGTGTACTTCAGCGATAAGGCGAATTGTAGAACCGATTTCGACCCCGTTCGCAGCCGCGCCGGATCGTCGTTACCGCCGCAGGCATGTCCGCTATCAGGGAAACGAACCCGCCGGAACGATCGTCGTCGATACATCGCAACGCTATCTTTATGCTGTTGAGCAAGGCGGCTGGGCCATGCGCTACGGTATTGGCGTCGGAGAGGAGGGGCGCACTCTGAAGGGTAAGGCAACCATCGGACGCAAGGCCGTATGGCCGTCGTGGACACCCACCGCCAATATGATACGGCGTAAGCCGCGATTGCAACAATACGCGGCCGGCGTCACCGGCGGTCCGCACAATCCGCTTGGTGCGTCCGCGCTATACCTGTACCGCGGCGGGCAGGACACCATGTTTCGGCTGCACGGAACAAACGAGCCGTGGACGATCGGCCAGGCGGTATCAAGCGGATGCATTCGTCTGACAAATGACGACATCGTTGACCTTTACCAGCGCACCCCTGTGGGAACGACGGTATTGGTGATGTGATAATGTTTGCGTCTGTATATTCAGTATTGAAAGCGATGCAATGTGTCCTAGTTGTCGTGGAACAGCTCGGTGAGGGCAACCCGGCGCCAGCTGTGTTTTTTTTGCACTAGGCGCCGGTGTAGTTCATCCGTATTACTGTAAGCGTTGCCTTCGATAATCTGATTCCACACTGAGGAGAGGAGTACTTGATGAGCAGAATTCTGATCGTGATTATAGCCTTGTTTTCCATTGCCAGTCTGAGTGCCTGCGGGACAATTGGCAAAGGCAAAGGGAAGGCCCCGCCGCCGGCTGTCGATACAGTGGAACCGGCGCCTGTCTACAAGTGACCGCAACTGCGATCCGTGGGGGAGGGGCATCTGGCCCTCCCCCATCATGCAATTGGCTGGACGGGCACCACCGCTTACGGCACTGCCACTCAGATCGGGGAAGCTTGCTGCGTGAACGTTCGGCAGGATTCGGGAGATAGAGCGTGGCAATGGCGCTCACAACACGACGAATAGCGATTGCAGTCATGCTGGCACTATCGGCCGCAGCCTGCCAGACGGAAGACAAGAAAGCTGAACCGCGTTTTGTTTCGGATGCCCGCCCTGCCTTTGAAAACAAGGACAGCCGGTATTTCATCGAATTCCGCTCACGCTACGCCCTCAGCTATGGCCATTCCTATGTGATCTTCGGGCGCGCAGATCAAGCTGGGGGGATGATCGATCCCGAGGTCGCGGGCCTTGCCCCGGCAACAGCCAGTACGGCACCCTACGTCCTAGGCCATTTTTTGCCAGTGCCAGCCGAAACGGGAGCAAGCGACGGTGACTTGGAAGAGGCGTACCGATCGGCAAGCTGGCGCGTCATGTTGACCGAAGCTCAATATGGCAAAACCGTTGCCCACATACGGCAGTTAAAGGCCAAATCCAAATTCTGGCAGGCGTCAATCTACAATTGCAACGCTTTTGTGGCGGACATCGCACGCTCCATGGGGTATAAGGCGCCCAGTATCTGGCTCAGGCCGCAACAATTCATTACGCAACTTCGAGAGATGAACGCGGGGTGAGTGCGGCCCCGCTGACACTTGCGTGCGCCACGTCGATGGCAGATCACAGAAAGGCCGGTGACCCAAATTGAACGTATCGGTAGCTGCGGCTGGCGAGATCGTCTGGATGATTGGCATCATCGTCTGGTATGTCATTCGGTATCCCTTCGAACGCCGCGCAAAGCGTGTGCGGATCGTCAGTCATCGCCGTTCTGGTCTGGATAAAGTCGCGCTTGTGTCGGCCCTTCTCGGCCTCGCCATCTTGCCAGCATTTTATGTCGTGACCGGTATCCCGAAGGCTGCCGACTATTCGGCCAGCTCCTGGGCCATCGTTGTCGGTGCATTGATGTTCGCTCTTGCAATGTGGGTCTTTCGGCGAACCCACAAGGAACTCGGCCGGAACTGGTCTGTCACGCTGGAGATTCGTGACCGCCACGAACTGGTTTGTGGCGGACCATACGCCCTCATCCGCCACCCCATGTACACTTCATTCCTACTCATGGGACTTGGTCAGGCATTTCTGCTTTCGAACTGGATCGCCGGACCGGCAGGCATTGTCGGCTTCGCAGTGCTTTTTTTTGCTCGAGTGGACAAGGAGGAGCGTATGATGCTGGAGATTTTCGGCTCACGGTATCGTGACTACATGGGCAGGACCAAGCGAATTATCCCTTATTTGTACTAGAGGTGACATGATGCGAGGACGAGCCCTCAAGCTTTCCGCACCACGACGCCTTGTCGGAGATCTGATGCGGTTTTCGATCGGGATCCCCCGGGTCACGGTGCAGCGCCAGATGAACCTTCGCGCGCTTCAAAGGGCACGAATGACGGGGCAAAGCAAACCATCCTGGACGGTCCTTTTCTTGAAGGGATACGCGCTCCTTGCCAGAGAGACACCAGACCTTCGGCGTGCTTACGTCAAATTCCCCAGACCACAGCTCTATGAATACCCGGTTAGCGTAGCCTCGATTGCCCACGAGCGCGAATATGACGGTGAGCGAGTCGTGCTGTTAAGTACTATCAAGTGTCCGGAGCGCTCATCCGTCACGGAACTTGAGGCCCTGATCCACGCGGCCCGAACACGTCCAATCCTGGAGATCAAGGAGTTCCGGCGCGCGTTGAAAATCGCTCATGCGCCGGGGCCAGTCCGATGGCTTCTCATGTGGCTCGGCTTGAATATGGCGCGGAAGCGGGCACACTATTTCGGCACCTTCCAGTTGTCGGTCTATTCAGGCCTCGGGGCAGAGTCGCTCAACCCCCTTACGCCTTTGACGACCCTTCTCAACTACGGTCCGATCGGCGAAGACGGGTCGGTAAACGTCCGCATTCACTACGATCATCGAGTGATGGATGGGGCGAATGTCGCGCGGGCATTGGAGCGCTTTGAACAAATCTTGAACGATGAAGTCGCGGGTGAACTCACGAGCCTTGAAAGTGGAGCCCCTGGAGAGACAATGACCCCAGGCGCGGCGTTATGACCCTGCACAGCGATGTTCGTATGGCTGTCGTTGTGGTGGGCGCGTCCCGGGGCATTGGCAGGGCAATCGCCAAAGTTGCGGCCACGCAGGGCACTCCTGTCGTGCTCGTTGGACGTTCGCCTGAAGCGCTGGCCGCCGCCGCAACCGACGTGCGGCAGCAGGGAGGCGATGCATTCGCGTTGGAGCTTGATCTTGTGGTAGGCGATGCGACGGCGCGCCTGCAAGATTTTCTCACCACCAACGGCTTAGCCTGCGATGTCCTGGTCAACAGCGCCGGGTATGGTTTGCGTGGAGCAGCCACGACACTTCCTCTGGATGATCAGCTTGGTATCATCGACCTCAACATCCGTGCCCTTAGCGACCTGACGCTGCACTTCCTCCCTGGAATGGTTGCCCGCGGCCGTGGTGGCGTGCTCAATCTTGCCTCTGTAGCCAGCTTCACACCTGGGCCCAATATGGCTGTGTACTACGCCAGCAAAAGCTTCGTGCGATCTTTTTCGGAGGCACTACATCAGGAATTGCGCGGCACCGGTGTGACCATCACATGTGTTGCTCCAGGGCCCGTGGCAACAGAATTCCTCGAAAGGTCCGGCGCCAACAGGGCACCGCTGTTTAAAATATTGCCCAAACTGAGTTCGGAATACGTGGCCAAACGGGCGTGGAACGGCTTCAAATCCCGCCGTCGCCTCGTCGTGCCGGGCGCCTCGGCCAAGCTGGCCATGCTGGCCGCTGCGTTGATACCCCATGCAATAATGCTTCCATTGATTAGCCGATTGCAACGAAGAAGCAGTGATCCCTGCCCTTGTGGTTCAGGTAAGCAATACAGAAAATGCTGCGGTGCGCGCTGATTTCAATCGAGAGATGAAACGGTGTGACGGGCATGAGCAATACCTTCGTATTGATGCGATCAGCAGGATGCCGTGAGCCGGCGCGGCGTCAGGACGGATCGCGCAGAAGACCCTTGTAGAAGCCGGGCGAGGAACCGGGGATTTCGACCGCATCGAGCCTTTTGCGATAGAAATCGACCGGCCCCGGATCGCCAATGACGGCATAGGCATACCCTGCCTCCTTCAGCCCGTTGAGCGTAGCAAACAGCAGCGCTTCGCCGATCCCCTGCCCGCGCGCCTCCGGCGCGACGCCGGTCGGGCCGAAGAAGCCCTTGGCTGTGGCATCACCGCAGGCAAAGCCCAGCATCCGGCCTTCGCACACGGCAATCCAGACCATCACCGGATGGCTGCCGAAGCCGCTCTCGCTTTCCGCAGCCCACTTGGCGCCGAAATGCGTTTCGATGAAGGAAAGCACAATCTTTCTTTCCGGCGTCATCGCACGGCGTATCGTCACGCCGGGTGCGGGAAGGCCAGCGCCGTCGAGGACCGGAAGGTCGTATAGGCGTACCACAAGGTCAGGCATGAAGCGTTCTCTTTGCTGGTTCGTCGTGCTGATAAACGAAATGGCCCGGTGAGATTTCGGTTCTCGCACGGGTGGTCGCGCGCGAAAGATCCCGCACGGATTCGGCATAGGCGGAAAACGCCCTGCCCGCGTCTCCCGTTGCGCCCGTGATGCGCACGGAGGCGTCAGGAATGGCCGAAAGCAGAAGCTTGGTATAGGGGTGGCCCGGACTGCCAATCACCGCGCGCGACGGACCATATTCGACAATCTGGCCCGCAAACATCACTGCCGTCTCCTCCGCAATGTAATGCGCCGTCGCGATGTCGTGGGTGATGTAGAGAAAGCTGATGCCGCGCTCCTGCTTCAGCCGGCGCATCAGATCCAGAACCGATCGTCGGATCGAAACGTCCAGCATCGAGGTGGGCTCGTCCGCGACGATCAGTTGCGCGCCGACGGCAAGCGCCCTGGCGAGATTGACGCGCTGGCGCTGTCCGCCGGACAGCTCGTGCGGATATTTGTTCAGAGTGACATCCGGATCGAGCTCAACATCCGCAAGCGTCTGTCGGGCCGCGCCTTCCAGCGACCGCCCGCTCAAGCCTCGATGCAGGACGATCGGCCGGACCAGATGGTGGCGGATCGTATGCGCCGGATTGAGTGCTGCGAATGGATCCTGAAACACCATCTGCACCGAGCGGAGATACTGCATCTGTGCGTCGCGGCTGGTGAAACCGGCGATATCCGTACCCCGAAACAGGATGCGCCCGCCTGTCGGCTGGAACTGCCGGGTGACGGCACGGCCAACCGTCGACTTGCCCGAGCCGGATTCGCCGACGATGGCAAGCGCGCGGCCGGCACCAAGCGTCAGGGAGACCGCGCGCAATGCGACGACGCGTTTTTGTGCGCCGAAAGTCGGCGTCAGCGTGAAGGTTTTGGACAGTCTGTCGAGAACGAGCAGAGATTCGACGTTCGCTTCAGCCATTACACTGCCTCCAGGGCTTCTTGCAGGCGCGGCATCGCCGACCACAGCTTTTTCGTATAGGCATGCTGCGCCTTTCCGACGATATCCGAAGCCGAAGCGGTTTCCACAAGACGGCCTTCCAGCATAATGGCGATCCGGTCGGCAAATTGCGCCATCAGGGCCAGATCATGGGTGATGAACAGGATGGAAAAGCCAAGCCGTTCCTTGAGCGTCATGATTTCCTGCAAGATCTCGCGCTGGACGACGACATCGAGCGCCGTCGTGGGCTCGTCCATGATGACGAGCTTCGGTTCCAGCGCCAGCGCCATTGCGAGAACAACGCGCTGACGCATGCCGCCGGATAATTGATGCGGGTAGTCGTCGAGCCGGCCTGGCGCGATGGAAACCATGCGCATCAACACTTCGGCCCGCGCGCGGGCCGCATCGCGGTTGCCGTTTGCATGGCAGGCGATCACATCGCGGAACTGCTCGAAGATCGTCAGAACGGGGTTGAGCGAACTCATGGCACTTTGGAACACCATCGATGTCTGGCGCCAGCGCCAGGTCTCCAGTGCACGCGGCGTCAGCGCCAGAATGTCGGTACCGTCGATATGGATGCTGCCTCTGGAAACGATGGCCGGTGGGCGATGCAGCCGCATCAGGGCAAAGGCGATGGTCGATTTGCCGCAGCCGCTTTCGCCGGCAAGGCCCATGACCTCGCCCCTGCCGATATCGAAATCCACGTCCTTTACGGCGGTGAAGAGGCCCTTTTGGGTGAGGAAATCGACCTGCAAACCACGCACTTCGACAAGTTTCGAAAGATCCGTCATCTGATTTCTCCGGCCTTTGCGGCCCGGGCCCGGTCGATCGCGCGCTGCGCCTTTACAGCTGCATTGACGGTTCCAAGCGTTCGCAGCCGCGGATTGGAGATCTCGTCGACGGCGAAGTTGATCAGGGAAAGGCCAATCCCGATGACCGCGATGGCGATCGCCGGAGCAAATACCTCCCACCAGGCTCCAACGCTCATCGCCGATGCCGTCTGGGCGTTGTAGAGCATCGTGCCCCAGGAAACGGCAAGCGGATCGCCGAGCCCGAGGAACTCCAGCGTCGCCTCGGTGATAATGGTGTAGATCACCGAGCCGATGAAGTTGAAGCCGATGATCGACAAGAGGTTGGGCATCAATTCGACCGCGATCATCCGCCATTTTGGTTCGCCGATCAGTTCGGAGGCCAGGATGAAATCCCGCTCCCGCAACGACATCGTCTGCGCCCGTGTCACCCGCGCGCCCCAGGCCCAGGACGTCAGCCCGATAATCAGCGCGATCACCAGCGGGCTGGTTTCACCGACGAAAGCGGCAATCACGAGAAGGAGCGGCAGCTGCGGAATGACGAGCGCTATATTGGTGAAGAAGTTGATGACTTCATCTACCCAGCCGCCGATGTAGCCGGCGGTAACCCCAAGCACGACGCCGATGAAGGTGACGATTGTTCCGGCCAGAAGCCCGACGAACAGCGAGGTCCGCGTCCCCCAGACGAGCTGTGTGAAGACGTCGCGCCCCATGCGGGTGGTGCCGATAAGATGATCCAGCGATGGTGCCTCATGCGGACGGGCGACGCGCTTGATTGGATCGTGTCCGGTGATCGCCGGAGCCAAAAGCGCGATCGCGATATAGACGAAAACGATTGCAAGGCCGATCACCGCCTTGCGGTTTCGAAGGATGAGAGAAAAAGCCTGTTTCATCGGTCTCAGGCCTTTCGTAGGCGTGGATCGAGGACCACGTAAAGAAGATCGACGATCAGATTTGCCGACAGCATCGCCAGCGTCATCACCAGAAGCTGCCCCTGGATCAGCGGATAGTCGCGCGCCACGATGCCCAGATAAAGCAGATGGCCGAGTCCCGTATAATTGAAGACGACTTCCGTCACCAGCGAACCGCCCATCACCGCACCCAGCGACATAGCGAAGGCGGTGACACTCGGAAGCAGAGCGTTGCGCGCAGCGTAGTTGAATTTCACGCGGCGGTTCGTCAGCCCTTTGGCGGCCCCCATGACGACATAGTCCTCGCCGAGTTGGCCGATCATATTGTTGCGCATCGTCACGAGGTACCCACCCATATGGACGAAGGCGAGCGACAGAACGGGCATGACGGCGTGATAAAGCGCGCTGGATAGAAAACTCGGCGTCAACGACGGATCGAGACTGGGATCGAATGCAAAGCTCGTCGGGAGCCAGTTGAGCGACAGACCGAAGACATAGAGCCCGGTCAGCCCGACCACGACGGCCGGAATGGATTGCATCGCAAGAGCGCCCGGGGAGACGATGGTGTCGAACACCCCGCCGCGCCGCCACGCAGCGGAAACCCCCATCAGCGATCCCGCAACGAAGGCAAGAACGGACGCCGTTCCTGCCAGAACGATCGTCCATGGGAGGGCGTGGCCAAGAACCTCGCCAACGGTCATGGGATAGAATTTCACCGAAGGTCCGAGATCCCAGGTGAAGACGCTTTTCATATAGTCGAGATACTGCATGTAGAGGGGGCCGGAAGCGAAACCGAAGGTTTCGACCAGGGCGGCCTTGGCTTCGGGCGGCAGCGACGAATTCATCTTGGCGAACATGACATCGACGGGATTGCCGGGCATGAGCCTGGGAATGAAGAAATTGATCGTCGCGGCGACGAAGAAGGCGGCGATGTAAAAGCCGATCCGGCGCAGAATGAAGGACATCGAAAAAATCTCCGGACACGCGGCGGCCGCAGGCGCATGAACGGTGCGCGATGGCAGCACGTGCAGTCAAAACGGGGTGTCGGTTGGTCCCTGCATGCAGAGCCTCGCAGCGGTTGCGCTCAGGTCAAATGATCTGAGCGCAACCTGCGCTGCCCGGTCAAAAGGGAGTAGACCGGGCAAACCCCGAGGTTATTTTTCGACCGGGCGAAGAGCCAGGAGATGGAGCAGCCTCTCTGGCACGCCGACATAAACGACCGGCGAGGCGACCGGGTTTTCCGCGCTGAACCAGCCCGTGAACCGCTTGGTGTTGAACTCGTACCAGAGGGGGTTGTTGTAAACCGCGACGTAAGGCAGATCTGCCGCGATCTTTTCCTGAATATTGTTCATGATCTCGGCCTGCTTTGCATGGTCGTTGGTCGTGTAGAAACTGTCGAGAAGCTTATCGAGGTCAGGATTGCTATAGTGCGCGGCCGCATACCGGGTCTTGCCGAGATTGCGGGAATTCAGCGCTTCGTCGAACATGGAGTGCGGGGTCACACCGGCACGCAGCGAATTGATTGTAACGTCGTATTTCCCGGTGATCAGGGCATCGCCCCACGCAGGCACGTCAGGCGTCGAAAGGCGCGCCTGAATGCCGACCTCGGTCAACCCTTCGATCGCGAGCTGGCAGGTGTTGACCCAGTCGGTCCAACCATTCGGAACGATGATTTCGAAGCTTATCTTCGACCCATCGGGATTTTCGACGAAACCGTCACCATCCACATCCTTGAAGCCCGCATCTGCAAGCTCCGCCTTGGCGCCTTCGACGCTATATTTCGAAAATGCCCCGTATTCCTCGGTGACCTTCGGGTCGTTCCAGGAATGAAAGGCGCGGCCAAGGCCGGAGGGATATTCGTTCAGTGTCGGATAGCCGTAGCCGGCGATGTCCACCATGGCCTGCCGGTCCATCGCCATGGAAAACGCACGGCGAAAGGCAAGCGTGTTGAATGCCGCATGATTTCCGGGATTTGTCGTCTGGAAATTCATGGTGAAATTCACCATCGAGCCTGGAGGAAACCAGTAGCCATGGTTCTTCGGATCCGTCCCGACATAGGTCTTGTCGATATCCGGGAGGAACGATCCGAACCAGTCGAGTTCGCCCTTGGCGGCAATGGCGATCGTCTGGTCGTTGCCCGATATCTGCGGGAAACGCATGCAGTCGATCTTGAGCGTCGCATTGTCCCAGTAGTTCGGGTTGCGGCACTGCAGATATTCCTGCGGCGTGAAGCGACGGATATCGGTGAGCGGCCCGGTGCCGACCGGTTTGGGATTGGTAAAGGATACCGGATCCTTGACCGTGGACCAGACGTGTTCCGGAACCGTATAAACCTGCACGATCTTGTAGATCAGACCGCTGTTGGGGGACTTGTAGGTGATTTTTACCGTCTTGTCGTCGGGTGCTTCGATGGCATCGATCTGATCCCAGATCGCTTGCACATCCAACGCCTTGTTCGCCTTGATCAGATTGAAGGTGAAGACGACATCCTTTGCCGTGAAAGCCTCGCCGTCGGACCATTTCACGCCGTTGCGCAGCTTGAAAGTGACGCTTTTCAGATCGTCGGAATAGGAGAAGGACTCCGCCAGTCGATAGTTGGGTTCTCCATCCTTCATCGCATTGAAGATCACCAGCGGTTCGAACATGAAGTCCGTGATCGACGGCAGGCGGGTCGTGGTATTGAACGGATTGTAGTTCTCCACCCAGGCAGTGGATTCGTCGGGCATGGCTGAAAGGATGACTTCGGCCCTGGCTGCGACGGGCATCATGAGACCGGCGAGAAGCATTGCCCCGAGAAGCGATTTCATTGTCATTGTCAGTTCCCCATTTTTCAAGCGCAGGTCGTTGCCCGCGTTCGTCAATTTACGCCGCCCATATCAGCGCAGCGGCAGCGGCAAAGTCACCCCGCAATTCCGTCAAGACCGCACCGCAAAATCGGCAAAATCGGCAAAATTGAAAAGATCGAAAACTTCTTCTTCCTTTTGCGCCAAATTCATAAACTGTTGCATTGCAAAGGTACCGCGATTGCGCGGCGAAAGGGCGAGCGAGGATGTGCTGACAGAAATCCGGAGAGATGATCGATGCTGAGAGCGCTGTCGCCGTCCGGTTTCCGGGGTCGGCTCCTGCTCATTTTCCTGGCGATCAGCCTGTTGCCGCTGGGGGCCACGTCCTTCGCGTTCTTCTATATCCTCAACCGCAGCGTCCAGGCCGAAACCTTCGCAAAACTGGCCTTTGTCCGCGATGCGAAACGCAGCGAGATCGAGCAATATCTGACATTCGCCACGCGGCAGGCGGAAAGCCTCAGCCAGTCAAATGCAGTGCGCTATTCGATCGGCGATTTTTATGGTTTTGCCTATGCCTTTCGCCAGATCGATCCCTCGCCCGAGCGCGCAACGGCGATCCTGCACCAGATGTTCGGCATCGACGGCGGTAAGCCCGGTGATAAGCAACTGCCGCAGGACAGTGATGCGATGTGGCGCTCGGCCCTGCAATATGCCAATGCCCACCAGCAGTTCCACGACGACTTCGTGAGCTTCGTCACCACCTCCGAATTCGAGAACCTCTATCTCATCACGCCGGACCAACGCGTCGTCTACTCCGTCGAAAAGGACCGCTATCTGGGAACGGACCTGAAGACGGTGCTGGCCGACACGCCGCTGTCTCGCCTGTCGAATGCGATGGTCAATGCCCCGGACAACCGCAATATGCTTGTGAGCGACTTTGTGCATGATCCGGTCACCGGCAAGTTTTCCGCCTATGTCGCCATCCGCGTTTCCTTCTACAAAAAGGTACGCGGCGTGATCATCTTTCGTCTGGATACCGATGGTCTTAACAGGATCGTGCAGTCGCAGAATGGCGAGACAGGAAGTCTTTACCTCCTCAACGCGGACGGAGTGTATGTTTCCACGCCCGCCGACAAATCCGGGCGAATTGGCATTGCGACCGCAACGGTTGAGATGACCGGCTCCGAAACGGCGTCGGCCATGGTCGGTGAAGGTCTGGGTGGCGCGCCGGCGCTCGAGACCCATACGCGCCTGACCTTCAACGATGTACCCTGGACCCTTGTAGCCGAAGTACCGGTGGCTGCGGCCTTTGCAAAAAGCAACGCCCTGCGGCAGGTCGTGATGACGCTGGCGCTGGTGTTGCTGCCGGTCCTGATCGGTCTCGTGCTCTACCTGTCGGGTACCATGACGACACCGGTAAAGCGACTGACAAATGCGGCGGAAGCGATTGCCGACGGCGATCTCGATCATGCGATGCCTGCCATCAAAAACCCCTCGGAACTCGGACGCCTGACCGCAAGCTTCAAGCGGATGCGCGATGCTGTCGCCGAGCAGCTGAGCCTGATCAACCAGAAAAATGCCGAGCTTGAAAAGCACGTCGCCCTGATCGAGGAGAAGAACAAGGCGCTGGAAGAAGCCGACCGGATGAAGGACGCCTTCGTCGCCAATACATCCCACGAGCTGCGCACGCCACTGAACGGCATCATCGGCATTTCGGAAACGCTCTCCGCCGGCGTCGCCGGAGAACTGAGCGCCGCCCAGCGCAGCCAGCTGCAGCTGATTACCTTCAGCGCCCGGCGGCTGTCGCGACTCGTCGACGATCTTCTCGATCTCTACCGCATCCGACAAGGCCGGATGCGCCTCGATATCCACCCGGTGCACATCGCCACAAGTGTCAGCAATGTCCTGCAGATGTGCGAGCCGCTTCTGCGCGGCGAACCGGTGACACTCGCCGTCGATGTTCCGGACGACATTCCTTTCGTCTTGGCTGATCCTGTCCGCTTCGAGCAGATTCTCTACAATCTGCTCGGCAATGCCATCAAATATGCCGGCCAGAGCACGATCCGCGTGGTCGCGGAGCCTGCAGGAAAGATGGTTGCAATCAGCGTCGAGGATACAGGCGTGGGCATTGCCGGCGATAGTCTCGAGCGGATATTCCAGCCCCTGGAACAGGCGGGCATGGGCGATGGAACAAGAGGACTGGGCGGCACGGGACTGGGTCTGACCATCGCCCGCCAGCTTGCGACCTTTCTCAGCGGCAAGTTGACGGCAAGCTCGGTTCTCGGCGAAGGGTCACGGTTCACCCTGACCCTGCCGGCCGCAACCGTCGAGCCCTCCTACATCGACTATTTCGGCGAAAGGCTGGACGCGGAGCGTCTGAATGAAACTGTCGGCATGATCGGCCGCAACCAGGCCGCCAGTGATTCACCGATCCTCCCCGGCGTGCCGCTGATCCTTGTTGTTGACGACGAACCGATCAATATTCAGGTTTTGCGAAATGTGCTGCAGCCGCTCGGCTATGCCGTCCGCGCGGCAGAAAACGGCCCCGGCGCGCTATCCTTCATCGAACATATCAAGCCCGATCTGGTGGTCCTGGACGTCATGATGCCGGGCATGAGCGGGCTGGAAGTCGCAAAGGCCATCCGCGAACGCCATGATCTGCTCGACGTGCCGATCATTATGGTCACGGCCCGCAGCCGCACGCGCGACGTGATCGCCGGCTTCGAGCACGGAGCAAACGATTACATCGTCAAGCCTTTCGTCAAAGACGAACTGCTGGCAAGGGTCGCAACGCTGCTGGAGGCGGCTCGCGCGCGCAGGCAGACCCGCGAGAACTCGCTTCTCAAAGCCGAGATCGACCGGCGCATGCAGGTGGAAGACGCACTAAGGCTTTCGCAGCAGCGCATGGTGCGTCTCCTCGATACGTTTGAGGCCGCGATCATTTGCACCGACAGGGACAATCGCATCGTCTATGCAAACCAGGCCGCCGCCAGCGCCTTTGAAGAAACGATTTCCGTTGGGCAAACGACGCTTTCCACCCTGATCGGCGGGGAACTGGCGGACCGCATCGGCCAATCGTTGAAAGAGACCGGAGCGTTTTCGCTGGACGATGTCGAATTCGGCCGGCAGATAGCCAAGGGCCAGCTGCATGCCTTTGACCTGGAAGCCGAGAGCGGCAGCGGTGTCGCGCTGGTGATACAGGCGGGCAAGAAAGTGGATGAGCAGCTGGACCAGAATGAAAGTCTGATCCGGAGCGTTCTTGGCGCAATCGACAGTGTCGGACCGGATCTGACGGGATCGGATGTTGAAATAGACAAGATTGAGACGGCTGTCGCAGCGGAAGCTGAGGACAAGAGCCAAAACGAATACCGCAGGCTGATCGTGTCGGTTATGAAGCGCAGTCTCGATGTGTGGAAGATCTCGACAGGGAAGACCAAATTTGATTTTGCCGAGCGCAGCGGTATCTGGCGTGTGAGTTTCGACCGTTCGTCGTTACAAGCTCGTACATTTGACAAATATCTGCTGATCGAGACATTGCCGCTCAATCCGCGCTGGCGGGACGTCATCCGCTCTGCGGAGTTCTCTCTGTCGCAGGCAGAGAGGCAGCCGATTGAGGATGGCGACGTCAAACGTCGGGTCGATACGCTGCGCCAGGAACTGACACAGTTGCGCATGCTTCTGCGCGATGGGCGCGGTCTGACTTGATCGGGGAAGGTTCGCCTCAAATCCTATCGACTTAGATTGAGTGTGATCCAGCGTCTCCAGGACCAGGCTCACGAAACGCGCATCAGCAACCGTGAATGTCAAGCATTTATGCTTCGCGCGTCTTCATCGAGGGCCGGCCGGTGGTGCCCTTACCATCCTCATGGGTCCGGCAAAACAAATGGACCAAAATCTCGGCATGCAGATCAGACGATTCCACGCGGACAAAGGCTGCTCACACGAACTCGTGAGCGTATTCATGACTTTGCTTCGGCGGAAAGATCCCGACGCTCAACAAGCTCAATCCCGGACCTTTTGTCGAAATCCATCCCGAGGATGCGGCGGAGTTAGGGAACGAGGAAGCACTGACGGAGACCGCGGCGGCGCTCGGCAAGGCCGTCAGTGATGCGATGCTGGAAGTCTTCGGTAGTCTGATACAGCGGTCGGGAGAAGACAGTCAATAAAATTGCGCAAACGTTTTCTCATCTTGACTTTCAGATTGAGAAAAGGTTTTCTCATGCCGACATCGGGAGGATGACATTCTGAGTACACAGCGCAACAGGGGCGGTCGCATCACGATACACGACCTGGCGAAAGCCGCCGGCGTTAGCGTTTCCACCGTATCCAAAGCCCTCAATGACAATGGTCGAATGGCAGCCGACACGCGCGCGCGGATCAAACGTATCGCCGCCGAGATCGGCTTCCGCCCAAATGCGTTGGCGCGTGGCCTGCTCAGCAACCGGTCGTTCACGATAGGGCTTCTGACGAACGATACCTACGGTCGCTTCACCCTTCCAGTCATGGCCGGGATTTCAGAAGCGCTGGTGGATCATGGTGTATCCGTCTTCCTCTGCGCAATCGAGGACGATCCGGCGCTCGGCAAGGTTCATGTCGATGCTATGCTGGACAAACAGGTGGACGGCATTATCGCGACGGGCAAGCGAGTGGACAGGTCGTTGCCCGTTGATCTTTCAGGTCTGCCAGTGCCCGTGGTCTATGCCTTTACCCAAGGCGAGCCGGACTGCGTGACCCTGACCTCCGACGATGCCCAGGGCGCAAGCCTGGCGACCGACTGGCTAAAGCAAATGGGCCGCAAGCGACTCGTCCACATCACCGGTCCAAAGGACTTCGTTTCTGCCAGCGAGCGGGCAAGCGCCTTTCGCGAATTAGCAGGCCCCGACGCGCCCGTTATGCATGGCATATGGGCTGAAGACTGGGGCCATGACGCGATCGACCAGATCTGGAAGAGCTCAGATGAAAGGCCAGATGGCATCTTTTGCGGCAATGACCAGATCGCTCGCGGCGTGGCCGATGCGCTGCGCGAGCGCGGCATGAAAGTACCCGAAGACGTCTCCGTAATAGGCTTCGACAACTGGGAAATCATGGCGGCGCAGACGCGACCGCCACTTACAACCATCGACATGAATCTTAAGGAGCTCGGCAGGGCGGCTGGGTTGATCGTTCTAGCGCTTGCGGAAGGCAGGGTCGTCGAGCCCGGTCTGCGCAGGCTGCCATGCAGGCTGATTGTCCGGCAATCCTGTGGAGGCGGGAACCAGAAAATCTGATCGAGGAGAAAGGGACCAGCACGAAGCGGTCCCGCATTTGGGAGGAATGGATATGTTGAGGAAACTGCTTACTGCCACGGCCGTGATTTCGGTCGGCATGATTTCAACCGCCTCGGCGGAAACCATTACCATGTGGGTACGCTCGGGCATCGGTGATTCCTTTAAGGAAGTCGTGAAAGCCTACAATAGCGGTCACGAGAACAAGGTCGAAATGACCGAAGTGCCCTTCTCAGAACTCGTGCAGAAATATGCTACAGCCATCGCCGGGGGTCAGGCACCCGATGCGCTATCGCTCGACCTGATCTACACGCCGGCGTTCGCGGCTGCCGATCAGCTCGAAGACCTGACGGACTGGGCCAAAGCGTTACCCTATTTCAATTCGCTGTCGCCTTCGCACGTCAAGCTCGGCACCTACGAGGACAAGATTTACGGCCTGCCGTTGTCGGTCGAAACCTCGATCTTTGCCTGGAACAAAGACCTCTACAAGCAGGCTGGACTTGACCCTGAGAAGGCACCGAAGACTTGGGAGGAAATCACGGCCAACGCGGAGAAAATCCGCGCACTCGGCGGTGACACCTACGGCTTCTACTTCTCCGGTGGCGGTTGCGGCGGCTGCATGATCTTCACGTTCACGCCGCTGACGTGGGGCGCGGGCGCGGATATTCTCTCCGCGGACGGCAAGACCGCGACACTCGATACACCCGAGATGCGCAAGGCGGTGGACATCTACCGAAATCTCGTCGCCAAGGACACGGTGCCGGCAGGCTCGGCCAGCGACAACGGCGTCAATTTCCTGTCGTTCACCAATGGCAAGATCGGTCAGCAAAGCCTCGGCGCCTTCGCCATCGGCACGCTCGTCACTCAGCACCCGGAAATCAATTTCGGCGTGACCCTAATCCCCGGCGTTGACGGCAAACCCTCGTCCTTTGCTGGCGGCGACAATTTCGTCATCACCAAGGGCACAGCGAAGCTCGCAACCGTCAAGGAATTCCTCGAATATACTTATTCGCTGGAAGGTCAGAAGATCATGGCCAAATACGGCAGCCTGCCGACCCGTGGCGATATTGCCGACCAAGTGCTTGAAGGTCTTGATCCACGCTTGAAGGTCGGCATCGAGGCAGTCGCCGTTGCCAAGACGCCCTATACGCTACAGTTCAACGACCTGATTAACTCGTCGAACGGGCCTTGGGCCACCTTCATCAATGCCGCGATCTATGGCGACGATGTCGATAGCGCATTTTCCGACGCCCAGAACGAAATGCAGTCGATCATCGACGCTGCGCAGTAAGCGCCTTCGCGCCGGGAGGGCCATGTCCTCCCGGCTTCCAAAGCCCTCAACTCGCAGATCGGCCCCATGACGACGTCCGGCATCCAAACGACCATGTCGCGCCGCCCGCCCCGAAGGAACTCGGGCTGGCGCGGCCTCCTCTACATCGCACCTGCAATGGTGCTGGTCACACTCTTCTTCGTGCTGCCGGTGCTGTTCACAGTCTGGATGAGCTTGCACAAATGGCCGCTCCTCGGTGCGCCGAAATGGTCCGGATTCGGCAACTACATCCGAATGTTCCAGGATCAGCGATTCTTCTCTGCGCTGGGTTTCACCGCCTACTACACGATTATCGTGACGATCGCGATCTTTGCCGTGGCCTTTCCGCTGGCGATCTTCGTCGAAAAGCAACGGCCGCTGGTCTCGGCCTATCGCACCATTATTTTCCTGCCGGTGGTCGTCGGCCTTGCTTCCGCGTCACTGCTGTGGGTCTGGCTTGCCAATGTCGACAGTGGTCTGTTCGGACCGCTCTTCGAAACGCTGGGGTTGACGACAGGGCGGCTCAATCTGCTTGCCAAGTTCGATACGGCGTTCCTGACGATCGTCGCCATGGTTGTCTGGAAGATTGCCGGCTTCACGATGATCATCCTGCTCACCGGTTTGCAGGCCATCCCGCAGGAACTAACCGAGGCAGCCCGCATAGACGGTGCCCGTCGCTGGCAGCGGTTCCGCTATCTCACCCTGCCTCTGATGCGTCGGACCATGGCGCTTGCGCTGATCCTGTCGGTAACCGGCTCGATCCTCGCCTTCGACCAGTTCTACATCATGACTTCGGGAGGGCCGCAGAACAAGATGATCTCGGTCGTCTACTACATCTTCAACCAGTCCTTCGTTTCCTTCAATCTCGGTTATGGAGCCGCCCTGTCGATTGCGCTTCTCGCCATCCTGGTCGCGATCAGCGTAGTGCAACTGTGGCTGCTCAAGGTGGGGGATGAGCGTCCATGACCACATCGACGAAATCCAGCCGCCGCCAGCACCGCGCACGCAAGGTCTTATGGGACAGGATCGCCTATCACGGCATCGGCCTGGGTACGGCATGCTTCTTCCTGGCGCCGTTTGCGGTCAGTTTCCTCGCCTCGTTCAGGCCCAACAGTGAATCCAGCTCGCCGCCCCTTCCGCCCTGGCCGCGATCGAGTATCAGTTTCGACGCCTACCAAGCGCTCGACACTTTTGGTGCCGGCATCTGGCAGCACATGGTCAATTCGCTTGTCGTCTCGCTTGGCACGGTTGTGGTGACGGTCGCGGTCAGCGTCATGGCCGGCTATGGTTTCTCGCGCTACCGGTTCCCCTTCAAGAACGTGTTGTTCGTCCTGATCATTGCGACGTTGATGATCCCGTTCCAGTCGATCCTGACGCCACTCTTCATCATCCTGGCAAAACTCGGGCTCAACAACTCCTTGTTCGGCCTCATGCTGGTCTATGTGACCCTGCAGCTTCCCTTTTCGGTGTTCATGATGCGCAACGCCTTCGACGCCGTGCCGAAGGAGATAGAGGAAGCTGCGCGCATTGACGGGGTGCGCGATCTTCGGCTGCTCGTCCGGGTGCTTTTGCCACTCGTCATGCCGGGCGTGGCAACGGTATCGATCTTCGCCTTCCTGAATGCCTGGAACGAATTCTTCGCAGCACTGGTGCTGCTGTCCAGCAACGACAATTTCACGCTGCCGGTGCTGATGTCCGCCGTGCGTGCGGGCCGTCTTGGCGCCATCAACTGGGGTGCTGTGCAGGCCGGTGTCGCCGTGATGGTTGTGCCGTGCCTGTTCGTCTTCCTGCTTCTTCAACGCTACTACATGCGCGGGCTGATGGCCGGCGCGGTGAAATAAACCCAAGAGTGAAAGTGATACCATGATCAAGACCAGCAAAGACCGCCAGTTCCGCCCCGTTGCCGTTCCTGATGTCGATCTCGGGGGGTTTTGGGGGAAGTGGCAGGATGCCGTCTGCGACTCGACCGCTCAGACTCTGCTTGACCGCTGTGTAGAAGCCGGCATGCTCAAGGCGATCGATGTCAGCCAGCCGAGCCCGGGCATCGTGATCCCCATCCAGCCCTGGGGCGGCAGCACCCAGATGTTCTGGGACAGCGATCTCGGCAAGTCGATCGAGACCATCGCATACTCGCTCTATCGCCGCGCCAATCCGGAACTCGAGGCGCGCGCCGATGCAATCATCGACATGTACGAGAAACTGCAGGACCAGGATGGCTATGTGAACGCCTGGTTCCAGCGCGTGCAGCCCGACCGCCGCTGGAAAAACCTGCGCGATCATCACGAGCTCTATTGCGCCGGCCATCTGATGGAAGCAGCCGTGGCCTACTTTCAGGCGACCGGCAAGCGCAAGCTGCTCGACGTGATGTGCCGTTTCGCCGACTACATGATCAAGGTTTTCGGGCATGGGCCCGGCCAGTTGGCCGGCTATTGCGGGCACGAGGAAATCGAACTCGCACTGGTCAAGCTTGCCCGCGTCACAGGCGAAAAGAAATATCTCGACCTTTCGAAGTTCTTTGTCGACGAGCGCGGCACGGAACCGCATTTCTTCACGGAAGAATCGATCCGCGATGGCCGCGATGCCTCCGATTTTCACCAGAAAACCTATGAATACGGCCAGGCCCACCAGCCGGTGCGCGAACAGAGAAAGGTCGTCGGCCACGCCGTTCGCGCCATGTATCTCTATTCGGGAATGGCCGACATCGCCACCGAATACAAGGATGACAGCCTGACGGCGGCACTCGAGACCCTATGGGACGATCTCACCACCAAGCAGATGTATATTACCGGCGGCATCGGGCCTGCGGCTGCGAATGAAGGCTTCACCGACTACTTCGACCTGCCGAACGACACCGCCTATGCCGAAACCTGCGCGTCGGTGGGCCTCGTTTTCTGGGCCAGTCGCATGCTGGGCCGCGGGCCAGACCGTCGCTATGCCGACGTCATGGAACAGGCGCTCTACAACGGCGCGCTGCCCGGCCTCTCGATCGACGGCAAGACCTTCTTTTACGACAATCCACTGGAAAGCACCGGAAAGCACCATCGCTGGAAGTGGCACCACTGCCCATGCTGCCCGCCAAACATTGCACGTCTCGTCACGTCGATCGGCTCCTATATGTACGCCGCCGCCGAAGACGAGATCGCCATCCACCTCTATGGTGAAAGCAAAGCGCGACTGAAGCTTGCAAGTGGTGCCGATTTGGAACTCGCACAGACGACCAACTACCCCTGGGACAGTGCGATTGCCTTCACCACGACGCTAGCATCACCGGCGAGGTTCGCCATTTCGCTGCGCATCCCGGAATGGGCGAAAGGTGCGACGCTGAGCGTCAACGGCGCGATACTCGACCTATCGGCATGCGTGGTCGATGGCTATGCCCGCATCGAGCGGAACTGGAGCGATGGCGACAGGGTGGCCCTTTATCTGCCGCTTGCGCTCCGTCCACAATTTGCCAACCCGAAGGTTCGGCAGGATGCCGGCCGTGTGGCATTGATGCGTGGTCCACTCGTCTATTGCGTCGAGACGACCGACAATGGCGAAGATCTCAATACCATCATCCTTCCATCCAACCTGCCGTCGGGCAAAACCACCGTGCTTTCGGAACTGAATGGAGCGGTCGCAGTCGACTTGCCCGTCGAGCGTGAGGATACGGGCGCCTGGGGCAAATCGCTCTATCGCTCCGAGCCAGCCCGGCGCGAGCCTGCGACGGCGCGCTTCGTGCCTTACCACCTCTGGGACAATCGCACGCCAGGCGAGATGCTCGTCTGGGTGCAGTCGGATCAATAGGCGGTAGACGGTGGCGAGCGGAATGAACAACACGAGCGTTGCACTGAAGGATGTCCGCAAGAGCTATGGCGCCCTTCAGGTGATCCATGGCATTGATCTCACGGTAAAGGACGGCGAGTTCGTCGTCTTCGTCGGCCCATCCGGCTGCGGAAAATCTACCCTGCTTCGCATGATCGCGGGGCTTGAGGAAATCACGGACGGCGAGGTCGTCATCAAGGGTAGGGATGTCACCGATCTCGACCCCTCCGAGCGCGGTATCGCCATGGTCTTCCAGTCCTATGCGCTCTATCCGCATATGAGCGTGCGTGACAATCTGGCCTTCGGGCTAAAGATGGCACACACCGATCCTGCCGAAATTGGCGAGCGGGTTGCTGCCGCATCAGCGATCCTCAAGATCGACCATCTGCTGGATCGGCGGCCGGGCCAGCTGTCCGGTGGCCAGCGGCAGCGTGTGGCGATCGGTAGGGCGATCGTTAGAAAGCCGGACGTTTTTCTGTTCGACGAGCCTCTTTCCAATCTCGATGCGGAACTGCGCGTGTCGATGCGGATTGAGATCGCCCGCCTGCATCGCGAACTCGGCAATACGATGATCTACGTCACGCATGACCAGACCGAGGCAATGACGCTGGCCGACAAGATCGTCGTGCTGCGCGACGGCAAAATCGAGCAAACTGGCAGCCCCCGCGAAGTCTACGAGGATCCGGCCAATATCTTCGTCGCCGGCTTTATCGGCTCGCCGCGTATGAACTTCCTCGATGCGGAATGGTTGGGTGACGGAAAACTGAGGTTTTCAGGGGCAACGATGGACGCCGCCATATCCGACCAGAGCCTAAAGCCTGGGGATAAACTGACCGTTGGAATGCGGCCAGAACATCTCGTCGTCACCGAACCCGGCGCCGGCGCGATTGCAGCAAGGGTAGATTTTGCAGAATATCTCGGTGGCACACGTTTCCTCTATTGCCAGCTGGAAAACGGTCAGACCCTCGTCGTCGAACAAAGAGAAGGACCGGATTTTACAAGGGACGAAACGCTCTCGCTTACCATTCCGGCATCCAGAAGACGGTATTTTGCATCGAACGGCAATCGGTTGCGATAGCGCAGGCTTACGGAAAGTGAGCTCTCAAGGTTCTGTCTTGCCATCCGAAATCTATACTTCGGCAAATATATAAACACGCCCAATGCAATGCTCAGCAAGGTTACCGCCTTGCTCGGGGTCACCTCTGCCACACATCGCACGTTTGATCGTCTTCAGGCTCCGGTTGATTTGATCTTCCACCTGGCCGTTGCTCCAGGGCAGTTCGATGGCGTTGCAGACGGGGAGGAGGTCACGGTACAGGACCTGCGCGAAACGGACAATTAGGGCGAGCCTTGTACTAACGGCGTCGTCGATCCAAATGTCGAGCTTGCATTCATGGCTCCGGAGATGGCGCGAATCGCCTGGCAAGGCTGCGCTACAGTGGCTACCGCAACGGACGCTGATCAGGCCATCATGCAAGCACTTTCAGGATGGCGCGCATTGACTCAATTCGCTTGTAACCCTGAGTGGAATGCGGATAACTGCCCGCATTTCACCCTACTCGGCAGATCGCCCGAATTCCTTTCCCTTGGCGATGCGGCGGAGGTCCGCTTTGAGATTGCATTTCCGATGTTTCATTCCCTTCGCCAGATCCGTGCCCGGCCGCAATTACTGCTCCTTGCCTTCATGATCTTCGTCCAGGGTTCCGCCTATGGCTCGACCCTGCCCTATCTCTCGATAACGGCGATCCGCGAACTGGGTATGAGCGATCAGGCCTATTCGGTTCTGGTCTTCGTCACATCGGTGTCGGCGGTCACCATCAGCGTCTCGCTCGGCATTCTCTCCGACCTGATCGGCGACCGGCGCAGGATCATGATCGCCATGGCGCTCATGGGCGTGGCCGGCTATGGCGCCATCTTCCTCTTCCCCTCTGTGCCGGTGTTCATCGTCGCCACGGCGTTCGTCATCCCGTTCTTCCAGTCCGTCAGCTCGCTGATCTTCGTGGGCGTTCGGGCCGAAACAACTGGCCTTCCCGGCCGCGACGCCGCTGCGATCAACGCCACCGTCCGGGCTTTCATATCGGCCTCGTGGGTGGTTATGCCGGCGGCAATGGGATTGGCATTCGCCGGCTCGGCAAGCATGATGGGCGCCTGGGGCGTCGCCGGGCTCTGCGCGCTCTCGATCTTCCTGTGCTCCACATTTCTGCTGGCAAAGCCGGCGGGCGATGCGGCCCCGGCAAAATCGCTAACGGGCTTCTTTTCCGCGCTCGGCGAACTCGCTGCGCCGGTCATGCTGGCCCGGATGCTCTCCATGGCCGCGCTCACCGGCACGATCCGGCTTACCAGCACGCTCTGGCCGCTGATCCTCATCGTCAATCTCGGCGGCAAGACCGCCGATGTCGGGATCATCGCGGGGCTTATCGCCTTTCTCGAAATTCCGTTCATGCTGATCTGGGCCAATCTGCTGAAACGGCTCACTATTCTTTCGATCCTGATCGTCGCCGGCCTGATCTATACCGGCTTCATGGTCGCATTGGCCTTTGCCACGACCCCTTGGCAAATCTACGCCTTGACCATTCCCGCGGCAGCCGGCGCGGCGGCGCTGCTCTCCATGCCGCTGACCTATTTCCAGGATCTCTTTCCCGGCCGGCCGGGCCTGGGCACATCGTTCAACCCGATCAATTCCTTCCTGGGGAACGGATTGACGGCGATGGCCTTTGCCATAGGCGCACACTTTTTCGGCTATTCGGCCACGGCCTGGCTCGGCGTGCTGATGGCGCTTTCCGGCATTCTTGGCCTGGTCCTGCTTGAAAAACGTCGGCCGGCCATGGCCACCTGATCTCGGCATCAACCGTCCCTGTCACGGGACTGCAACTGCGGCTGGCGCTTTTTTAGCCCGGCAGCACTGCCCCATGATTGCCCGGTTGAACTTTTGGTCCAGCTTTTACCGACAAAGAGGCTTGGCCGCCTTGAACCGATTCGAACCGTCGTAATCGACCTCCTTCGAGTGGGGGCGTGTGCTATCTCTATGGTGCCACCACGACACGCGATGCCGTGATGCAGTTCACCAAGGCGTTCCGCGACAGGGGCCACTCCCGACCTGATGATTCATGATCGGAATAACGGCCCGATTTCAAGCACCAAGGTCGGTGAACGAGGTTGTCCAATCACCGAAATGCCGACACGCTGGCTTGTCGGGCCGTCGGAGTGTCATCCAATAGGATTTGTCTTCGTTCTCGGGTCTGTCTGAGAGCAAAATCAGACTTCCACTTTGAATCTCCCGTTCAAACAATGCCACGGGGCATTGTGCTACGCCTTGCCCGGCAAAAATTGCCGCGGCAAGCAGGTTGAAGTCTTGGTAGATAGGACCTCGATCAGGAGCGAATGTTACCCTGCCGGCTGCTCTCATCCATTGTGCCCAGACATCCATTGTTTCGTCATGAAGCAACTCGCTGGAATCGATCGTCAAAAGGTCAACGCGCTCATTTGCCTTCTCAAAATAGACCCTCGAACATGCAGGATATGTTACGCCGCACATCAATCTGACTGCCACGTGATTGGATGGTATCTCAACGACACCTTTGTGAGCCTGGATGACGATATCAGCCCCTTCAAGGGATATTCCCGGAACGGCATAAACAAGATGCAGTCGGACGTTCGGGTAGCGGCATTGGAAGCCTTGCAATTTTGGCACCAGCCACCACGAGGCGAAAGACGGAATGACGGCAATTGTGAGGTCAGGTCCCTCGCCCTTTCGTCGGATCTCCGCGCAGGACTGAGACAACTGCGCGAGAGCGTCCTCGACAGCCTGCCCGAGCGTCACGGCATCCTCACCGGGCGATATGCCGCGACCATCGCGTCGAAACAGGGACCGTCCGAACCAGCCCTCAACAGCCTTTATGTGGTGGCTGACCGCGGAATGGGAGACGTTGAGTTCTTTCGCCGCCTTTGTGACACTTTGCAGCCTTGCAACGGATGCCACTGCCCGAAGGGCAACAAATGGCGGAATTCGGGAGGAATTCATTTGTCTGATTTCCTAACAAATATGTTCGATCTATCTGCTTTATTTCATCCGTGCAACTTGTCAAATTGGGGTGTGAAAAAGCAACTAGCTGCTGCTTTAAGAACGAATTGGGGATCGTGAACGATGTTCGTACGCACGCTGGCAGAGCTCATAGGGACAGAACGAGATGTTGATTGGGGTAACGGGTTGAGCCGACGGTTCGTTCTGGAGCGCGACGGACTTGGCTTCGCGCTTATGGAGACGACGGTACGCGCCGGTAGCGAATCCCATCAGCAATACCGCAACCACCTTGAAGCATGCTATTGCATCGAAGGCCGCGGCGAGATCCAAGACAACGACGGCAATATCTGGGCACTTGAGCCGGGAACGCTCTACGCTTTGGACAAACACGACAAACACGTTCTTCGTGCCCACACAGACATGCGGCTCGTGAGCGTGTTCAATCCACCGATCAAAGGTCAGGAATCGCACAATTACGCAAACGGCGCGCACTCCTCGTATTAACCGCAATTCGGTGAATGGAAATGCGCTGATGATAACAGCACATTTCCCCAAGAGCTTTTACAATCTGGGGTGCGACGGTGACCGGTTTCGTTCATAAGTTCGATCACGATTCGACAGCTATTGCTCTCGAAGTGGGTGCAGGACGCCTGACGGCGAGGTCTGTGGCCGAAGACTTCATCGCCCGGACTTTGATGAAAGAGCCTGACATCCAGGCGTTCGCTGCCTTCAATCACGAGCTGGTGGTCGAACAAGCCGATCGTATAGACAGAAGTCCTGAAAAGGGACTGCTTGCGGGTGTCCCGATCGGTGTCAAGGATATCTTCGATACGGTTGACTGGACGACAGAGTTCAATTCGCCGATCTATCGCAATAATCGACCTTCGCGGGATGCCAATGCGGTCGCTCTTCTCCGGCAAGCGGGAGCGGTCGTTATGGGCAAGACAGCTACTGCCGAATTTGCGTTCATGCATACCGGCCCTACCCGCAACCCACATGATCTATCACGAACACCGGGCAGTTCGAGTGCGGGATCGGCGGCGGGCCTCGCGGCGGGCCTTTTTGCCGGAGCGCTCGGTACGCAGACCGCGGGTTCTCTGATCAAGCCGGCATCCTATTGCGGGCTCTACGCTTACAAACCCTCGCAGAACCTGGTTTCACTGGAAGGCGTTAAGCCCCTTGCACCCAGCTTTGACACGGTGGGCTGGTATGGTGCATCCGCGCGAGATCTGAGCCTGATTGCTCGTGTCTTGATCCAGGGGTTACCGAAGTACGTTGCGCCCAATCAGCGATTGAAACTCGGTTTCTGTAAAACGCCGTATTGGGGCTTGGCCGACCCAGATGTTCGCCAAGCTATCGAGGCGACCGCGTTCTCTCTTGCAGTGCGTGGCCATGACGTCGACGAGCTTGTTCTTCCATCGGCTTTCGAAGCAGTTGCCCATGATCACCAGATCATAAACGACTGCGAAGGTGCCAGGGCGCTCCACAAGGAACAAGCGGCCTCCGCCAAATCCATGAGCCCGCAGCTTGCCGAAATGTTTGAGCGCGCGTCGACGACTTCCTGGGAGAATGAAGTTACGACGCGGAACCGGCTGGGGTTGCTCGTTTCTGTTCTGCACGCCACTATCGAGCCTTATGATGCCGTGATTGCGCCGAGCTGCGCCCACGTAGCACCGGTCGGCTTGGCTGCTACGGGAACGTCAGACTTCATAAGGCTTTGGACCGCATTTGGCCTTCCTCAAGCCAATATTCCGCTCATGCGCAGGGACGGGGAATTGCCGATAGGCCTCCAGGTCATCGGTTCAGCATTTTCCGATGTAAAGCTTTTGCACTGTGTCGAGATCCTGTCCGCCATTTTGAACACTGGCTCTCGTTCTGCCTTGCCGGAATGAGCTCGTTAACCTGCATCGTCAAGGAGAATCCATATGCGCTCTGCCTTTCATCTTGCCTATCACGTGACCGATCTGGACGCGTCGAGGCGCTTCTATGGTGATATCCTCGGCTGCCGGGAAGGCCGCAGTACGGACACTTGGGTAGATTTCGATTTTTTCGGGCATCAGATTTCCTTGCATCTCGGCACACCATTCGCCGTCACCCGAACCGGCAAGGTCGGCGACCATATGGTCATGATGCCACATCTCGGCGTGGTGCTGCCGCTCGATGACTGGTTTGCGTTGGCGAACCGCCTTCAGACAGCTCAAATCAACTTTGACATCCCGCCGGTCGTCCGCTTTGCCGGCGAACCGGGCGAGCAGCGCACCATGTTCTTCTTCGATCCCAGCGGCAATCCAATCGAAGTAAAGGGTTTCCGTGATTTCGACGGCATATTTGCGCGCTGATAAACATACGCATCGTCCCAGACATCACATCCCAAAGCCGCAAACCGAAAGGCCCCAAAAGCAATGCCCCTGATCGACCTTACCCACGACTTTGCCGACGGCATGCCAGGATTTTCGTTGAAACGAGATGGCGAGGTCAAGCAATTCACCGCCAGCATTCGTCCTTTCGTCACGCATGAGGCATCTGCTCCCTTCTATGATCACAAGGCGAGCTTCGAAATTACGGAGGTATGCTTCCAGACCTCCATCGGCACATACATCGACGCACCGCGGCATCGCTGGAAAGATCGCCGCGATATTGCCGAACTACGTCTCGACGAGCTTATTCTGCCGGGTATCGTGGTCGATGCCACACCCGCCGAGCCTGGCGCGCGCATTGGCCTCGAACACATCGATCTGCCTGAAGATATCAAGGGGAAGGCGGTTCTGGTGCAATTTGGATGGGACCGACATTGGGGTACTGAGACCTACGAGCAGTATCCGTTTCTTGATCGTGATGTCATCGACGCGTTGATCGCGCGGGGCGCATCCCTGCTGGGTGTCGATACTTTCAATGTTGATACACGCGCCGACCCCGCTCGTCCCGCCCATTCGTTGCTTCTTGAACACGATATCCTGATCGTCGAGAATCTGCGCGATCTGCACCTCCTGCCGAACGACGGCTTCCGGTTTTTCGCCATTCCCATCAAGGCCGTCGGCGCTGCCGCCATGACCGTTCGCGCCTTTGCCGAGGTATAGTGATGCTTACAAAAGGGTTCGAACTTCTGACCCGTGATTTAATGTCAATCAACGGCAACTTCGCCTGAAGCGGTGAAGCGGTCATCACGACCGGCTTGAAAGGAATCGAACCGTAGACCGGCAGTAGAGTGTGCCTTTACATTTGATTGCGGGGGGTAGGATTTCATCTTAACTTGCGGTTCGAACAGCAGCATCGCCAGATTCTGGCGGGCTGTTTCGTGCTGCCGCGTCGCTTGTCGGCGAAACCAATCCCTTGACCAAGCTGCTTCGACACGCAGTCTCTCCCAACTAGCGCCTGAAAAGGCCTACGCTCAACGAAAATTGCGCGTAGGCTTGATTTTGCGCATACCACCACCATCCTTGCGTCTAGGCGTTAGGGCGCAGGGAAGACACCGAGGGTGCCGCGACGGGCGTATAGCGAGGCAGTGCTCGAGGTTTACGAGCTGAACTAGATTGCTCTTCTCAAAGACCTCTTTGTATTGGCCTGTGAACGCTCGGCAGCGCGCTACGCCGCTGTTCGCCAGTCGCTGGGCGAGCCTGATCCGTTCAGGCTTCGCTGTCGCGCCGAGTTGCGTGAAATCGTCGCTGAGCTCATTCGTGGGCGCACCGGACGCACGGACGGCTGGCGACAGGGTCTATCCCGCCGACCGTGGGCGCTTCGTAGAGATTGCCGAAGCCGAGCTGACGGGACTGCACGAAGGCAATTTCGCGCGCTATCAGATCCGCCCCTCAGAGTTCGCGGCCTGGCGCAAAATCTGGGAGGCGAAATGACACCCGTTCCAGCGTTTGCACCACATCTTCGCTCTATCCCCTCCGGCGGGAGCCGCCTTGCGAAGTGCCGCGGCTGCCGTGAACCTGCGCTCTTAGTGACTGCTCCCAGATCGCTCCCTTCGGCTCTCTCGGCGAAAAGGAGGCATGCCGCACCGGTAAGCTCACGTCCCGCAGGGCAATTTTTTCCGATACCGCTATGCAAGCCGCCGACGATACACGAGAAAGGCACCTGACGCACTCATCATCGCCAGGGCATACCAGGTCAGCGCATAGACGAGATGATTGTTGCGAAATCGGACGACCGTCAGGCCGCCGATCGGCAGGCCGCCGGGAACAGGCGTTGCATCCGCGTCAATGAAGTAAGGTGCGACATCGTCGAGGCCTTTCGATGCAGCGATGGCGGCGACGTCGCGGGAAAACCATCGGTCGTTTGCCGGGTCGTTGGAACGCAGGAAAGCGCCGCCCGGTTCGCTCATGCGCATGAGCCCGGTGACCTCGATGTTTCCAGCAATATTGCCCTGCGCGCGTTCGGATGCGTCGCGACGATCCGACGGTACGAAGCCGCGATTGATCAGCACGGTCGACATGTCTTGCCGGCGCATCGGGGTCAGCACCCAGAAGCCCGCGCCGCGCTCCGTCACCGCCTGCACCAGAACCGTCTTGTCGTGTACGAAAACGCCTGTCACGGTGACGCGGCGGTATTCGTCCTTCTCTGCGCCGACAGCGTCCCATTGGGCGCGAGACGGCGCCGACACCGCCTGCGCTTGGATGCGCGCCTCCACCCGCGCGATGAGATCAAGCTTCCAGATGAGCCGCTGTACCTGCCAGGTACCAAGGGCAACGAAAACGGCGACCAGCAGCATGGCACCCATAAGCACCAGGCGGGGACGGGAGGGTGAAATGCTGGACTCCGCCTCTCCCTGTAGTCGATCGATGGTCATGATCGCGCTCGGCCCGTCATTCTGCCGTCAGGGCATGTTCTTCATTATCTCGTGCGTCATCGGCATCATGTTCGTGTTGAGGTGATGCATGACCCAAAGTGAACCCGCGAGCGCGATGCCGACGATAACGAGCGTGAAGATCAGCGCCATCAGCGTCCAGCCGCCCTCCGAGCGCGGGTTCATGTGCAGGAAGTAGACCATATGCACGACAATCTGTACGGCACCGATTCCCATCACGAGCACGGCCGTCGCCAGCTTGCTGTCCAAAACGCCGTCCATGACCAGCCAGAACGGGATCGCCGTCAGGATCACGGACAGGATAAAGCCGATCAGATAGCTCCTCAGCGATCCGTGGCCAGCTCCGTGCCCATGGCTGTGTGCGTGATGCGTGTCCGACGCGCTTTCGTGGGAAGGCTGATGAGGATGCGCACTCATACGAGAACTCCCAGTAGGTAGACAAAGGAGAAGACGCCGATCCAGATCACGTCGAGGAAGTGCCAGAACATCGACAGGCACATCAGCCGGCGGCGGTTTTCCGTGATCAGCCCGTGCTTTTTCACCTGCACCATGAGTGTGACCAGCCAGGTCATGCCGAAGGTCACGTGTAGGCCGTGCGTGCCGACCAGCGTGAAGAACGAGGACAGGAAGGCCGAACGGGTCGGACCGGCTCCCTCCAGTATCATGTGGTAAAATTCATAGAGTTCCAGCGCCAGGAAGACCGCCCCGAACACGCCGGTAGCGCCGAGCCAGAATAGGGTTTCCATCTTGGCGTTGCGCTCCATCTGAAGCATGGCAAAGCCATAGGTGATGGACGAGAACAACAGCATGGCGGTGTTGACGGCGACGATCTTGAGATCGAACAGATCGGCTGGCGAAGGGCCTGCGGCATAATTGCGCCCGAGTACGCCATGCGTCGCAAACAGCACGGCGAAGATCAGGCAGTCGCTCATCAGATAGAGCCAGAAACCCAGCATGGTGCTGTTTTCCGGATGATGATCTTCCGTCAGGTAGAACTGCGGCGTTTGGTCTTTGACTTGGGTCTCGCTCATCGTCTCAGGTCCGTTCTGCGAGCAGCTTGGAGCGCGCATCCTCCGTTGCCGCGACGGTCTCGGCAGGGATGAAGAAATCGCGCTGATAGTTGAAAGTATGGCCGATCGAGACGGCAACGATGGCGATGAAGGACATGGCCACGAGCCACCAGATGTACCATATCAGCGCGAAGGCGAGCACGACGCTGATCCCCGCCAGGACGACGCCCGTACCGGTGTTCCTCGGCATGTGGATTGGCTTGAAACCTGCGAGCGGGCGCTCATAGCCACGGTTCTTCATGTCGTACCAGCTGTCGTGATCGTGCACGACCGGCGTGAAGGCGAAGTTGTATTCCGGCGGCGGCGAGGAGGTCGACCATTCCAGCGTGCGGCCGTCCCAGGCATCACCACTCGTCTCGCGCAGCTGATCGCGCCTCAGATAACTGACGATGATCTGGATGACAAAGGAGGCGATGCCGAGCGCGATCAGGACGGCTCCGAAGGCGGCGATGACGAACCAGACCTGCAGCGAAGAGTCCTCGAACTGGCTGACACGCCGGGTGACGCCCATCAGGCCGAGCACATAAAGCGGCATGAAGGCGAAGAAGAAGCCGATCTGCCAGAACCAGAAGCTCATCCTGCCCCAGAACGGATCGAGCTTGTAGCCGAAGGCCTTGGGCCACCAGTAGACGAGGCCGGCCATCAGCCCGAACACGACGCCGCCGATGATGACGTTGTGGAAGTGGGCGATGAGGAACAGCGAATTGTGCAGCACGAAGTCGGCCGGCGGGATGGCCAGCATGACGCCGGTCATGCCACCGATGACGAAGGTGACCATGAAGCCGACGGTCCACAGCATCGGCACTTCGTAGCGGATGCGTCCGCGATACATGGTGAAGAGCCAGTTGAACATTTTCGCGCCCGTCGGGATCGAGATGATCATCGTTGTGATTCCGAAGAAGGCGTTGACCGAGGCGCCCGAACCCATCGTGAAGAAGTGGTGTAGCCAGACGATATAGGACAGGATCATGATCACGCAGGTTGCGTAGACCATCGAGGCGTAGCCGAAGAGGCGCTTTCCGCAGAAGGTCGCGACGACCTCGGAAAAGATGCCGAAGGCCGGCAGGATGAGGATGTAGACTTCCGGGTGGCCCCATATCCAGATGAGGTTGATATACATCATCGGATTACCGCCGAGGTCATTGGTGAAGAAGTTCGTCCCCACGTAGCGGTCGAGCGACAGTAGCGCGAGCGTGGCAGTCAGGATCGGAAACGTCGCAACGATCAGGATGTTGGTGCAGAGCGACGTCCAGGTGAAGACCGGCATCTTCATGAAGGTCATGCCGGGCGCCCGCATCTTGACGATCGTGGCTATCAGGTTGATGCCGGAGAGCGTTGTGCCGACACCGGCCACCTGCAGGCCCCATATGTAATAGTCGACGCCGACGCCGGGACTGTAGTCCGCGCCCGAAAGCGGCGGATAGGCGAGCCAGCCGGTGCGCGCAAATTCACCCACGAAGAGTGACAGCATGATGATGACAGCGCCGGCCGTCGTCATCCAGAAGGAAAAATTGTTGAGGAAAGGGAAGGAGACGTCGCGGGCACCGATCTGCAGCGGCACGACGTAGTTCATGAGACCTGTCACGAAGGGCATGGCCATGAAGAAGATCATGATCACGCCATGGGCCGTGAAGATCTGGTCGTAGTGATGGGGGTTGAGGTAACCCTCGTTGCCGTTGAAGGCGATCGCCTGCTGGATACGCATCATGATCGCATCGGCAAAGCCGCGCATCAGCATGACCAACGCCAGTATCACATACATGATGCCGATCTTCTTGTGGTCGACGCTGGTGAACCACTCGTTCCAGAGATAACCCCAAAGCTTGAATTTGGTGATCAGGGCGAGGATCGCTATGCCGCCGAGCACAACGACCGCAAAGGTCGCGACGAGGATGGGCTCGTGATAGGGGATCGCTTCCCAGGACAGCCGCCCGAAGATGAACTGAGTTAAACTGGTTTCACCGAACATGTGTTGTCCAAATCTCTCGAAATGCGGCCCAAGGGCTATTGAGGGCCTTGCGCGTCCCCCGGCACCGGATCGTCCGGCGCCGCCGAGCACGGGAAGTCCTAGTGCATTTTATGCATGTCGTGGTTCATCGCTTCCGGCTCCTCCTGCCGGTCCTCGATGCCCTCGGCCGGCTCTTTGCTGCGCGAAGGGTTGCCGGTTTCCGGGAAGGTGGCGCCGGACGCAGCTTCGCCGGAAATGCCGCCGCCCTCCGTATGGCGGTTGTCATGCTCCAGCTTGGCCCGGTTTCCATGGCTGTCGACGCCCGCGCCGCCCATCATGTCCATATGCATCATGTCCTTCATGCAGATCTGCCCGGCTCGCACGCACATGTTGAGAACGGCGTCATAAAGCCCGTTCTCGACGGAGGCATAGTAGCGGACGGGCTCCTTGATGCTCGGCTTCTCAAGTTTCAAATAGGCGTCGCGATTGAGCATAGTGCCGCTCTGCTTCGCCTGCGCGATCCATTCATCGAAACCCGCCTGATTGAGCCCGTGGAACTTGAAACGCATATGGGAGAAACCGTCGCCGCTATAGTTCGATGACAAGCCCTGGTATTCC
The DNA here is from genome assembly GCF_040126305.1 of Pararhizobium sp. A13. Taxonomy (NCBI): domain Bacteria; kingdom Pseudomonadati; phylum Pseudomonadota; class Alphaproteobacteria; order Hyphomicrobiales; family Rhizobiaceae; genus Pararhizobium; species Pararhizobium sp. A13. The sequence goes on along the minus strand of NZ_CP149511.1, from coordinate 391,311 downwards.
CCCGCCTTGTTGATCACCGCATGCAGCTTGGTCTGCATTCCGGGCATGGCGTAGATCATGCCGGCCAGTGCCGGCACGTAGAAGGAATTCATCACCGAGGAGGCGGTGATCTTGAAGTTGATCGGTACATCGACCGGCGCGGCCAGTTCGTTGACCGTCGCAATCCCGTAGTCCGGATAGAAGAACAGCCATTTCCAGTCGAGCGCCACGACCTCGACGTTCAGCGGCTTTACCTCGGACGTGACGCGCCGGGCCGCATCGATCCGGTCGAGCGGCCGGTAGGGATCGAGCTTGTGGGTACTGACCCATGTGATGGCGCCCAGCGCAATAATGATCGCAAGCGGTGCGGACCAGATGACGACCTCGAGCCCGGTGGAATGATGCCATTCGGGATCGTATTTGGCGGCCTTGTTGGACTGGCGATAGTGCCAGGCAAAATAAAGCGTCAGGCAGATGACGGGCACGATGATGATCAGCATCAGGATCGTCGAAATGACAATCAAATCCCTTTGCTGCGCGGCAATATCCCCTGAGGGCGACATGACGACCATGTTGCATCCGGTGAGGGTCGGCAGCATGAGCATGATCGATAGTCGGGCGGAACTGAATTGCGTCGGCATTTCGGGCTCAACTTGCGTTCTGTTTAGTCGGCAATAAACAGCCGCGGTCGTACTGGGAATGAGGTGCTTCGTCGCAGCGCAGCATTCTGTCGCAGTGCGATAGAGATTTTTGGCTGTCCGTCGCTACAGATTTGTACTAGCGCAATAGGCGTTATCGGTTTCGCTGCTCTCCCGCTGGGGCAGGCCGATGGGTGTCGACGTCTGCAACCTCGCGCGGGTTTCGAACGTTTCGCCTAATTCTTGATATTGGACGTCGATTAGGCAACACTCGAAGGACATGGCGCACATCGCTCGGAGAAGTTCATGAGTTCGGTCGTCAACCCCACATCCACTGGTCTTGAACGGGATGCCCGTCGCATTCATGACGACGACAAGCCGTTGTCGCCGGGCAGCATTGCCATCGGCGTGGTAATCGGCCGAACGTCGGAATTCTTCGATTTCTTCGTCTACGGCCTCGGCTCCATTCTCGTTTTCCCGAAGCTGATCTTCCCGTTCGCGCCCAATCCGGTAGCCGCGACGCTGATGTCCTTCGCACTGTTTCCGCTTGCCTTTCTCGCCCGTCCGCTCGGCTCCTTTGTCTTCATGTGGATCGATCGCAACTACGGACGCGGGACGAAACTCACGATCGCGCTGGTGATCCTCGGCGGCTCGACGGCATCAATCGCGTTCCTGCCGGGCTACGCGACGATCGGATACTGGGCCGTGGCGCTTCTGGCGCTCTTCCGGCTGGGACAAGGTTTTGCGCTTGGCGGCGCATGGGACGGCCTCGCATCCCTGTTGAACCTCAGCGCACCGCCGAACCGTCGCGGCTGGTATGCGATGATCCCCCAGCTCGGCGCGCCCATCGGCTTTGCGCTGGCGAGCATTCTCTTCGGCTACTTCGTCAATAGTCTCTCCGAGGCCGATTTCCTCGAGTGGGGCTGGCGCTATCCCTTCTTCGTTGCTTTCGCGATCAATGTGGTGGCGCTTTTCGCCCGCTTGCGCATCGTCGCCAGTAAGGAATTCGGCGCGGCTATGGACGCCCAGGAGTTGCAGGCCCGGCCGATCTTCGAGATGCTGAGCAAGCACAGCACCGACGTCGTACTCGGCGCCTTCGTGCCCTTGGCGAGCTTCGCGATGTTCCACCTCGTCACTATCTTTCCCTTGAGCTGGGTCATCCTCAACGGCGGGCAGTCGGCAGCGGAGTTTCTGTGGGTCCAGGTTGCCGGTGCGGCCGTTGGCGCCATCGGCATCGTGCTCTCCGGCGTGATCGCCGACAGAATCGGCCGCCGCAGCCAGCTGATGATCGGCGCGATCCTGATCGCGATCTTTAGCTTCTCGGCACCGTTCCTTCTCGATGCCGGGGGCAAGGGGCAGGACGCCTATATCCTGATCGGCTTTGCCATTCTCGGCCTCACCTTCGGCCAATCATCCGGCGCCGTTTCGTCGCGCTTCACGCAATACTACCGCTATACCGGCGCAGCACTCACCTCGGATCTCGCCTGGCTCCTGGGCGCAGGTTTTGCGCCCCTGGTGGCGCTCGGCCTTGCCAGCAGCTTCGGGATCGTCTTCATCGGCGGCTACCTGATTTCCGGCGCCATCTGCACATTGGCGGCTCTGAGCCTTACCCGGGCGCTCGACCAGTATTAAGGCGTTGTCATGTCCCGTGATCTGCTCGCGCCCGCCATTTCGATCGGGTTGTGGAAGACGCGGGCTACGACGCCGTAACATCTCCCATGCGCGAATTTCGGCATCTCTGTCGCGATGCAGAAGCCAGGGCCGCCCGCCTTGATGACTGCTGCAACATTCAATCCCTTTCAAGCAGAAGTGGTTGAAACGCCTCGATAGCTATGGGCGCGGTGGCAGCAATCGAAGGGCGCGCAAAGAGCACAGCCCAATCGATCAGCCTTCCAGCCAACGCACCTCTTCCGGAGTAAGCGTGATCTGTATGGCCTTGAGGCTGTCTTCCACTTCCGCCACAGTCCGCGGACCGATGAGCGGGATGATCGGGAACGGTTGGGCGATGACATAGGCGAGGGCGATGTGGATCGGGCTACAGCCGTGCTTCTTTGCGAGTTCGATTGCGCGGTCGCGGCGTTCGAAATTGCGGTCGGAATACCAGACCCGGACGATTTCCTCGTCGTCATGCTTGTCGCGCCCTGCCCTGTCGGTGAAAAAGCCCCTCCCTTGGCTCGACCAGGCGAAGTTGGGAATCTGCCGCTTCTTCAGCCAGACTTTCCAGCCGTCGTCTGACGCCGCGACACAGCCGGGCCAGATGGGATCGAGCATCTGCGCCAACGAGAAGTTGTTGGAAAGGGCCGCCGGGGCCGCCTTGCCGTTTTTCTCGGCGTAGACGGTGGCCTCGTCCATGCGTTCGCGCGTCCAGTTGGACCCACCGAAAATACCCCGGATGCGCCCACGCCGGACCTCTGCGTCCATGGCATCGACGAATTCGCCGACCGGGATGTCCGGATTGTCGCGATGCATGAAGTAGACATCAACATAATCCGTCTTCAGCCGCTCCAACGACTGATCCAATTGCTTAGCAATCACGTCCGGATAGCAGAGCGGCGAATGGGCACCCTTGCCGATCAGGACGATGTCCTCACGGTTGACCTTGCGGCTCGTAAACCAATCGCCGAAAATGCTCTCGGTCTTGCCGGCACCGTAGACGAATGCGGTGTCGAACAGGTTTCCGCCCGCCTCGTAGAAGGCATCGAGCGTCAGCGAGGCAGAGGCGAAACTCGGGAAGAACTCGAAGCCGAGCGCAACCGTGGAGGCTGGCTTGGCCACGCCGGGGATCTGCCGTTTGGGGACGTTCTTGCCCGAGACGACTGCCGCGCCCGCTATGTTGGCGGTCCGCCTGGCGGCCGTCTCGATCCCGTACTCGAGACCAACGGATGCGCGCCACCGATCGAGAACGCGCAGATTGGCGCACGTATCTTCAGCGCTCATGCCGGGGAAGGTGAACCGGGTGCGGCCAGCACGGATCGCCTCGCCCACCGCATCGACCTCGAACGAGTAGAGATAGCGCTTCTCCTCGACTTCGATTGCCTGCTGTCCATCGCTCCTGATGATGTCGATGCGACCTACCCCGCCGTGCTTGCCCGAGGCGAACCAGAAGTCCTTCACCTCGATGCGGCCTTTCGAACCGATGATGCGCAGCACGTTGTCCTGCTGTGCCATGATCGAGCAGGACACCTCCGCGACGATGTCGTTGGGGAACTTGAGGACCGCCGACGCCCACTCGTCGACGCCGGACGGCCCCAGACGGGCAGCGCCGGACACCGTCAGCGGTTCGAGGAAAGGCTTGTTCTCGGCGGCACCGGCGAGCATGCACACCATCGAGACCGGGTAGCCGCCGACATCGAGAATGCCGCCGCCGGCGAGATCATTGGCAAAGAGACGGTGCTCAGGGCGATAACCGCCCATGTCGAAGCCGAAACTCGAGCGTATAATCCGCACTTCGCCGATCGTCCCGTCCCGCACCAGTTCGACGAGACGGGCCGTCTGCGGATGGAACCTGTACATATAGGCTTCGCCGGCGAAGACACCGGCCTTTGTCGCCTCGTGGAAGATCGATTGCGCATCGAACGCTGAAAGCGCCATCGGCTTTTCGACCAGCACATGCTTGCCGGCGCGTACCGTTTTGATCGCCCATTCGGCATGGCTGGTGTGCGGCGTGGCGATGTAAACCGCGTCGATCCCCGGATCCGCGACAAGCGTGTCGTAACCCTTCACGATGCGCGCGCCCGGAAAGTCCTCGCCGAGGTGGGGCTTGTCCGGATTGCGGGTGGCGATGGCCACCAGGCGGCCCGTCGCGGAATGGGCAATCCCTTCTGCGAATGTCCGCGCGATGGTGCCAGGGCCGATGATACCCCAACGGATAGGTTGTTCTGAGCTCATGGAATATCCTTTTCGGTCAGTCCTGGGGATTGATCAGCGCAGCCGCGTGCCTTCAGCATCGAACGGGAAACAGCGTCTGTCGAAGAGCCCGACAGGCGCGATTCCGGCCTCCCGATGATCAGCGGTTCACCGGATAAGGTGGCATAGACATAGAGGTGCTCCGCGACAGCCACGCGGACGGAAAGGTCGGCTTCGCCTCGGCCACTGCGTGCCGGAAGGCCTTTGTCGGCGACGCGGGGAACTGGTTGGTGGGATCGCCCTGGAGATCGAGACGTGCCGGAAACACTTGAAGCACATTGAAAACCTCCCTTTTTCAATTGTCGTCCTTCAGCGAACATGGGCACATTATCACCGGGCGAAAATCTGTCTCGTACAAAGGGAATGTGGATTTGGCGGAAAGTAAGATGGTCGAACGAGCGATCAACCAGCCGGGTGCCCGCAGCATCGAGGGCATGCCAACCCGGTTGCATTTCTTCCACGCCCATCCCCCGACTATGCTGCGCGCGCATTGGCATGCGCAGATCGAAGTAAACTACGTGATGCAAGGCTCGGTGCACTATCGCATGGCCGACCATGATCTCAGGCTCGGCGCCGGACAGATATGTCTGTTCTGGGGCGGGCAGCCGCACAGGATGGACGAGTCCTCCGACGATTCCATCTATGCCGGCGCTCATCTGCCACTGGTGCATTTCTTCCGCATGCGGCTGCCGCCGGCAATCTCGGCAATGCTGATGGGCGGCGCTACGATGCTTACATCCAAGACGGATTGTGCCGACGACCGTAACTTTCCGCGCTGGCGTAGCTGGGCTAACTCCGGAGACGAGATAAAGGCCCAGCATGCGGTGGAAGAACTGCTGCTGCGCGTCGAGCGAATGTTCATGGAGCCTTACACGATCGTTTCGTCCGGCAAGGCATGCACGGCCGAGAACTCCTCGGTTTCGCCGTCGTCCGGCGTCGAGCGCATGTGCGATTTCATCGCTGCCAACTTTCTCGAGGAGATCGATGCAGTCGATATCGCCGCAGCAGCCGGATTGCATCCGAAATACGCCATGAACCTGTTTCGCAAGTCGACGGGTATGACGATGATCAAGTACTTGACCCTGCTGCGCCTTTCGCGGGCGCAAGCCATGCTGATAAATTGCAACGACAGCATTCTGCAGGTGGCGCTGGATAGCGGCTTCGGTTCGGTGAGTGCCTTCAACAAGGCTTTCCGGCAGATTGCCGGCATGCCGCCTTCGGATTTCCGGCGCGACATTCGCGTCGCGGCCCGGGGAACCAGTTTCTTCAGCTAGGTAGCTGATTGTATTGACGGAGCCGGTTGACTGAACCGGCTCCTAATTTCGTTCCTAACCTAGATTGTCACGGTCGCCGTTCGCGGCTTTTTCGCTATCCTCGGCGAAATTCATCAAACGATCCGGAAGCTTTTTGCGACGAACCTTGAGGAAGATCAGAAGACAATCTGTGCTTGGCGAGAAAAGTGGACAAGCGCGATCGTTGACGAAAAGTTGACCGATGTTGCTGCATCACGTTTGAGCGGGGATTTATGAGATGAGACCGTCCCCATGATCCACTTGGCCCCTGGCTTCGACGAGTATCGTGAGCGACTGGCACAGACTTCATCTCTGTCCAACTTGGCACTTCGAAATCTGACGCTTTGAGGTCGAACGTGTTGGGCCGAGCAGAAACTTCGGCCGCCCCCCTTTCGAGATGACGAGGAACTTTTCTCCAAGACGTGCAGTTACACCACTACAGCGAGAAGCGCCGCAAACTCAAAACCGTTCGATCCGCGACAACACAGAACGCAGGGAAGCGCGTAGAGTATTCCGCGGCTAACTAATCCCTGAGAACATCTCGTCATCTACTGCGTCAAGGGCGAAAGCCGCCACCTCGATAAGTGGCGGCTGGGCTGTGATTGTCTTTTGCGGCCAGCGCGCGTCTGGTGCAGGCGACAGTGTGGCCGAACTTTTGACGCCGGGCCTCTTGCTCGCGACGCAACGCCGCGCACGGCGTTGCGTCGTTCACGGTTTACCTGAAGTTCGATACATCCAACAGAACTGTGGCTTGCGCATTGGAGTTGTACGCGCGCTTCGCCGCGTCCAGGATTATTGCCCGCATCCTGTCGAAGGCTTCGAGATAGTCTCGTTCTGCTGCCGGGGTTCTCAGAGCCAATCCCCTGGCGAGAACATCGACGGTCACGAAACATTTGACCTCAAACATTCCATCGTAACCGGTAAAGCGAACGCGCCTGTGGGTTTCGTCATAACTGCGGGCACTATTGGGAAATGAGAGAGTCATGACGTACCTTCGGTTCGAACGAATTGGAAGAAACTAGCGCAAAACGAAATAGGCGACAAAGATCAAGGGGAGAGAGTCTAGAGCGATTCAGTTCGCAGTATCGTCGTTCGCCTTTTTATTTTCGATCGCCAGCTCCCTCAGCAAATCGGCAACTTCGACAAGTGCGCCGCCGCCTCTTCAAGCGTTCATCCGGCGCGGATTGCTTCTTCCATGACCTGTTGAAACTTATTCTCAATCGCTTCCTGACAATCGAGGAATCGGTAGTCGTAGTCGCCATCGTGCTTCGGGGCTTTGATCGGCTGCATGTTGGTTCCTCCGGCTGGCGACTAGACAGTATGCGCCTACATCGGCGAATCCTTAAGTTTTTTTCATCGCAATTGGACGGTGAGAAGGTCGGCCGGTAGAGCGCTAGACCCCCAGATATGATCGCCAAGGCGGAGAGGATGTACGGCGCGGTCATGGGTTAGAACGCGCGTTGCGATAGGTCGGCGCGCCGGAATAACTCTGTCGGCATAGAAACTGTGAGGAAGGTTGCTGGCTTTTGGGGCGAGACTGGCGGAACATAGTATTGCCTCGAGGGCGTGACATCTCGGCCGGCCGGAATCCTTGCCGGAAAAGGAATTCGGTCCCACAATCGAGCACCGCCTCGTCGCTTGCCCGGACCACAGCACGCCATTTGCTCTGCCAGACGCGGCGGGCTTTTTGCTGATCAACATGAGTTGAGTTCTCCGGACGGCGCCGCCCGCATTACAGTCCTCTGCACGGCGCGACCATGGAGGAGCTGGATCTTGCGTGTGTTTCATATTACCCAAATCGTCGCGCTGTTGTTCGCGCTTCTCGTCACGTCAGTGTCGGCACAGGAGCCGGACGATCGTCCGTCGCCGGAGCAAAGCGCACCGGGCGGAATTTTCAGCCTCATTCCGCCGGACTCCGTCACTCAGCATAGCCTGAAGCTCAGCACCGAAACGCTGCCTTATACGGCGACAGCAGGCACTCTCGACGTGTTAGGGCAGAACGGTGAACGCTCCGCCATAATCTACTATACCGCCTACGTCGCGAAGGATCGCCCTATCGACCGACCGCTCACCTTCGTGTTCAACGGAGGGCCGGGCGCTGCTTCGGCCTATCTTCATCTCGGCCTGGTCGGTCCGCGCGCGCTTGAGTTCGGGGAACGTCAGGACGATGGCACTCGGCCATCTCTCAACGACAATCCGGATAGCTGGCTGACATTCACCGATCTCGTCCTGATCGATCCGGTAGGGACCGGCTGGAGCCGTGCGGCCAGCAACGATATTGCCACAAGCTTCTACGGGGTTCGTCAGGACGCCGAGAGCCTCGCCAAGGTCATCGCCCTCTACGCGCAGAAGAACGGACGCGTGCCTTCTCCGAAATATCTCGTTGGCGAAAGTTACGGCGGATTTCGCGCCGTGAAGGTCGCTTCGGCCCTTAAAGATATCCAGGGAATAATTGTTTCAGGCATCGTCATGGTCTCACCGATGATCGAGGGCCGGTTTCTGTGGAGCGCTAGCGACGATCCACTCACCGCTGCCCTGCGCTTGCCATCGCTTGCCGCTGCAGAGCTTGAGAGGAAAAATAAGTTCGATCAGAACCTCGTGATGGAGGCCGAACGTTTTGCCATGACCGACTATCTTGCCTCGCTCGCAGGTCCTTCTCCCCAAGGGGCTTCAGCGGAACTGCTCTACTCTCGCGTGTCGGCGCTCACGGGTATCCCGCAGGAGGCAATCCGGCAAACACGCGGCTTCATCGGCGACACCTACAAGAAGAAATCGGCGGGAGCTCGCCGGGTTGTCAGTCCCTACGACGCGGCACATTCGGTGGTCGATGCCTATCCCGAAGCGGCCGCCGACCAGAACGAAGATCCGGTGCTCGATGGCTATACGCGGGCCTACGGAGCTGCCTTTGCCGCTTACGCCCGTGATGAACTCGCCTTCAGAACCGATATGACCTACACCCTGCTGAACGAGGATGTGAACCGCCGCTGGGAATGGAAAGGTGATCGGGGGGCCGACAACCGCATGACAGCTACCGCAGTGTCCGATATCCGCGACCTCCTATCGGTAATTCCCCAGTTTCGGGTGATGGTGGCGCATGGATATAGCGACGCGCTGACACCCTACGGTTTTAGCAAGTACGTTCTCGACCATCTACCGCCGGATCTTGGCGCGACCCGAGTGGAGCTTAAGCTCTATCGGGGCGGACATATGTTTTACACCGCGCCGGCATCACGGGCTGAATTCTCGCGGGATGTCCATGGTTTCTATCAATAGCACCAGAACTGACAAGAATCCTACGGGATTGTGACCACAACCCGCCGCTAACGCCCCAAATACAGCAACCAAAAACCGCTGGAGCGAGTTCAAAACTGGATAAAGCGGAGGCAAGGTCACATGCGGTTTGGGTCTTCTAGCGTTACCAAACAGCACCGCGATGTAAGAAAGTAGAGCCAAGGTGACGAGGTCACTAAGGACCTGCTAATAAGCCTCGTGAACCATCGTGGAACGAAGAATGTACGGTTGCCGAATTACTGCAGCGCAGTACGCCTTTTGGGTAGCTGTGTTATGTTGAGGCGTTGCTGGAGCCGCGTAGAAACTCGTTGACGGCGAACACAAGAGTTCCTGAGCCTCCGAAACATTCCCGCGAAGCGGCGAAACCCCACCTCCTTGTGGTTTCCTGCCGATTCAGTATGCCCAAATGAGCCGACCGCTTATGCCGAAGAAATGACTGCGTTCTTCGAGGGCTATGGCAGGTAATGGGCGGTGCTGTCAGTCGTAAGACTACTCGCCTTCGATCTCGACGGGCCATGTCTGGGCGTCATGCAAAACACGTATAACGCGAATCCAATCAGTCATCACCGCATAGGCGGCAATATTGGGTGTTCGGAGGATACCGAGCACGTGTTCCGGCAATCCGGCCAGTCCGCTTTCGGGAAAGTTGAGGCGACGACGTGCCGCGCGGACAATCTCCTCGTCGACGTGAACGGCAGCCCTCGGATTCTCTGTTTCGGTGTAACTGAAGATGTTGTCGCGATCGTCGAGAGCGTATTGCGCCCAGACAAGCCCCACCGGTCACGCAGTGCTGCCGCTCGGCGGTCACGGAAATGCATCTCGGCATCGACATCCTCGACATCGGGGCGCCGCGGCAATCGCGTCGGCCCTTTTATACCTCGGGAATGCGTTTGGCTAATATCTTGTCGATCCGCCGTCCGTCCATGTCGATGACCTCGAAGGACCATATGTCGTGCTGGAACGTCTCGCCCACCACAGGCAGATGCTTCAACTTATAGAGGGCGAAGCCCGCGAGCGTGTGGAAGTCGCCATCATCTGGACCATCGCCGAGGTCCAGACGTTGGAATGCCTCGTAAGCGGGCATCGATCCTTCCATCAGCAACGACCCATCCGTTCTCTCCACCACGTTGGGGAGTTCCCCCTCGGAGCCGGGTAGGTCTCCGGCGATCGCCTCGAGCAGGTCCGTCTGCGTGACGATGCCTTCCAAGCTTCCGTATTCATCGATCACGATGGCGAGGCGCACGGGCGATGCCTTGAAGTTGTCGAGGACGCGAAAGACCGGCGTTGACTCGTGTAGGACAAGGGGCTGCTTGATTACCGCCATGGGATCGATCGTGCCACCGTTGAGAACCTGGATCAGCAGGTCCTTTTTCAAGACCATTCCGATTGGTTCATCGATCGTGCCACGAGAGACCACAAGCTGATCGTGATGCGATTCGCGGATGGTCGTGAGCATGTCCTCCAGGCTATCGTCGGCGTCGATCCAGTCGACGTCAAGCCGCGGCGTCATGATATCGGAGATGTGGCGGTCGCCGATGTTGAACACCCGCTCGACCAATTGCTGCTGGGCGACGTCAAGAAGACCTCCCTCCTGGCTCTCGGCGACGAGAAGCTTCAGTTCGTCCGCCGAATGGAGTGACGACTCGCCCGTTCCGGGACGGAGTCCGACCAGCCTAAGGACAAGGTTGCCGAGACCGTTGAGCGTCATGATCGCAGGCTTGAGCACCACGAGGAAGAAGCCGAGGGGGCGCACTACGGCAAGTGCCGTTCCCTCGCTGCGCTGGAGGGCGAGGCTCTTGGGTGCCAGCTCTCCGAGGACGATATGGAGCGCCGTGATGATGATAAACGCGATTGCGATCGCGATCGCGTGCGAACTCGCGGTTGCCCATGTGCCGGGCAAGAACGCCAGAAGCGGTTCGATGAGATGCGCCAAGGCGGGTTCCCCGACCCAGCCCAGAGCCAGCGACGAAATGGTGATGCCGAGCTGGGTGGCGGCAAGATTGGCGTCGAGGTTGTCGACCGCCCTCTGCAGTGCAGTTGAGTTCATCCTGCCCGCGCTGACCAGTTCGGTGACCCTGCTCCGCCTGACCGAGACCAGCGAGAATTCCGCGGCGACGAAGAAGCCGTTCGCGGCTACGAGAAGAAATACGGCGAGGATGCCCACATAGTCGAATATACTGCCATCCTGGTCAGGCATGGGGTCGAGGTTTCCTGATTTGTTGAAGATTGCGGGAACGTAGCACGGGACATCGTGATGCTGGAACACCGCCTGGCTTGTTCGGTGGGTGAACCGCGAACGTCCAACTCGGAGCTCACTGCCGTTCGCAGGCTTTGAAATGCAAAGGGCGCTCGACCCTTTCGGGGAGCGCCCTCGCCGACCCGGATAACCTCGAGCGCACGACATCGTCGTTGCAGGAGGCAATCGAAACGGGTGATGGGCCATAGATGTAGGCTGTCTTCATCCGGTTCAAGAGGCACGCTATCAATTGCCTGAAGATGGCTGCATCAGCCTGGTGACACCACGGAGTTAACGGTGACTCCGCGGACGGTCTAGGATAGCATTTGCCGGACATGTCGCAGTGCACCATATGTTCGAAAGGCCCGTCGATCCGAAAACGCCCACTGTGCCGGAGACTGCATGACTGAATCCCACACCGTGGCGTCGGAAGAGACGTCCGAAACGCGCAAGTTCCTCGTCCTTCTCCTCGGCTCAATCGGCGTCGTCTATGGCGACATCGGGACCAGCCCTCTCTACGCGTTCCGCGAGGCCCTCCGTCCGTTCTCGCACGATGGCGTCAGCCAGGACGAAGTCGTCGGTCTCATCTCGTTGATGGTGTGGACACTAACGATCATTGTCACCTTCAAGTACGTCCTCTTCCTTCTGCGAGCAGACAACGACGGTGAAGGCGGTACGCTCTCGCTGCTGGCGCTCCTGATGAAGAAGTCGGGAAGCTATTTACCTTTTCTGTTTTTCGCGGGGATCATCGGTGCGGCGCTCTTCATCGGCGACGCGATGATCACACCCGCCCTATCGGTCATGTCCGCGCTCGAAGGTCTCAAGCTCGTGACACCCGCCCTCTCCGACTACGTGCTGCCGATGAGCGCCGCCGTCATGGCTGCCCTGTTCCTAGCCCAGTCCAAGGGCACGGCCGCCGTATCCAACTTTTTCGGGCCGATCACAGTCGTGTGGTTTCTGGCTATGGGCTGGGGCGGCCTACTGCACATCGGCGACGACGCGACGATCCTCCAGGCGCTAAACCCCCTCAACGCGCTCTGGTTCATCACCCATGCTGGCTTTGTCGGCCTCATCGTGCTCGGCGCGGTGTTCCTTACGGTAACGGGGGCGGAGGCGCTCTATGCTGACCTCGGTCACTTCGGACGCAAGCCCATTCAGACTGCTTGGTTCATCCTGGTGTTTCCCGCCCTGGCGCTGAACTATCTCGGTCAGGGGGCCTTCGTCCTTGCCCATCCCGAGGCGGCCGACAACCCATTTTACCGAATGTACCCGGAGTGGGCGCTTCTCCCCGTCGTCATTCTGGCAACGATGGCTACGATCATCGCCAGCCAGGCGGTCATCACCGGCGCGTTCTCGCTCGCTCGCCAGGCTGTTCATCTCGGCTTCCTGCCGAGACTCCAGATCACCTTCACTTCCGAGACGAATACGGGCCAGATCTACGTGCCGGCTGTGAACATCCTCCTCTTCGTCGGCGTCATCGTCCTGATTTTCGCTTTCGGAGACTCCGAGTCGCTCGCCACCGCCTACGGCATCTCGGTCACTGGCGCGATGGTGGTGACGACGCTGATGTCCTTTCAGTTCCTGCGGACTGCGTGGGGTTGGTCCGTCCTCACGGCCGGGGCGGTGCTCCTACCCCTGCTTGTCCTTGAGGCAGTGTTCCTCGGTGCCAACCTGCTTAAAATCCACGATGGTGGTTGGGTCCCGGTCATGCTCGCGATCTCAATGATGATTATCATGTGGACCTGGACACGAGGCTCGCACCTGCTTCGCGAAAAGACGGCCCGTCACGACATCCCGCTTGAGACATTCATCCGCTCCATCGAAAAGTCAGATCATGCCCCTGTCACGGTTCCAGGCACGGCCATTTTCCTGACCAGCGTCGGCGACAAGACGCCCGCAGTGCTGCTGCACAACATCAAACACAACCACGTACTTCATGAGAAGAACGTCATCCTCACCGTCCGGACGTCAGAAAAACCTTATGTCCCGGAAGAGAGCCGCGTGACGATGACGAAGCTGACTGAACGGTTTACCAGGCTCGAACTGTCCTTCGGCTTCATGGACGAACCCAACGTTTCGAAGGCGCTCGCACTCTGCAAGAAGGCGGGCTTCAAGTTCGAAATCATGCAGACGTCCTTCTATCTCGGACGACGGACGCTGATCGGCGATCCGAATTCCGGTCTGCCCAGGTGGCAGGATAACATCTACATCGCGCTTGCAGGCCTTGGGATCGACCCGTCGACGTATTTCAAGCTTCCCGCCAACCGGGTTGTGGAAATAGGGGAGCAGGTCACGATCTGATCCATTACTCCAGTCGGCAAAACGGGGCACCTATTTCAGCCACTTCGCACTTGGCGTACAGGTTCACCAGATACGGACAAGCGGTTCCAGGCCCTACATCGCAGGCGACGTCGTTCTCGGTTTGCCCAGATTAGTCAGGCCGTGGGCCAGGCGGCGGTGGCGGGAACAGCAATCCGCAACGAACTATGCGAACACATCACCTTCCTGAGAAGGGCCGGAGCGATCGTTAGCATCAAGCCACAGGCCTAGCTCGCCGAGCTAGCCGTTTCCTCTGGACGAAGGAGGGGGACTATTGTCCTACGATTGGGAAGGCGGGCGAGCGCGCAAGATCGCCGCGGCAAGGTGGGTGGACGGGGGTTGATCGTCGCGGCATTAGGTAGCAAAGTCCACCAACGTCGTCCTACGCCACTGAATCAAAAGAGCAATTCCTGAAAAAATCCCCAACTTGTAGAAGTTTAAGGTGCAGACGTCGACCGCGTTTAATTGCAGCCCTGCGCTTAGCGCTTACAAACGGACTTCGTCCAAAGAGCGCCAGCGACAGCGGACACTAGCCCAGCGTACCTGCAAACCGTTCTGGCCACCTTTCGCGTTGAAAGACCTCGCCGATGAAATCAATAAAAACGCGAGTTTTGGTCGGAAGTAAGGTTCGGTTCGCATAGTAAATCGAAATCGGACCAGCGTCCGCGTACCATGCAGGTATCAACCGGACGAGTTCACCGTTCTCCAGGTAAGGTAAGGCGTCCGGTTTCGCGATCATGGCGACGCCAAGCCCCAGAACCGCAGCTGATCGCATTGCGGCTGGGTCGTTGACGACGATCCTTTCCTTCAGCGCCGATGACTGCTCTTCACCTGCGACGTTTCTCATCTGCCACTGCCGAATTCGACCTGTCCGCAATGAACGCATGACGATGCCGTCTAGCTCAGTTAGGCCGGATGGGTCGTGAGGCGGAACCCGATCCTGCATGTATGACGGCGAGGCAACAGCGATAATGTGGGCCGAGGCAAGAGTCTTTGCGATGATACCCGGCGTCAGCTCGAATCCGCCACCAATCGCCGCATCGTATCCCTCGGCGATCAGGTCCACCTGCCGGTTCTCGAACATCCATTCCGGCCTTATCAGCGGGTATCGGCTCATGAACTCGGGCAGCTTGGGGAGAACATACTCAACTCCAAATGTGGGGCTCATGCTCAGTCTCAGCACACCTGCCGGTTCGGCCTGTTCGTTGGATGCCTCGGCAATCGCACCTTGAAGGCTCTCCAGGTGATCACGGACCGAATGAAGGAAGCGCTCGCCCGCCTCCGTAAGTGTCAGACTCCGCGTGCTGCGCTGGAATAGTCGGAGCTTCAAGTTGGATTCGAGGGTGGCGACATTCCTACTCACCGCGGCTGGCGTCAAACCCAGCCTGCGGGCTGCAGAAGAGAAGCTGCCGAGCTCCGCGCTGCGGACGAAGGACTCCAGATTTGCCAGGGTTTCCATGAGGCATCTTTCAATGATTACTTGAAATTAATAACAGTCAATTGTCACTAATCATAGAGCAATAAGAGGGCGATATTCACTCCATTGAAACCAAGCAACGGAGTGATCGCAATGACCAACACCTCTCTGAAACTGTCCGGCAAGACCGCCCTCGTCACGGGCGGTTCGCGCTCTATCGGCGCAGCCATCGCAAAGCGCCTTGGGGCAGATGGAGCCGCTGTCGCCATCACCTACAGCGCATCGCCGGAGAAGGCAGCCGCAGTCGTGACGGACATCGAAAGCGCTGGCGGTCGCGCCATCGCCATCCACGCCGACTCCGGGAACCCTGAATCCGTACGGGCCGCAGTGGCCAAGACGGAGGAAACGTTCGGCTCCCTCGATATCCTCGTCAACAATGCCGGCATCGCACTCGGTGGTCCGATCGAGGACATCAAGTTCGAAGACTACGAGCGCATGATCGCGGTCAATGTGACCGGTGTGTTCGTCGGCACGCAGGAAGCTGCACGCCGTATGAAGTCGGGCGGCCGGATCATCCATATCGGTTCGTCGATGGTCCGCTATGCAGCCTTTCCGACAGCCTCTCTCTATACGCTGACGAAGGGAGCCGTTGCCGGCTTCAACCGCAGCCTCGTGCGAGACCTTGGTCCCAAGGGTATCACCGTGAACACCGTGCACCCCGGCCCGACCGACACCGACATGAATCCCGATGGAGGTCCCGTCTCGAAGATCGTCGGCCCCGGCATGGCAATCGGACGCTACGGCAAGGACTACGAGGTCGCCAGCGTCGTGGCCTATCTCGCCAGCCCGGAGGCTGCCTTCGTGACCGGTGCTGACATCGTCGCCGATGGCGGCTTCACCGCCTGATCATCAATCCCACCTGGAGACCACCAATGTCTATTGGCATCATTGGTGCCGGCGAAATCGGCTCCGCATTCGCCCGCGCGCTTGCACGAAACGGGATCGCCGCAACGATCTCCAACAGCCGCGGTCCCGACACGCTTCGGGACTTCGCACGCGAACTGACTCCACACATCACGGCAGGCACTATCGAAGAGGCTGCCCAGGCCGATCTTGTGCTGGTCGCCGTCCCGTGGTCGAAGTTGCCAAAGGCATTGTTGGACCTTCCCGATTGGGCCAGCCGCATCGTGATCGACGCCAACAACCCGATCGAGCGTCCGCTCTTCCAGCCAGCGGAACTCAATGGCCGTCTGTCGACGGAAGTCTTCGCTGACTTGGTCCCGGGTGCTCGTGTCGTAAAGGCCTTCAACCATCTCCCTCCGCATCTGCTCTCTGGTGATCCGCGCGCCGAGGGTGGAAGCCGCGTCCTCTTCTACTCGGGGGACGACGCGAGGTCGAAAGCCGAAGTTGGTGCACTGATCGCCAAGCTGGGCTTCGCGGGGATCGATCTCGGTCCGGTCTCGGTCGGCGGAAAGCTCGTGCAGTTCCCGGGCGGTCCGCTCCCCGCACTCAACCTTGTGAAGTTTGGATGACGAACCTCGGCCGGCAGCTCACGCCTCCGGCCGAACGCTCTCACTGATAAAGGACCTTCGAATGGATATGCCTGTTTCCCCCAGCTATGCGCAAACTCGTGCGCATGATACCCCAGTTGCGTCCTGGGCCGCGGTTGCCAGCGTCGGGCCTGTTTGACCCAACGGTGTCGCGGTTGTCCGGCAATAAATACAGAAACTTGACCAGTATCCCGGATACATGGCACTGACGCAGATCCAGAAGGATATCATGGTGTCCATCGCCGGGAACAGGTCCGACACCCTGGCGTCGAGGAGCTGCGCGCCCTTACAACACTTTTCAGCCAGGGCCAATCCACCGGTAGTCGACAGGCAGGGAAGACGGCGCGATCGCCCGCCCCCTGCCCAAGCTATGGTCAGCTCCAGGCGTGGAGCGGCGGCTTTTCGCCGTTGAGGAAGTACTTCCCAAGGATCGAATACTTCCAGCGGACGGGGTCGTGCAGCGTGTGTGTGCGGGCATTGCGCCAATGGCGATCGAGACCGTGTTCGGCAAGCGTCGAGCGCGTGCCGGCCAGTTCGAACAGTTTGTTCGTGGCCGCAATTGCGATTTCCGTGGAGAGTATCTTTGCTTCGGCCGTGACGATCTGCGCCTCCGCGACGGTCTCAGCGTTCGCGTCGAGAATAGCGCGATCAATGGCGTAGCCTGCTCTTTCCAGTAGTGCCTGGGCCGCATGGAGCCGCAGTGTCAGGTCGCCGATCGCCTGGATCGTGTAGGGATCGTCCCACGCATTATCGACGCCGGAATCCACCCAGGCCCGACTCTTGGTGCGCACGAAACTGATCGTCTCGTCGATCGCGGCTTGAGCGATGCCTGTATCGACCGCAACCTGGATGATCTGGAAGATCGCCCCGTCCGCGGTCGGCACTTCATAGCCCTTGTAGCCGGGCACGAGATGCGTCTTCGGCACTTTGACGTTGTTGAGCAAGACCGTGCCCGACAGGGTAGTACGCTGGCCGAAGGAGGACCAGTCGTCGATGACCGTCAAGCCCGGCGCATCGCGCTCGGCGATTGCATACCAGGCCCTGCCCTCGTCATCGAGCGCGACGATCGGCACGAGATGGGCAAGCAGTGCGCCGGACGAGTAGAACTTCTGGCCGTTGACGACGACATGATCGCCGGCATCGACAAACCGGGTTTCGAAATCGACGGCACGCTTGGAGCCAAATTCAGAAAAGGCGTTGCCGAACCGCGTACCCTTCAAAACCTCTGCGAAGAGCAGCTTCTGCTGGTCGGCGTCAGAAACGGTCCGGATGGCGGCAACGACGCCCAGATGGTTCTGGGCGATCTGGCCGATGGAAGAGTCGGCTGCCGAGATGATCTCGATCACCTTCGCGAGTGTCGCATAGGAGACTTCGGGGCCGCCGAATGTCTTCGGCACGTTTATCGACCAAAGCCCGCTCTGCGAGAAAGCGTCCAGTTCCTTGACGGGCCAGATCCGCTCGCGGTCGCGTGCGGCTGACTCCTTGATGAACTCGGCCGCGAGTGCCTTGGCGACAGCGATCGCTTCGGCATCGGTCTTGATGATGTGGGCGGCCTCGGCGGGACGCGGAACCGGCGGCACGGCCTTTGCGGCATTCTCGGTGATGATGTTGGAAAGGGTCATGTTTGGTTTCTCCTCTTGGATTGGGTGGTTTTAACTGGCAAGGGCCGGGATGGCCGGAGCCACCGTCTTCTGGCCGAGATAGAAAGACTTCACGTCATCACGCTCGCGCAGATCCCGCGCATCGCCGGCAAGCACGGTCACACCATTTTCGAGGATGATGGCGCGATGGGCATATTTCAGCGCGACGGCAGAGTTCTGTTCTGCCACGAGGATCGAGAGCCCCTCGTCACGGTTGAGACGGCGCAGCGCGTGGAAAATGTCCTGGACGACAATCGGCGCCAATCCCATGGATGGCTCGTCGAGCACCAGCAGGCGAGGCCGCGACATCAGCGCCCGGCCGATCGCCGTCATCTGTTGCTCGCCACCCGACGTCAGGCCGGAAAGCGCCCGGCGCTTTTCCTTCAGCCTGGGAAAATGCGCGTAA
Source organism: Pararhizobium sp. A13 (assembly GCF_040126305.1). Lineage (NCBI taxonomy): Bacteria > Pseudomonadati > Pseudomonadota > Alphaproteobacteria > Hyphomicrobiales > Rhizobiaceae > Pararhizobium > Pararhizobium sp. A13. The sequence goes on along the minus strand of NZ_CP149511.1, from coordinate 372,637 downwards.
ACCTTCTCGAGATCCTCAGCGATTTCCGTGCGTGAGCTGCTCCGGCCGAGCCCGCCGGAGACGAGATTTTCCTCGACCGTCAGGCTGCGGAAGCAATGGCGACCTTCAAGGACCTGGACAAGTCCGGCCCGCACGAGATCGGTGGGGCTCGTCCTTGCGACATCGAGACCTTCGAACCGGATGCTGCCGGAAACGATCTGTCCACGTTCTGCGGGAAGCAGATTGGATAGAGCCTTGAGCGTCGTCGTCTTGCCGGCGCCATTGGCTCCGAGAAGCGCCAGGATCTCGCCGCGCGCCAAAGTGAAGCTGACGCCGGCAAGCGCCGTGATGGCATGATTATAGGTTGCCTTCAGACCATCGACGGCAAGCAGAGCGTTGTCGAGAACCATGATCGTGTTCCTGTGACTTCAAAAGGCTGGGATTGAAAGGAGAAGGCGCGAGGCTGGTTGAGAGGGAACGACAACCATCCCCGCGCCCAGTCTTCAAAGCCGCGCCCGCCGTCGCGCGGCTTTGAAGGATCAGTTTGTGGCGGTCTCGGCGTCTTCCGCCGTGCGCAGCTTGATGCCCTTTTCCGAGGCATAGGCTTCTGAGGATTTCTCGATGATCGGACGCAACAGCGCCCAGTCGGGCGCAATCCAGTCGGAAACGACATTCCACTTGGCGCCGTCCCACTGCTGGAAGGTCACATAGCCATTGCCCTCGTGATTGTCCCAAGTGACGTTGATCGAGTGGAAAAGACCCTTGGCCCCGAGTGCCTCGACACGGGCCGGATCGAGTTGCAGATGCTCGAAGCCCCAACGGACTTCGTCACCCGTCAGCGTCCGCTTGCCGAACTTCTCTTGCGCGATCCGGATCGCCTCGACATTCAGGATGCCGTTGACGATGCCGAGATTGTGGTAGACCGAGCCGATACGCTTCTTGTCTTCAAGGTTGCCCTTGCCCGCGTCGTAGATCGTCTTGACGATCTCCTGAACCACCGGATATTCGGCGCCGGACGCCTGCGTGGTGATCGCCGTATACCCCTTGGCCGCATCGCCAGCCGGAATGGCGTCTTCTTCCGAGTTCGACCAGACATTGCCGATGATGTGATCGACCGGAAAGCCGGTCTTGGCTGCCGTCTTCAGTGCGACGGGGTTCATGACACCCCAGCCGCGCAAGACGACGTAGTCCGGCTTGGCACGGCGGATCGCCAACCATTGCGACTGCTGCTCGTTGCCGGGATGCGGAACTTCGATCTGCTGCAGTTCGAAGCCGTATTTCTGCGCCAGCAGTTCGTAGATCGGGATGGTTTCTTTGCCATAGGGCGAGCCGTGGTAGAGCACGGCGATCTTCTTGCCCTTGAGGCTTTCAAGCCCGCCCTCTTTCGAGGCGATGTAATTCACGATGCCCGAGGTCTCGCTGTAGGGGTTGAGCAACAGCGGGAAGACATAAGGAAAGACGCGGCCGTCTGTAGAGTCGGTCCGGCCGTGGTTGACGGTAATGAGCGGCACCTTGTCGGCCGTGATCCGGTCGATCATCGCATAGGCAATACCGACGGAGAGCGGGTTCCAAGCCGCGACGTTCGGGTTGCTCTTCAGCCGCTCATAAGCCTCGACGCCGCGCTCGACCTCGTACTGGGTTTCGGCCTCCGACCAGGTCAGCTTGACGCCGTTGACGCCGCCATCGCGGGTGTTGATCAGGTTGAGATAATCGATGAAGCCGCCAAAGAAGCCGGTGCCGCCGGCCGCATAGGGGCCGACGCGGTAGCTCTGGAGCGGGAAGTACTGCTCGTCGGCATGGGCCATTGGCAGCGCCACCGTGAAGGCGAGGCCGGCGGCCAGCGCCGCGATCTTAAATTTGCTGAGGATCGTCATGTTTGGACACACTCCGGGTATCGACCGGGCAAGGCACCGGTCCTTTGTTGATCTGGAAGAGTTTGGACTGCGTTTCAGAGCTTGCAGGGCTCCGGACTTGATCAGAACCGCGCGACGGCGGCGCCGATGCGTTCTCGGACCCGGTCCCAGAGGGCCACGAGGCCATCCGGTTCGAGGATCAGGAACAGGATTATCAGGGCACCGAGAACGATGCGCTGCGTCATGTCGAGCACGCCCGAATTGAAGACGTCCCCGAGCAGGAACGCACCAAGCCGAGACAGAACGAGCGGGAACACGACGATCAGCGCCGCACCGAAAAAGGCGCCGCGGATCGAGGCGAGCCCGCCGATGATGACGATGAAGAGGATCTGGAACGACCGGTCGAGATTGAAGCCGGCAGGCTCTACGGTGCGGAGATAGGCAAAGGCCCAGAGCACGCCGGCGACGCCGATGATAAAGGAGGAGATCGCGAAGGCGAGGAGCTTGGTCTTCAGCACCGGCACGCCGATGATGCGTGCCGCCGTCTCGTTGTCACGCACGGCTATGAAATTGCGGCCGGTCTGCGAATTCACCAGCCGGTACGCCAGCAACGTCAACACGGCCACCACTGTCAGAGCGAAATAATATCGCCCGACCGGTCCCTCGAAGATGAAACCGGCAATCGAGAGCTGCGGCGCATCGATCACGCCGGATGCGGAATCGTTGGAGAACCAGCTGAATTTCGTCAGCGCCCACTGCACGAAGAACTGCGCGGCAAGCGTCGATACTGCGAGATAGAAACCCTTCAGGCGCAGGCTTGGCAGGCCGAACACCAGGCCGATGGCGGCAGCGGCGAAGCCTGCGAGAACGAGGCTGAATATCAGCGGAAGGCCATCGACTCGCAGGTTGAAATTGAACGCGGCGAAGGCGCCGACCGCCATGAAGGCAGCGCTTCCAAGCGAGACTTGGCCTGCATATCCCGTGAGAATGTTGAGGCCGAGACCGGCAAGACTAAGCGCCAGGAATGGCAGTAGAATGGCTTCAAAGAGGTAGCTTGAGCCGAGAAGCGGTACCGCAACATAGGCTATGACGAGCAAGGCCAACGGCGCGGCCCAACGGGCGGGGAAACGGTAGGACGGCAGGTCGTAGGTGATCGTGGACATCGGTCAGACCCTTTCCACAAGCTTCTGGCCGAACAGGCCGGAGGGGCGCACAAGCAGGAAGGCGAGTGCGATGACATAGGCAAACCAGCCCTCGATGCCGCCGCCGAAATATTCGCCGATATAGACCTCGGCGAGTTTCTCTGACGCGCCAATCAAAAGACCGCCGACAATCGCGCCCAGGATCGAGTCAAAACCACCAAGGACCAGCACCGGCAGGGCTTTCAGAACGATTAACGACAGCGAGAATTGTACGCCGACACGGGCGCCCCACAAAAGACCGGCGACCAGCGCCACCAAACCGGCAGCGGCCCAGACCGACGCCCAGATCCACGGCAATCTCAGGCCGACTGCAAGAGCCGCGAACTGGTCGTCCGCAACAGCGCGGAAGCCGAGACCGATGCGGGTGTAGCGGAAAAAGGCCGAGAGCAGCGCCACCATTCCTGCGGCAATGACCGCAGCAAAGATATCGAACTGGCTGATATAGACACCGCCGACATCGAAAGGCACATCCTCGATGCCGAGGTCGAGCCCGTGCACCTGCGTGCCCCAGATAAGCTGCGCCGCGCCCTCGATGACGTAGGAGAGGCCGAGCGTGGCCATGAACAGCGTGATCGGCGGCTTGTTGGTCAACGGCCGCAAGACCGTACGCTCGATGGCAATGCCGATGCCGACCATGATCGCGAAGGTAATGGCGAATGCCAGCGGGAAGGAAATGCCGCGCTCGGTGAGACTGACGAAGGTCAGCGCCGCGAACAGCAGCATCGCCCCTTGGGCGAAATTCAGGACACCCGAGGTTTTGTAGATCAGCACGAAACCGATCGCGACAAGCGAGTACATGACGCCGGAAAGAAGGCCTCCGACGAGAACCTCGGTGAAGAACAACCAGTCGAAATTGGCCATCAGATGCCCTCCCCGTCTTCGTTTTCGGGCGCAACACCCAGATAGGCATCGATGACCCGCTGATCCCGCTGGACCTCGTCAGGCGTTCCGTCCGCAATCTTGCGGCCGTAATCGAGCACAGCCACCCGGTCGGACAGGCCCATGACGACGCCGATATCGTGTTCGATCAGGACAACGGTGGTGCCATATTGATCGCGGGCGGCGCGCACGAAGCCGGCCATCTCGTTCTTTTCGGTTGCGGTCATGCCCGCCATCGGCTCGTCAAGCAGCAAGATTTCGGGCTCAGCCACAAGCGCGCGCGCAAGCTCCACGCGCTTCCGCAGTCCGTAAGGCAGGGTTCCGGCCAGGCGGTCGCTGACATGTGAGAGATGCAGGAAGTCGAGAACGTCTAAGGCGCGGCTTCGTGCGTCCGCTTGTTCGGCCCTTGATCTTCCGAAACCGACGATCTGCTCAAAGAAGCTCGACCGTGTCTTGTGAGCCCGGCCGACCACGACATTGTCCAGAACGCTCAGCCCCTTGAACAAGGCTAGGTTCTGGAACGTGCGGGCAATGCCGAGACGGGCGAGATGCTGCGTCGGGACCTGCGCATAGTGTCTTCCGGACAGGCGCACAAGACCGCGATCCGGCCGGTACACGCCACTGATCACATTGATGATCGAGCTCTTTCCCGCGCCATTCGGCCCGATGATCGCAAGGATCTCTCCGCGCGCTACCGACAGGTCGATATCCGTCAGGGCCACGACACCGCCGAAGGACAAGGTCACGCCCACAAGATCCAGAACCGTGTCGCCGAGTTTTTTCTGCCGATCTTCGTCACGACGCGGGGGTGTGTCGAGGCCAGCCAGATGCTCCTGTATCTCCGGCGGGAAGGGCGCTGATCCGAGCGCTCCGAAAGCCAATGTCATCGTGTGCATGCCCCTCTTCTCCACCGCACCAACCGTATGCTCTGGCGCGCAATATCCCTTCCGCAGATCGCGGCACGATCTGCGGCTCTGTCGTTCCCGGTGACGGCCGAAACACCGGCTGCCTATGCTGTACTGACTTATTCCGCGGCGATTGCGGTTGCGGCGTCCGCCTCTTCGATGGCCCGCACCAGAGGGATGACATGCTTGCCGAAATACTCGACCTCTTCCTGGAAATGCAGGAAACCGAGAAGAATGAGGTCGGCACCGGCGCGCTTCAGATCGACCACACGCTGCGCTACCTGCTCAGGCGTGCCGATCAGGTTGGAACGGAAGCCGTCATTGTACTGGACCAGATCCTCGAAGGAGGATTTCGCCCAGTTCCCCTCACCTTCCGGCGACGACTTTCCGGCATTCTTGACCTCGTGGCCGAAGGCGTTGACTGCTTCCGGATTGGCCTTTTCAATGATTTCGGCCAGAACGGCGCGCGCTTCCTCTTCGGTCTCACGCACGATGGCAAACGCATTGACGCCGACGCGGACGGAATGCCCATTGGCCTTCGCCTTGCCCTGGATGTCCGCCACCTGTTTGCCGATTTCCTCCGGCGTGTTGCCGTTGGTGAAGTACCAGTCTGAAACGCGCGACGCCATGTCGCGGGCTGCCCGCGAAGAACCGCCCTGGAAGATTTCCGGCTGCGGATCGATCGGCTTCGGCTTCAGCGAATAGTTGTTGAAGCGATAGAAATCGCCGCGGAAGGTAAAGTTGTCTTCGGTCCAGATGCCACGCAGGGCGCGGATGAACTCCTCCGAGCGGCGATAGCGCTCGTCGTGATCGAGCCAGTGCTCGCCGATTGCCTGGAACTCGCCGCGGAACCAGCCGCTGACGACGTTGACCGCAACGCGACCATTGGTCAGGTGGTTGATCGTGGCGATCTGCTTGGCGGCCAGCGCCGGATTCCACGGACCCGGCAGAATGGCGGCAATGACCTTCAGCGTCGTGGTCGATTCCAGCAGCGCATGGCTGAAGGAGACCGATTCGTGTTGGAACTCGGCGCCATAGCCGGCGGTGAAGCGGATCTGGCTCAGCGCATAGTCGAAGCCGCTGGCCTCGGCGATTTGCGCCAGCTTCCTGTTGTACTCAATCGTCCAGCTCGTGCGCTGCTCGATGTTCGAGATGACCAGGCCACCCGAAACATTGGGCACCCAGTAGGCGAATTTGACCGGCTCTCTGCTGACGTAGGACATTGCACTCTCCCTCTTCAAATGGTCAGGCGGAAGCTGCGACAAGCGCCGGGCGGTGGCCGGGAGCGCGCGTGGCAGCGGTTTGATCGGTGGCAGGCAGAACCTGCGCGAGGTCTGAAACGGCGCGTTCAATGCGCTCATGAACGGCGGGGTTGCTGATTTCGTAACCCGTAAAGTCGGCTTCGGTGGCGTAGATCGCTGTCGGCAGCGTCAGGGCGTTGAAGAAGCCGAACAGCGGCCGCAGTTGATGCTCGGTCATAAGGCCGTGCAGCGGGGTTCCGCCGGTAGCAGCCAGAATGACGCGCTTGCCGGTCAGCGCCCGGTAGTCGACCAGATCGAAAAGATGCTTGAGCGCGCCGGTATAGGACGCGCGGTAGACCGGCGAGCCGACGACGAGAACGTCGGCCGCCTCGACGGCGTCGATAATCGCACGCCCCTGCGCATCGAGTTGGTCAGCCCGCAAGGCCTTAAACAAGACAGGGGCCGCGTCGACCAGCTCGATTATATGCTGCGAAGCCCCTGTCCGCTCGGCGGAGGCCAACACGATCGCCTCTACAAGCGATGCAGTCCGCGATGGTTTTTTAACATTGCCGGATAGACCAAGGATTGTCCGTTCAGTCATCTCCGTCTCCTCGATAAATTTCTATATTATCTACAAATTAAATAGATAATAAGAGATGCCGAGGAATGGATTTTCAAAACACGGACTGGAATTGAAAAACTTCGCTTTCTTGTCCGCCTTTCAGAGGGCACGTCTCAGGTTTCGCGAAAACGAAGCGCTGGGGGCAATATCGGCGATGCCGTTCGCCACGATAATGCGGATGGAGCAGATGCCACAAAGGAGTCTGACGACATCGCTCCTCTGTGGACGGCATTGTCAGCGCCGTTCTGCGTGGCTGTCTGGCTGCAGAGAACGCAAATTCGCGCAGAGGCAACCGCTGTCGCGTTCAAAGGCGGCAATGGCATGGAGTGCAATGCGCGAGGCCGTGAACTTCATGTCGCTGAGGACGCCTTCGCCCAACACGTTCACCTCTGGTGGCGCAAAATAATTTTGAAATGCAGCGGTGATGAAGGCGCAATTGACGAAGCAGGCGCCAATCTCACGCGCCAGTGTCGCCTCAGGCGCAAGGCTGTGGTTGATGAAATCGGCACCGAGCGTGCGATAGGCCGTGACCTCTGCTGGCGACGTCAGGCGCGGCCCCCAGGCATGGGCCGCGACGAGTTGCGCACGTGGACCGAAGACGCGGGAATCGGCCGGCCAAAACGCCTTCGCTGTGCGCTCCATGACCGCGGCGCAATGCGGGCAGACGAGTTGCTTGCCCGAGCAGTCGTAGCGGAAGCGGTTCGGCAGCAGCGAATACTGGGTCTGGGTCAATTCAAGCATGTCGCTGGCAATAACGAAATCACGTTCCAGGATCGCGCGATTGAGCGAGCCCGCTGTAGAACACGCAATGACCTTGCGCACACCGGCCTCCTGCAGCAGCCAAAAAACGCGCCTGTTCGCCTCATGGTCGATGCGATCGAGGGGCCAGCCATGCGAGAAAACGGTTAGCACGCTGCGGCTCCGTCCGTCGACAGTCTTCGAGCCGTCGATCTCCAAGACCTTCCAGTCGCCGCTCGAACCCCAGGGGGTGTCGAATTCAAGATCCCGCGCAACTACCGTCACCCCAGGCTCATCGAGGTCATCAGGAAAACGCAGACCCCAATTGGCGCTGCCGCAGACGATGGCGAATTCAGCACTTGGGATGGAACGAGTGGACATAGCGGGACTTCCTTTCGCTTGGTGTTGCGGTGCGGCGGCCAAAAATGACCTTCCTTCAGCAGATCTTCTGAAGAAGTTCCATCAGCATCATGCGTTCGCCGGGGGTGAGTGGCTTGAGGGTCTGCGTCGATACGTCCAGGGCTGCGGAACGATTCCTGTCTATCGTTTCCTCCCCGGCCTTCGTCAGCGTCAAAACGAGGCGGCGAGCATCCTCGGTGTCGGGCTTGGTATTGATCAGACCGCGTTTCACCAGGCGGTCCACTACGCCTTTGATGGTTGCCATGTCCATGGCCGTCTCGCGGCCGAGATTCCCTTGCGAACAGGGCTGCAGTTCCCGAAGCTTGGCAAGGGCTGCCCATTGAGTCGTCGTCAGCTTTTCAGCCATCAACTCGGCAAAGATCGCAACGTGACGCTGGTTGGCCTGACGCAAATAGAAGCCCACCTGCTCTCCGAGGGTGTATTGCGTGCCCTCGTCCTGTGTGGGCAGATACTCTTCGAGTTCTGTCTCATTCAACGTCGATGGCTCTCCAACAGCGCCGCTCATCATATCTCTCACATTCTGTCTGGAACTTAATCGGTTGAATCTACCGCATATAGCGCTCACGTGAAAACGCCGTGCGGTCGGGTTAGACAAGTTGGGTGGTTGCGTAAACCGGGATAGCATTAGCGTCCCAAGCATCCAAAATCGCCTGCGTCGTGGACATTTCCAACTGCTCGGAAAGCCGGGGGGCCAGAATGTTCATTGTGGCCTCATGTGCGGCCACGTCACTGCTACCGACGGCATCAGTAGCGATGACGACGCGAAATCCTTGATCGATCGCTGCCAGCACGCTGGCATAGATGCAGACATCAGTTTCAACGCCGCTGAAAACAAGCGCATCAATGCCCTCCGCGCGAAGACGCTCCGTAAAACCAGGGGCGCCAAAGACCGAATAGGTATATTTTTCAACGGTCGATCTGTCGTCCGCGAGTGCTGCCAGGGGCGCGACGAGATCCAGCAAGCCAGAAGCCGGAGCCTCGCTCGCGATGGTCGCCCACCGGCGATAGTAGGTCTTCCATCGTCCCTGCGCCTTGTCGATGGTATCCGGGACCATGAACCTGACAAAGATCGTCCGACCTTCGCGCGCTTCACAGAGGCGAAGCACGTTGGGCAGAATGTCCGCGATGACCGGCGTGTGCCAGTCCGTCGCTTCGGCGAACAGACGCTGCATGTCGATGACAAGATGCACCGTGTTGGGGGAAAGTTGCTCAAGCGCCATCGTTTCAGCTCGCAACGGCGATTGTGTGCTCAGGCGACCAGTCAAGCGAGATCGTGTCACCCTGCTTCAGCACGACGCCGTCCTTGTTCTGTGCGAACAGCTTGACGGCCATCCCATCCGGCGTTTCGAGGAGATAGGACAGGACAGGGCCGGCATAGATGACGGTAGTGATGCGGGCTTCGAGCCGGTTCGCGTCGCTTCCACCGGCGGAAATCGTCATTTTTTCGGGCCGCACCGCCAGGGTGACATCCGTACCGTTGGCAGGAAGCGTGCTTGCAGTCCGCACCACCGTGCCGCTGGCCAGGCGCACCGCGCCGCCTTCAACCTTGCCTTCGAGGAAATTCGAATCTCCCAGAAACTCCGCAGCAAATCGCGTCGTCGGTCTTTCATAGACGGTTGCCGGTTTGCCTGTCTGGACGATCCTGCCTTTGTCAAGAATGGCGACCGTATCGGAGAGCGTCAGCGCTTCCTCCTGGTCGTGCGTTACGAAGATCGTCGTCAGGCCGCTTTCGCGCTGGATTCGCAGAAGCTCGACCTGCATTTCCTGGCGCAGACGCCGGTCGAGCGCGGAGAGCGGCTCGTCAAGAAGAAGCACGCTTGGCTTGATGACCATGGCGCGCGCCAGCGCCACGCGCTGTTGCTGGCCGCCCGAAAGCTGTTTCGGCATCCGGTCGGCAAAACCGGGAAGGCGCACCATCTCCAGAGCGCGATCAACTTCCTTGCGTGCAGCAGCACCTTTTATCCCACGCCGCTCCAACCCGAATGCAACGTTCTGCGCGATCGTCATGTGCGGAAACAAGGCATAGGACTGGAACATCATGCCGATGTTGCGGCCCCAGACGGGAATATTGGTCACGTCGTTGTTGCCGATCATGACGATACCCTCGTCGGGCTTGATGAAGCCGGCGATGATGCGCAGCAGCGTGGTCTTTCCCGACCCCGAAGGACCCAGAAGACTGGTGAAGGAACCCTCGACAAATTCCGTGGAAATATCCGTCAGAACCTTGGTCGAGCCGTAGGTCTTGGCGACCGTGTCAACTTTAACGTTTGTCACTGGTATCTCCGGGTTTGGCGAAGCGCGCGAAAATGAGAATGACGGTCATCGAGCCGAGCAGGAGCAGCGTCGATATCGCGTTGATTTCGGGCGTGAAGCCCTTGCGGATCGCGGAGTAGATCTGGACCGGCAGGGTCGAGTAGCCGGGCGTTGCGAGGAAGTAGGAAATCACGAACTGGTCGAGGGAGACTGCGAAGGCAAACAGTGCAGCACCGAGGATGCTCGGATAGAGCAGCGGCAGCGTCACCGAGAAAAACGCATGGATTGGGGTGGAGCCAAGGCTCATTGCGGCCTCTTCCAGATCGGCGCGGATCGTCTTGAAGCCGGTCCCGACCACCAGCACCACATAGGGAATGGCAAGCGCGACATGACCTATGAGCAGGGCATGCATGCCGCGACCGATCCCGGACCAGTAGAAGAAGACGAGCATCGCGGTACCCGTGATCAACCAGGGAATGGCGATTGGCGGCAACAGAAGCAGCTGCAGCAGGCTCTTGCCGCGGAATGTCCGGCGGGCAAGCGCGGTGGCGGCGAGCGTGCCGAGGCTCGTGGCAAGCACCGAGGTGATGACGGCGATGATGATGCTGTTCATGCCGGCTGTCAGCAGTTGCTTGTTGCCGAGAAGCGCATCGTACCAGCGAAAGGAAAAGGTGAACGGCAACTCGTAGAGCTGGGATTCGTTGAACCCCATCGCCATCATCACGACGATGGGCGTGTATAGGAAGAACAGAACCACCAGAAGATAGATGCGACCGATTTGCTTCATTGTTTCGGTTCCTATGCAGCGGCGCCGCGGCGAAGTACGCCGGAAAATGTCGCGAAGATCGCCAGGACGACGGCAAGCAGCGTGAAGGAAAGAGCAGCACCCAGCGGCCAGTTAAACGCCTGAGTGAACTGATCTTCAATCACAGTCCCCATCGTCACCCCGACCTTGCCGCCGAGGATGCGCGGCTCCATAAAGGAGCCGATAACCGGCACGAAGGTCAGCACGGCGCCGGAGATGAGGCCAGGAGCCGCCATCGGTATGAGGATGCGGAACAGGATCGTCCACCACCGCGCGCCAAGACTGGCCGCCGCCTCGATGATCGCATCATCGATGGTCACGAGCGCGATGTAGCAGGTGAGGATCATATAGGGCAGATAGCCGTGAACGAGACCAAGAACGATGGCGTAGCGCGTATAGAGGAACGAGATCGAGCCGGCATCGGCAAAAACCATATGCAGCACGTTGTCCAGAAAGCCGTTTTCCCGCAGCACCATCGTCCAGGAAAAGACGCGGACAAGCCCGTTCGTCCAGAAGGGAAGAAGAATGAGGATCAACAGCGTTTCGCGCATACGACCGACCGTCGCGCGGGCAAGTGCAACCGCCGCGAGGAAGCCGAAGATCGCGCAGAGCAACGTCGTCCAGAAGCCGATCACCAGAGATGTCCAGCCGATGTTCAACAGATAGGGCTGATCGACGAAGGCCCGGTAGTGCTTGAGTGTGAACGTGATCGGCGCCTTGCCCATGGGCGTCGCCGACATGAAGCTGAACACAAACATGGTGAGCAACGGCAATAGGACCGCCAGCGTCAGCCACGCATAGGTCGGCAGCAGCAGTGCCGTGGTTGCGACCCAGGAGGGGAGCATGCGGTGTTTGCGCGGACCTGAAGGTCCGCGCACCGCTTCGTTGAGAAGAGCGTCACTCCGCATAGAACGCCTTGACCTCCTGCCAAAGGTTGTTGAAGGCCTCGCGCCGGTCGTCTGGCAGCGCCGACATAATGCTCATGGTGGCAATATATTCCGGCTTGTGGATCTGGCGACTAAGGTCGTCGGCAGGCAGTGACTCCATCGCGGCGACGTTGGATGAAGCCGGAGCACCGGCCTTGGTTGCCCATTCGACGTAGAATTTAGGGTCGATCATCCAGTTGGCGAAGGCAAGCGCGCCTTCCATGTTCGGCGCGCTTGCCGGAACGCCGAGGCCATCGACCCAGCCGATGCCGCCTTCCTTCGGGACGACGAAGTCGACCGGAAGCTTGCTGACGCGCTTCGAGCGGACGGAACCGCCCGACCAGTACATCGCCACGTCGAATTCCTTGGCGGCGAAAGACTTGTTCCACTGGTCTTCGGTCGACCAGAGCAGCTTGACGTTCGGCTTGAAGCCCTTAAGCGTCTCCTTGACGAGGTCGAGATCCTTCGGGTTGTTCATGTCCTGGCCGGTGAGAAGTGCTGCAGCCGCGATGACGCCGACCGCGTCGTCCTGCAGGGCAACGCGGCCCTTATAGGCGGCATCGCCAAGAACGGCATAGCTGTCTGCCTTCGGAAGACCTTCGCGCATGGCAAGCGCCGTCAGGCCCCAGACCCACGGCACCGCATAACCCACGCCATCCTTGTTGAAATTCTCGTTCGAGCGCAGATTTTCGGCCACGGACGAGATGTTCGGCACCTTGGAATAATCGATCGGCGCGATAAGGTCTTCCGCCATTGCCTGGGCGCAACGCGCGGCATTGAGCACGACGAGGTCATAGGCACCCGGATTGGTACGCAGCTTGGTAAGCATTTCAGCTTCGGAGCTGTAGTAGTCGTGAACGACTTCGATGCCGGTGCTTTCCTGGAAAGCTTTGATCGACCAGGCTTCGTCCGTGCCGTAACCCTGCCAGTTCAGCACTGTGATGCTGCCCGCAGCAGCTGCTTTTCGCGGAAGCATCGAATAGCCGGCGCCGGCGATAAGACCTGCGGATATCAATTGAAGTGTGTTGCGCCTGGTAATGTTGTTCATTGTTAGCCCCTCTGGCTTTGGTTGACACATACAGTCACGATCCCGGCGGAACCCGGGCATTCGATCGCTATCAAACCGCAGGCAAATCACGCCCATATTAGTTTGTAAGCAAACTAATTTCGTCGCACATTCTCAGGGGATCTTGTCGCGCGACCACCCATGAAGGCGAGCGGTGAAAACTTATGCGCATGCATATTTTCACGCCTTTCATAGATGAAAGCGAATTTCTTCAGCCAAACTTTTACTAAAAGGTCAAAAAACCACAAATGTGGTGTTCCAGCCTATTGTCCTCTCGACTGACGACTCCGCACGTTCGTAACCCTCTGGACTGCGTTCTTTTTGTTTTTTTATTTGTGTACGAATTAATATGCCGGACTTCGTGTGGTGTCAATACTTGCCTCTGTCAGAGCCCGCTCATATTCATGAAAAAACGACCCTTATGCGCGCTCCAGCGGATCCGGAAGCAGGTGGTAACTTGATCTCTCCGTTGAGCACGCGCTCCCAGTTCACGTCGCGGTCTTCCGCGTGCACAGCGACAAATGCATCTTCTCCGAGCGATGGGAGCTCGATCGTCCCGGTAATTGTTTCTGCGGCAAACACCGTGAATCCGATGCTGTCCTTTTCCACGACGATATTGGACAGTTGCCCGCGGATGCGCGTGCGCAGGAAATCATTGCCGTTGAGAGCCAGAACCAACAGGCCATCACGGATTGTGACCGTCGCAGCCCCAGCGGGCGTCAACATCGGGCCCATGGCAACATCTTCTCCGGAATTGGTGATAGTCCATCCCCGCCAGGGATCGAAATCGCAGATTTCCCCGACCGCCATCATCGGCAACAACGCGGCCCATATGTAGAACGGATCGGTATCGCCCTGGTCCATCGCCTCGCCGGTGACGGCATTGTAGTTTTCCGCCGCGATGCGTTCGTTTCGCCAGGATTTCATAAACAGGTCGTAGCTTTGCCGCGCCAGCGCGCTTGCTTCCGCAAAATGCCCGTACCGGCGCAGCCCGAGCCAGACCATGAAATTGACATTCGGCCAGATGCGGCCCCGCCAGTAGACATTGTCAGAGAAGGCCGGATCGTCGCGGGTCGCATTCGGCAAACCGAACGCGCCAGCAAAGGTATTTTCGTCCTTCAGATGGCGGAGCAAGTGTTCGGCTTGGCTCGTGGTAGCCGCACCGCACAGCAGTGGGTAGAAGCTCGTCGGCGATAGGGAGCGGACGAACCCGCCCTTGCGCTGCCGGTTTGCGAAAATGTTCCGCCCGTCGTCCCAGAGTTCCTCAGAAATCAGCTTGCGGCTTTCTGCTGCGGCGGCCGCAAACTCGTCCGCGTCCGCCTGATATCCGAGCACCGCCGCCATCTTGGACAGCATCTCCGCGTCCAACGCCAATGCACAGTTGAGCCCCAGATCGAAGGTGGAAAGCGATCGTGTCGCCGCGTCGTAGATAGCCTCGTCATGGGTTGCCGAATTGTCCATGCCGGTTTCGTTGCGCGCCGCAAAGGCAGTTCCCTTGTAGAGCCCCTCGCCCACATCCGACGTTCCGCAGGAGACGAGACCTGTGCGGTCCGGATCGCGATGGGTTCGCCACCAGCGCTGGTTTCGCGCGAGCGCATCGTAAGAGGCCTTGATGATCGAGATTTCAGCCGTCCGCTGATAAAGCTGCCACGCGACCAGAGCGCCGTACGGAGGCTGGCTGCGGTCAACCCAGGCATCATTGGAGGTGACGATGCAGGCGATATTGCCCTGCGGCGTCGCCCCAGCCAGTGCCACGGCCATGTTTTCGCGGGCGAGATCGGAGTCGAAAACACCGGCGAGAAGGGCTGCGAACGTCTGATCGTTGTACCAGACCGCGAACTTCCCGAGGTTCCAGATGCGCGTCACCGCGGTGTAGGGCCGAGCATTGGTTTCGTCCCAGACGGTGTTCCAGGCGAGCACGTCGCGCATTGCATCCAGCGCGCCGTCGTAGGCGGCCGTATGCGCCGGCGGTATTTCTGCCGGCCGGCTCCCGAGACCGGCGATGGCTTTCTCGATAGCAAGTGCCGCGCTGTCGGCAACGGCAGCACAATAGGCGCCCTGACGCATCATTTCCAGATTGAAGCGAAGGGCCAGAGTAGGTGCGGCATTGCTGCGGCTGGCGAGGTGGAAATAGCCGTTGGCCTCGAAATCCGCACGCAACGCTGCAATCGTGTCGTGGCCAGTCACCTGAATCGGCGCATCCGCCGTTGCGATCGCAACAAACCGCGTACCGATCTTCACCAGTGCAATACCTTTTTCCGCATCGAACGTCACCGTCTCGCCACCCTCGGCCGATATCGTGATCGTCACCCAGAAACGCAGCCCCCATTCACCGGACGTCACCCCCCGCCACTCACCACGAATGGTGAAAGGATCTGATTTCGTTGCCGAAAAGCCGACGGTCGTACCGGAATGATCGGTCTCAAAGTCGATATGCGAACCGTCGATGCTGTGCCGGCCAAGCCGCACGGTGTTGGAGCGTGGGGCAATTTCAGATGTCGTGCGGCTCCTGCTGGAATAGAGGATAGGCGTGATCCGGACGCCGAGCGGCAGAAAGACCATTTCGGCCGGGCGGTCCGACCAGCTGTTCCAGGCGCGGCTTAGGGGGACGGTCGTGTGCAGCAGCATGTTTCGGTTCCAGTCAGAGTTCGTTCGCAAGCAGGATCAGGCGCGGCGGGGTGGTCAGGCCGCTCTTGTCCATTTCATCGCCTCTTTCGCCACCCGCGTTTCCATTCTCAATGTACCATGGACTTGATGCGGTCTATCGCCTGTCCGGTGTCCGCCCAGGAGCCTTTGCCGGGCGCGAAGCGGGCGCGCAGATAGGCCGTCAGGTCTTCCATCTGCCCCCTATCCAGCACATCACGAAAAGCCGGCATCGACATGACTTCAGGTGCTTCGCGGCCAGTTGTTTCGGCAAGGATCGCAGGCGCCTCCACGCCATTCATGAGAACCTGAAGAACATTGTCCGGCACATCGCTGTGCAGGTTGCTGTTGAACGTCAGCGGCGAGAGGACCGAGTTTCCTTCGTGGCAGGAGGCGCAGGCCGCTTCGAAAATGCGCGCGCCTTTCGGCGATATCCGGGCGGCTTGCCCAGAGGCCGCAACACTTGCAGCGATTGCCGATTGCGTCTGAGCATCCAACGTTTCGGACACGGAAGAAGGGGTCAGTCGCGAAAGATATACAGCCATTGCCACGATATCGCTGTCCGGCAGCGGTGCGAGGGCGGAAACGACGTCGGCCATCGGACCTGCGGCGCTGCCGTGATCCCGCGCGTGACCGCTACGAAGATAGTCGTAAAACGCAGCCTCCGTCCACGTCACTGGCCCCTTAGCAAGTGCGGTGAGCGCCGGCGCTTCCCAGCCATCGGCAAAGCCGCCGGAAAGATGGGCCTTTCCGGTCTTTTCGGCACCCAGCACGTTGCGCTCAGTGTGGCAGGCGGAACAGTGGCCGAGCGTTTCGACAAGGTAGGCGCCGCGATTCCAGACAGCATCCTTTGTCTGATCATATTGAAAGGGCGCAGCCTTCAGGAACATGGCATTCCAACCCGCCATCATCGAACGAATGCTGTAGGGGAAGGCCAGTCTCGTTTCCGGCGCCTTCTGCGCGACGGGCGCCTGCGTCATCATGAAGGCGTAGAGGGCCTGAAGGTCAGCTTCCTCGGCGCCCGCAAACGACGTGTAGGGATGCGCCGGGTAAAGGTGATGGCCGTCCCGGCTGATGCCTTGGCGCATGGCGCGCTCGAAGGCCGGATAGGACCAGTTGCCGATGCCGCTTTCCGGATCCGGCGTGATATTCGTTGCGTAGACCGTGCCAAACGGCGTGTCGAATCGGCGCCCGCCGCCGAAAGCCTGGCCGTCGGTGCCGACATGGCAGACATTGCAGGCTCCGGCTGCGGCAGCGAGCCTGCCGCGCTCGATGGTGGCCACACTGTAGACATTGGGGTCCGGCTTCTCGACAGGGCTGATCACCGGGCGCCACGGAGATGCCATCGTCGAAAGGCCCGCGACTGCCGTCAGCATGCCAACGACAGGCACGCCTAGAGTCCACCAGCGGCGTTTGCGAACGGGCGGAACAGGCTCCGCGACGCTCTTGCCATTGAGGCCGCCCAGGACGCGCTCCGGCGTCAAGGGCAGCTCGCGAAAACGGATGCCGGTCGCATCGAACACCGCATTGGCGATGGCTGCGGCGCTCGGAACGGAGGCAGACTCCCCGACGCCGAGCGGCGGCTCGTCAGGCCGCGGGATCATCAGCACGTCGATTTCAGGCACTTCAGGGAAAGTGATGAGCGGATAGCCGCCCCATTCCTTGCTCGTTACCGCAGTAGCCGAAAAGCCGACTTGCTCCTTCAGCACGCGGCTGGTGGATTGGATGATATTGCCGTGTATTTGATGGCGCACGCCGTCCGGGTTGATCATCAACCCGGAATCCTGGCCGCAGATCACCCGCGTGACCGCGATCTCGCCGGTCTTCCGGTTGACGGCCACGTCGGCGACCCAGGCGGCCCAGGCGGCGGCCGTTCCGGGGAATTTTCCGTGCACATAGACGGCATAGGCGAAGCCCCTGCCGTAGAGGAGATCGCCCTCCCCACCCATTGTTCCCGGGCCGGTGTCCCATTTGGCGCGTTCAGCGACGGCGCGGACAAGGTCGACGGCCCGTGGATCCTGCAGATAGCGCAACCGGTATTCGATCGGATCGACACCGGCGGCAGACGCAAGTTCATCGACGTAGGATTCATGCGCGAAGGTATTCGGCATCGCCGAAACGCCACGGAACCATGACGCGCGCGCGATCGGCGGCATGTCGTGAACGGTTACACGAAGATTGCCGTAGGCGTAGGGCGGAATTGCGGTCCTGTCGCCCATCTGCAAGGTATCGGCAACCGGCGAAATCTTGCCGGTCAGGAGAAGCGGAAGTGTCGGTGCGAGATTGGAGGGATACCGCGTTTCGAAATCATAGGCCGCAGGGCCGCCTTCGAGGTCGAGGCCACCGCGCACGTCGATCACCTGCGCCGCCCCCTTGGGCTCCCAGGCATGCTCCTGCTCACGCGTCAACTGTACCCGGACCGGCTTGCCGACGGCACGCGATAACAGGGCCGCATCAGCTGTAACATCATCGGCGCAATTACGCCCGTAACATCCGGCGGCTTCAAGACGTTCCACGGTGATGCGCTCTTCCGGGATATCGAGGAGAACCGAGAGGTCCTTGCGCATCGGAAACGGATTCTGCGTACCGGACCACACCGTCAGGTGGTCATCGCGATAGTCAGCCACAGCGCAGGAAGGTCCAATCGAGCCATGCATCTGATAAGGCCAGACATAGGTGCGGTCCATCGCACTGGTCGCCCCCGCAAGCGCCAGATCGACATTGCCACGATCCGCCAACTTCCGGGGTGTCGATGGATTGGCACGCAACGCCTCTTCCGGAGAGTTGAGATCGGGCTGTTCCGGCGGAAGGCGCCAAACGGCTTTCAGGTTTTTTGCAGCTTCCGCCGCGTTCTCCTCGCGGGTTGCGACAACCCCGACAAAATCACCGATGACAACAACCGCGACGACACCTGGAATATGCGCGACGGAGCTATCATCGACCGAAATGAGGCTCGTTCCGACATGCGCACCGTGATCGAACCCCGCATAGGGCGGCCGCACCACCCGGCCGTGCAGCATGCCCGGGACGCGAACATCGTGAACATACATCCAGCGGCCGGTGGCCTTGGCCGGAATATCAACACGCGGCCTAGAGGACCCAACAATGCGGTAGGTGGAAACCGGCTTCAACGGCGCTTCTGGATCGATAACAAGCTGGACATTGGCGCCACTGACAAGATCGCCGAAGGACAGGCTTGCATTCTCACCTGTCACTGCCCGGATGATCCCGTCCTCGACAACGAGATTTTCGGGCGCCAATTGAAGCCGTTCGCCCGCCTGGCGCAACAAATATTGCCGCGCCGTCGCGGCAGCGCGCTGGAGCGGTTTCGCGGTGATCTGGATGGTCTCGCTGGCGATGGTCGCGCCCTGATTGGGCACGGCGGAAGTGCTGCCCAGCACCATTGCCACGCGTTCAAAGGGCACATCGAGTTCTTCGGCGACGATCTGGGCAAGCGATGTCCTAATGCCGGTCCCGAGATCCACGTGACCGTTGAACGCGGTGACGCTGCCCTTCGCATCGACGACGATATAGAGGTCGGCATCCCGGTCCGAAGAGGAGACGACGGCTAGCGTGTCGGGTGCGGCAAGATAGGTCGATTTGGGGAAATCGCGGCCGGCGGTCATGCTTGTGTCTCCGGGATGATGGCAGACGAAGCGGCCTTGGACAGACCAATGGCCTTGCGCACGGCGGCGAGAATTTCGATATGCGTGCCGCAGCGGCAGAGATTGTGGCGCAAAGCTTCGCGGATATCGGCCTCCTCAGGATCAGGATTGCGGCCCAGCAATGCGACCGAGCTGATGATCATTCCGTTGAGGCAATATCCGCACTGCGCGCCGGACTCCTCAATGAAGGCCTGCTGGACCGGATGGAGATGCTTCTCGTCGCCCAGCCCTTCGAGCGTGGTGATGGCCCGCCTGGCAACCGCCGCGATCGGGATCGTGCACGAGCGGACCGCACGTCCCTCCATCAGGATACAGCAGGCCCCACACTCGCCAAGACCGCATCCGTATTTCGGTCCATTGAGCTCGAGATCATTGCGCAGAATATAAAGCAGCGGAGTCTTGGGATCGGCCTCCACGACCACTTTCCGGCCATTGACCTTCAGAGAAAACGGCGATGCTACCGACGTCTTCGTCATATACTCAGCCTCGGCCTGGAACAGACTTGAGGATCACCTGCTTCTCCTCGTGACGCTTGCGACCTCGCTTGGCTCTCAAGAACATGGCGCTCCCCGCTCGTCTTGCCGCCATCGGCCACAGCCCCATGGCTACTCTCTCGATTTAAGCAGTGTATACGCTTTATATGTTTATTGGCAACGGGAATTTCTGATCAAATATTCATCGAATATTCCCGTGCTGATGCAATTTCAGGCGGACTTGCCGTCAATTAACATCCATTTTGCCCTTGCAGTTTACAGTGTATACGCTTAATATGCCAATCCTGAAGACTGGCCCATCGAGGTCTTACAAAAACCTGTCACGGGGAGGCATTCATGCCGAACGAGAACCAGACGATCGCAATCATCGGCGCCGGACTTGGCGGCGCGGCGGCAGGTGCGCTGCTGCAACATGCGGGCTTCAACGTTCAGATTTTCGAGCAGGCTCCGAGTTTTTCTCGCCTGGGTGCCGGCATTCACATGGGGCCGAACGTTTTGAAGATCTTTCAGCGCATCGGCATGGACCAGAAGCTGATCGATATCAGCAGCACACCAGCCTATTGGTTCAGCCGGAACGGCCTTACGGGGGAATACCTCTCCCGCATTCCGCTCGAAGGTTATGGGGCGACCTATTGTACCGTCCATCGCGGCGACCTCTCGGCCTTGCAGATGGACACCATGACTCCGGGGACCGTTCAGTTCAACAAGCGATTGACCCGCCTCGAAGACAATGGCTCGGACGTCTATCTCGAATTCCAGGACGGCACGTCTGCGCGGGCGGCAATCGTCATCGGCGCGGACGGCATCAATTCACGTGTTCGCGAGACGCTGCTGGGCGTAGAAAGGCCGAATTACAGCGGCTGGGTCGGTCATCGCGCGATGATCTCCGCCGATAAGCTGAAGAAGTTCGACCTCACCTTCGAGGACTGCGTCAAATGGTGGGGGCCGGATCGCCACATGATGGTCTACTACACCACCAGCAAGCGCGATGAATACTATTACGTCACCGGCGTCCCACATGCCGCCTGGGAATTCGACGGTGCCTTCGTGCAGAGCAGCCGCGAAGAGATGTCCGAGGCATTCGCAGGCTACCACCCCGTCATATCGGCGTTGATCGAGGCGACCGACGAGGTGACAAAGTGGCCCTTGTTCAATCGCAATCCGCTGCCGCTCTGGAGCGAGGGCCGCATGGTCCTGCTCGGCGATGCCTGCCACCCGATGAAGCCCCATATGGCGCAGGGTGCCGCCATGGCGATCGAGGATGCGGCGATGCTTGCACGTTGCCTGAAGGAAACGGGAGCGGGCGACTACGCGACCGCCTTCCGCCTCTATGAAGCCCATCGGCGCGATCGAGCCACGCAGGTCCAGACCGTATCGAACGCCAATACGTTCCTCCAAAAGCAGGAGGATCCGTCCTGGGTCTATGGCTACGACGTCTACGCCCAGCGTCTGACCGACAAGAGCGTCGCATGAGCTCGGCCCTCCTTTACGGCGCGCACGTCTTTGCCAACGGCATTCGCCAGCACTATCTCCGCTACGGCGGCAAGGGGCGGCCGATCATCCTCATTCCCGGCATCACCAGCCCGGCGATCACCTGGGGTTTCGTCGCTGAACGCCTCGGCGAACAATACGACGTTTACGTTCTCGATGTGCGCGGACGCGGCCTATCCTCGACCGGCCCGAACCTCGACTATGGCCTTGATGCCATGGCTGCCGATGTGACCGCCTTCGCACAAGCTCTTAGGCTTGCAGCGCCCGCGCTTCTCGGCCACTCCATGGGCGCACGCATCGCCATGCGTGCGGCAACATCGGGCAGCGGCGACTTCTCGCGTCTTGTTCTTATCGATCCTCCCGTCTCCGGACCTGGGCGCAGGCCCTATCCCAGCAAGCTGCCATGGTATGTCGATTCAATCCGCCTTGCGCTTGCCGGCATCGATGCGGAGGGCATGAAAGCATTCTGCCCGACATGGACGGAAGGGCAGCTCAGGCTTCGCGCCGAATGGCTGCATACCTGCTTTGAGCCCGCCATCGTCACCGCCTTCGAGGACTTCCATAAAGACGATATCTTCCCTGATTTTCCGAAGCTGACGCAACCGTCGATGCTGATGGTCGCCGGGCGCGGCGGCGTCATCGAACCGGTGGACGAGGACGAAATCCGTGCGCTCAATCCCGCCATCGAGATCACGCGGGTGGCGAATGCCGGCCACATGATCCCCTGGGACGATTTCGACGGCTTCTTTGAAGCACTTGGGGACTTTCTGTCTCGCTAGACGCTAGTGGCGGGTCTTTGGCCCGCCATTTTTATGGCCGCCACGATAGCCCGTACGGCGCATTTCCGATCCGTCATTAAAGGAGCACATCCGTGCAGAAACCCTATCGAATCGGCCAGATCGTGCCGAGTTCCAACACCACGATGGAGACGGAGATACCGGCGATGTTGATGGCCCGCCAGTCCATTCGCCCGGAACGCTTCACCTTCCATTCCAGCCGCATGCGCATGAAGAAAGTCGTGAAGGAAGAACTGGCGGCTATGGATGCTGAATCCGACCGCTGTGCCGTCGAGCTTTCCGACGCCCGTGTCGATGTTCTTGGATATGCATGCCTCGTTGCCATCATGGCGATGGGCCTCGGCTATCACCGCCAGTCCGAGAGGCGCCTGGCCGGCCGCACCCAGGAAAACGGTACGAACATTCCAGTCGTCACCAGTGCCGGCGCGCTAATCGAGGGTCTGAAGGTGATGAAGGCGAAAAAGATTGCCGTCGTCGCGCCCTACATGAAGCCTCTCACCGAACTCGTCGTGAACTACATTCGCGAAGAGGGTTTCGAGGTGATGGATTGGCGGGCGCTTGAAATTCCCGACAATCTCGATGTCGCCCGCCACGACCCGGAAAACCTGCCGGCCATCGTCCAGACGCTGGACCTCACCGATGTCGATGTCATCGTTCTGTCGGCCTGCGTGCAGATGCCGTCGCTGCCGGTGATCGCCAAGGTCGAGGCCATGACCGGAAAGCCCGTCGTCACCGCCGCCGTTGCCACAACCTATTGCATGCTCAAGTCGCTTGGACTGGAAGCCGTGGTACCCGGTGCGGGCGCGCTGCTGTCCGGCGCATACTGAGGAGAAACCGATGCAGAGTGCCGAAGCCAATTATCAGGGTGTCTGGGGCAACCGCATCGGCTTCGGCCAGCGCCCCGCATTGCTTGTCGTCGATTTTCTAAAGGCCTATACGGTGGAAGGCGCTCCGCTCTATGCGCCCGGCGTCGTCGAGGCCGTTGCCAAGACGCCAGCACTTCTGGATGCTGCGCGCAAGGCCGGCATCCCGGTGATCCATACGCGCATTCTCTATCTTGCCGAAAACTGCGCCGATGGCGGTATGTGGGTGAAGAAGGCGCCGGTCATGAAGGCGATGGTCGAGGGTAACGTGCTTGCGGAGTTCTGCGAGGGCGTCGAACCAGCGGCCGGCGAGCTTGTCGTCGTCAAGCAATATGCCAGCGCCTTTTTCGGCACCAGCCTCGCATCGCTCCTGCATACCCAGGGCATCGATACCGTTGTCATGGCCGGTTGCTCGACCAGCGGCTGCATCCGCGCCAGTGCCGTCGATGCCGTGCAACACGGCTTCCGGACCATCGTCGTGCGCGACTGCGTCGGCGACCGCCATCCTGGCCCCCACGAGGCCAACCTTTTCGACATTGACAGCAAATATGGCGACGTCGTTTCGAGGGACGAAGCGATTGCGGTTTTCGCGGCAGTGGCCGGCTGATCCGCAGGATACGAACAAGAAGACTGACAGACCCAAGCCAACCAGAGGATAAAGACAATGAACTCGAATGTTCTGACTGAAATGTGCCTGGAACAGTTGACCCTCAGCGGGGTGCACGAAGGCGAGAAGGTAATCGTTCTGTCCGAAGGCGATGATCGTCTCGATTATGCCAATGCCTTTCTTGCCGCCGGCCAGAGGCTTGGCGCCCGCATGTATCATATGCGCCTTCCCGCCCCGCTTCCCGATAGCGGTGCCTGGGCCGTCGGCAAGACGGGTCTTGCCGCCAATCCGGACGCCGTCGAGGCCCTGAAGAATGCCGATATGGTTGTCGACCTGATCTTCCTGCTCTTCAGCGAAGAGCAGATGGCGATCCAGGCCTCCGGCACCCGCGTCCTGACCGCCGTCGAGCCGGCGCCACTGCTCGCCCGCCTGATGCCAACCAAACAGCTGCGCGAGCGCGTCGAAGTCGGCGCCGAATTGCTGGCGAAGGCAAAGACCATGCGCATCACCAGCAAGCATGGCACCGACGTCATCTACAAGCTCGGCGTCTATCCGACGATGAGCGAATATGGCTATACCGACGAGCCGGGCCGCTGGGACCATTGGCCAGCCGCCTTCGTCTTCACCGGCGGCGCCGATGACGGCGTGGACGGACAGATCGTGTTGGCACCGGGCGACGTTCTGCTTCCGTTCAACACCTATGTGCGCGATCCCGTCACCTACACGATCGAAAAGGGCTTCATCACCGATATCCGCGGCGGCCTCGATGCGGAACTGATCAAGTCCTACATGGGCACGTTCCACGATCCGCGCGGCTTCGGTATGAGCCATGTCGGCTGGGGGCTCGACCACCGCGCCCATTGGCACGGACTGACCCATTTCCCCGGCGGCATGGGCATGGAGCTGCGCTCGTTCTACGGCAACGTGATGTTCTCGACCGGCCCGAACAACGAACTCGGCGGCCCGAACGACACGGCCTGCCATCTGGATATCCCGATGCGCAATTGCTCACTCTTCCTAGACGACGAACCGATGGTTCTGGACGGCAACATCGCCGTCAAGGAAATGCAGCACGTCTTCAAGTAGTCCGCACTTAGAAAGGTTGGAGAATTGTCCTCCAACCGATTCCGATTTATGGACTGCCGCGACACTCAATAGGCTCCTCCCCCAAAAGGGGCGGAGCGGTTCGAACGGCTTTGCGTGCGTTTCCGTCTTATCGCTTCCATTCGGGCCACCCTGAGCCATAGTTGCAGAAGCGCCGGCAACGTCCGTTTTGAGGATGGGAATGACAGACGAAAACGACAAGCAGGACATCCCGCAGGACGGCTACACCTTCACCCAGCAGGTGGGCCATCTCATGCGCAAGGCCTACCAGAAACATCTTGCGATCTTCCAGGAAAACGCCAGCGATCCTCATCTGACATCGGTCCAGTTCGTCACACTCTGCGCTCTCCGCGACCATGGACCGAGTTCGCAGGCCGAGCTCGTCAAATCGACGGCGGTGGATCAGGCAACGATCAGAGGCATCATCGACCGCCTGAAAGCGCGTGGCCTGATCGATATCTCCAAGGATAAGGAGGACGGCCGAAAGGTGATCATGTCATTGCTACCGGCTGGGCTGGCGGTTTTGGACGGCATGTACCCAAAGGCGCGCCTGATTACGGAACTGACCATGAAAAAGCTCAACCCGGCAGAACGGGTCGCATTGCTCTACCTTTTGCGCAAGGTCTCTGAGGATGACGACGCTTGACGAGTGCTAAACTGAAAATAGGAA
Source organism: Pararhizobium sp. A13 (assembly GCF_040126305.1). Classification (NCBI taxonomy): domain Bacteria; kingdom Pseudomonadati; phylum Pseudomonadota; class Alphaproteobacteria; order Hyphomicrobiales; family Rhizobiaceae; genus Pararhizobium; species Pararhizobium sp. A13. The sequence continues at coordinate 347,414 of NZ_CP149511.1, read as the reverse complement.
TTTGGCGAAAGGACGCGCCGAAACCCCGGAAATCCCAATTCCAGGAGGCCTGAAAATGGGAGCAGCTCAATTTTTGGGAACTGCGTTGGAAAACAAACTCGTCGTATCCTTGGCGAACTCGTGAAGCAGGGATCTTGGAATCTCGATGGAGACGCTGGCATGGCAGATACATCTTTCCGGTATGATCCGTTGACGACGGCGCAGGAATGGAAAGTCGCTGGCCGCCAAGTTGCGATCGCAACCGTCATCGAGACGTGGGGATCGGCCCCTTGCGCGCCTGGTAGTCATCTCGTGATCGATCGTGACGCAAATTTCGAAGGTTCGGTCTCGGGAGGATGTGTCGAAAGCGAGGTAATCAGCGAGGCGGCGAATGTCATTGACAGTGGTACCGCAAAGATCCTTGAAATTGGAGTTTCCGACGAACGGGCATGGAGTGTCGGACTTTCCTGCGGTGGACGTATCCGCATCTATATTGAAAGCCTGGTTTAATGAAACTGGACGATCTAAGGCGGCTGAACACGGCGCGTCACCAGCGCCAGACAGTGTTGCGGATTACCGATCTGCATGGAGGCCATGACAGCATCGTAGTTGAGGGTGAAGCGTGCGACCCTCTATTTGCTGTGCCGGTGTCGACCGCATTCCGTTCGGGTAAGTCGGGATCCTCAGAAATTGCGGGCCGAACATATTTTATCGACGTTCAGGTACCACCGCCGCAAATCGTCATCATCGGCGCGGTGCACCTCGGTCAGGTCTTGGCGCAAATGGCACAACTTGCCGGTTTCGCCATTCGCGTTATTGATCCGCGGATGGCCTTCGCCACGCCGCAGCGTTTCCCAAACATAGAGCTCTACCCGGACTGGCCAGACGAGGTGTTCGCAACACGCCCGCTAGATGCCTGTACGGCGCTCGTCGCTCTGTCTCATGACCCGAAGATCGACGACTTTCCCGTTGCCGAGGCTCTACGAGCCGGCTGTTTCTATGTCGGCGCACTCGGGGGCCGCAAGTCGCATTCGTTGCGTTTGCAACGCCTCGCAGCGAACGGGTTCAGCGCCGCCGATCTCGGGAGGATTCGTGGTCCAATCGGCCTTGATATCGGCGCGATCGGTCCGTCAGAAATCGCGATAGCAATCCTGGCGGAAATCGTTCAGTCTTTGAGACGCCGTAGCACTGCCGCCACCCAATGAGGCTGGGCGGCTTTTGACCGGTTTAACTTGAGCATGCGGTAGGTGTACACACTGTCAGCATGCCACCGCTCAAGCTTACCGGGGTAGCCGCTTTTGAGGACCAGCAGAGCGTCTTGACGGTGTCCGGGATTGAGCAGGAGTTCCCTTGAAGGCAAGCGGGTCACCTTTACATGGCGCTATACGTAAAGCTGAGGGCGATGTTGTAATCGCGCTGATCCTCTTGGCTGCGGGCGAGGCAAGCCGAATGGGCGCTGGCGGTCTGCACAAGTTGCTTGCTGAATTCGACGGCATCCCGCTCGTCCGGAGGTCGGCCATGGTAGCCCTCCGTGCACGAGCAGCATCGGTGACAATTGTCACGGGCCACCGCCACCTCGAAATCACCGCCGCATTGGAGGGACTGGACCTCCAATACGTCCACAATCCGAACTATGCCTCTGGTATGGCGGGATCAATGGTGACCGGCTTTAAGACGGATCAAGCAAGACGCGCCGACGGTGTTCTCGTTATGAACGCCGATATGCCGAGGATAACCTCTGGCGATCTCGATGCATTGATCGCAGCTTTTTGTGATGCAAAGTGTGATGCTGTAGTTCGTGCCGCAGCGTACGGTCGATGGGGGAATCCTGCGGTGCTGCCCCGCTCTCTCTATCGCAGTGTGTTGCGGCTCCAAGGTGATGTTGGTGCACGGCATCTGATCGAGACATCAGGAACTCCCGTCATCGATGTTCCTATAGACGAACGTTCACTCTTGGACGTCGATACACCGGAGGCAATTCTGGCGGCAGGCGGCGTTCTTAGGGTATAACCAGAGATGCAAAGTTCCTGACTATAATTTAGCGACGGTTCGGATGTCGTCAGGCGTATGAAATCGCGGCGATTGGGTGATGTTCAGCTTATGGGCAGCGCGACGAAAACGCAGCTCTTCCGCGAGCGCACGAAAATATTGGAGTTGCTTTAGGTTCATCTGCCCTGCTCCCGGCCTTTGGGATATTGGAGTAAGCCAATTTCGCCATGGGTTCAAAGGCTTTCGGGCTGAAGTGGGCAACGTCTGCCAAATCAAGCGCGATGTCTTTGTGTGCCTTCTCAGACCGCCCTGTACAACAGGCACTCTTCCTGCTGCGAGAAGATCGCGGCAATACATGAGGGGCTATCCGTGCTCAAAGTCCACCATCCTGGGATAACCGTCACTTCCCTTGAAAGATCGCTGCGTTTCTGGATCGACATTCTCGGTGTCGAATTGGTCGGACGTGATGAGTTGCGCGACGTCTCTGTCGTGACTTGCTTTTCCAATCCTAACGCCACGCGTCGCCTGTAGTTTCAAGCCCGCGAGGAGTTTCGCGGGTGTCGTCCCGCGATACTGGTCTTGGCGCACCTTCACAGGTTACAGGCTGATACATATGGCATCAAATCCGCCTATAGACTGATAAAACAAGTTGATGATCAGCCTATAAACTGTTAAAAGCCGGTATATTTCAACCTACAGGTTGAGCCTCGAGATCAAGATGAAAAGCCAAATCCGCAAAAGAGCAAGGCTGCGGCTCGATGAGCGACTCCAGACGCTCCAACCCACCGATCGGTTTAAAGCGCCACCAAAGGGATGGGTTCGCGCGCTACGCGACGCCCTTGGCATGACAGGCGCTCAGCTTGGTGAACGTATGGGCATTCGGCCTCAAACGGTTGAGACTATCGAAAAATCGGAAGCGGCAGGTACGATTCAGCTCAACACGTTGCGACGGGCTGCCGAGGCCTTGGATTGCACACTGGTCTACGCTCTGGTTCCGAACAGCTCGCTTGACGCAGTCGTTGAGGCTCGGGCACGCAAGATTGCGACACGCGAATTACAACGTGTTGCCCACACGATGAGACTGGAAGCACAAGGCACGGATAACGCCGATTTCGAAGCTCGCGTCCAGGCCTACATCCGCGACAGGCTCTCTGAGCGGGACCTCTGGAACAAGACATGACGGACCTTTTTCAGGAACCTGACGACGCCACACCGCTTGAACCGCAAGAGCGTGAAGGATTGCTACAGACCTGGATCACCCACCGCAACGACCTTAACGAAGCGGAACAAGAAAACATCGTTGCGGGTGCGGCTTGGGCACGCGGCCGGCGGCGCATGCCGCTCGAGCGGATACTGACAGAAGACTTTATGCGAACGCTCCACAGACGGATGTTTGGCGAAGTCTGGCAGTGGTCCGGCACGTTCCGGACGACTGAACGCAACATTGGCATTCAGGCCTACCGCATCGGAATGGAGCTCACCAGCCTGCTGAACGATATCCGGTATTGGATCGAACATGAGACCTTTCCGTCGGATGAGATTGCGATCAGATTTCATCATCGCCTTGTTGCGATTAACCCGTTCCCCAATGGCAATGGCCGTCACGCGCGCTTGGCGGCCGACCTCCTGGTTGAGCGGCTCGGCGGCGTGCCTTTCAGCTGGGGCGGTGGCAGCTTGACCGACGTCGGCGAGTTGCGCGCCCGTTATGTCAACGCGCTACGCGCAGCGGACAATCATGATATTGACCCCTTGTTGAATTTCGCGCGGGGCTAGAAGCGTAGAATTTAGCGATGACGTCCCAGGGGGTTCTCTAATCGCTGTTGTCAAACGTGGTTCTCCAGTTTGTGATCAGTGTCGGGTCCTGGGTTCTCTCCGCGGTCGCTGCGTGAGCGCCACATGTTGGCGTTCAGGGTTGGACGGATCACGGGGGTGTGCGCGGTCAGAGCCCCACCCGCGGGAGCGATCTTGTCCTCGCTCTGCGTCCCGACTGGACGCATCTTGTGGCGTTGTTGTTCACACGCCGATGATGTGGGCCAGCGGCATTCTCATGCCCTGGCTCGATCATTGAATGCTGTGCCAATCCGCCACATTACGTGAAGAATGACAGCGAGCGCAGGCCATACCTCCGTCCCCTCGATGGAGCTTGCTGGAGGACCGAACAAAACAGGCTTTCGTCAAGGAGTAGGATAGCTTCACTGCGGGCGAAGACGACGGATTCCGTGTGGTTCCTAGAACCGCACTTTCGCTGTCAAGGTCGCATTGAACGGCTCGCCGATTTGGTTTCCCAGCGCTGTCGAACCTATTGATGACGTGTAATAGGTCTTGTCGAACAGGTTTTTCAAATTGAGCTGCGCGGTCACCGGCCGCTCAAGATCGAAGGTATAGGCTGCAAAGGCATCGACAACCGCATAACCAGGCAGATCATAGGCATTGGTGTTGATCCCAGCGCGCTGCCCGACAGCACGGATTCCGCCGCCGACCTTGAGCGTATTGCCATTCGAGCCGACTTCGCCGAAATCATAAGCGAGGTAGAGCGATCCGGTATGCCGAGGTACGTTCACCGGCCGCAGGCCTGCATAATCACCGTCAAGCACTTTCGCATCGGTGAAACCATAGCTCGCGATGACATCGATATTGTCGGTGAGCGATCCTGCAAGGTCGACCTCTACGCCGCGAGCGCGCACGAGACCCGCTGTCTTGACCACCGTGACGCCTCCGATATCCTCCGAATAGGCAACATTCTCCTTGTCGGATGTGTACAGCGCCACATTGGCCGTCACTCCCGCGGGCAGCTCGAATTTGGCCCCGATCTCGTAGGAGACGCCCTCCTCTGGATCGAGATTGCCATAGTAGTTGGCGATCGAGGACTGAGGCCGGAAGGTTTTCGCAGCATTGGCGTAGAGAGAAACGTCTGGTCTCAGCTTGTAGACGATGCCTCCATTTGGAATGAGGGCACCACCATAACTGTCGGTGTTGGTCACGAAGGGCCGACCCTTTCCGGCCATCAGATCGTAATACTGGTAACGGAGCCCCCCGACGAGGATCCACTGGTCGTCAAGATGCCAGGAGTCCTGGAAATAAGCGGATGCCGTGGATAGTTTTTCCGTTTGGTCGCTGTCCACTGCCGACACGGTCGTGCATTTTGAGAGAGTGCCATAAACCGGATTGTAGATGTTGAACCCCATGGTGTTCCCGCAACGGATCATGTCGGTGCGCAGCGTGTCGCTGTAGTCATAGGATGCGCCGATCAAGACGTCGTGCTGGAAGCCGCCAATCTCGACGTCGCCGGTCAGATCAGCGCGCAGGGCGTGATTGTAGATCGTGGAATTCTGCGTCGCGTCGGCACGGCGCGTCACATCGCCGGTGACGGAATCATAGGCCATCACGCGCGCCTGATTGTCTGAATAGACGTTTCGGCTGTAGCTGTAGTCGAGAGACAGCTTCCAGTCGTCGGACAACTGCCGGTCCACGTCGATCTGCACCATGTCGGAATGGCCATCGGTGATATTGTAGGGCTCGTCGAATCGGATCTTGCGATCCACGGCGACGGCATGCCCTGTGGTCAGATCGAAAATAGTGCCTCGATCGAAGGGAACACTATAATCCTCATGCATATAGGTGACGGTTACTTCGGTATCCTCACCCGTCCAGGTGAGCGACGGGTTGATCAACCATCGCTCCGTTTCGCCGAAGTTACGCCAATACTGGGTGTGCTGATAGTCGCCGATCAGCCGGTAGGAGAGATCTGTCCCCTCGATCGGACCCGTGAAGTCGAATCCGCTTGAGCCACCACCAAAGCTGGAAAGGCTGCCATAGACTTCGCCCCCAAAAGTATCCTGCGGCTTTTTCGTCACGACGTTCACCATACCGCCGGGATCGAGGATGCCATAAAGCGTCGAGGCGGGCCCTTTCAGAACTTCGACCCTGTCTGTCATCGCATTGAAGGACCGCGGCAGGGCAGTCTTCAGGCCATTCGTCAGGATAGAGCCGTCGCGATTGTCGCCGAAGCCCCTGCGGATCACCGAGTCCTGCGTCCCGCCAAGGGTGTTGGCCTGGGATATGCCGCTAATGTTTGCCAACGCTTCATCCAGCGTCGTGGCGTGCTGATCTGTCAGAACCTCGGAACTGACAATATTGACGGCTTGCGGAATATCCAGCAACGGCGTCTCGGTGCGGGTGGCAGTCGATGTCGACACGGGCTGATAGCCCTCCGTCGAGCTCCTCTCGCCCGTAGTCGTGATTTTCTCCAAAGTCGTTACGTCTTCATTCGTGAGACGCGACGATTTGGGTACGGCCGGCTCTTCCCCATAGGCCTGAAACGGAAAAAAAACTCCTGCCAAGAGGATAAGAGAAAGTGTCTTCCTCTGCTCCAGCCGCTTCAACATCATGTGCAGTCAAAACCCCCGTGTGGAAACGCTCAAATCGAGTGCGGCTGGCTTTATCGAATTCATGAATGTAGTAGTCAAGTTTACGACGCTTCCGAAGCTTTCCAACCTGAAGTGATCGAACGGGACTTTTAGGGTTTTCCGGTGCGGAAGGCGCGCTTTGAGCGATATTCGCCGTGGCTAAATGAGGAATTTTTCACCGGTGAGATGTTGACTACTACATTCAACAAATACACGCAAAACGCTGGAAACTGAATGATTGCGACATGATGACAAAAGCCCAAGCAACCCCACTCGTGGAAGCGCTCGACATCGCGGCGGCATACGATGGAGCCTTGCAGGTTCTGAAGGGTGTTTCTCTACTCGTTCCGAGAGGAAAGCTGACCGTGTTGGCCGGTCCGAACGGATCGGGAAAGTCCACCTTGCTTTCCATCCTGTCGCGCGTGCTCAAGCCGGCGGGGGGGACTGTCCTGCTCGATGGTCAGGAAATGATGCGGTTGCCAACCCGGGACATCGCGAAAAAGCTGGGACTCCTGCCCCAGGGGCCTGTCGTCCCGGTGGGGATGACAGTTTACGATCTCGTTTCCCGGGGGCGTTATCCGCATCAAGGTTTCCTTCGGCAGTGGACGGATGCCGACGAAGAGGCGGTCGCCAGGGCGCTCACGGCGACACGGCTTGGAGATCTGACGAACCGTGCCGTCGACAGGCTCTCCGGCGGCCAGCGGCAACGCGCTTTCATTGCCATGACCCTTGCACAGGAAACGGCGGCGATCCTTTTCGATGAGCCGACGACGTTCCTCGACCTGCGCTATCAGGTCGATGTGATGGAGTTGATCGCAAGCCTGAGCCGGGACCATGGGCGAACGGTCGTGGCCGTGCTACACGATCTCAATGCCGCCCTGCAATATGCGGACCGGCTGGTCTTTTTGAAAGACGGCCAAATCCATACTGTCGTTGAGGACCCGCACGCCTGCAGCGCCGACCTGATCGGCGCTGTCTTCGATACTGAGGTCAGTCGTCTTGTCCATCCACAGACCGGAAGGCCGGCCTTTCTGCCATCCCGCGCCGGCCGAGGCACTCCGCCATGACGTCCCGCTGCCGCATACGGCGTCATTCCTTTCTCGCTGGTTGGCTTTGGCTCTCGCCGACATTGGCTGCAACGCTCCTGCTTGCGATCCTGCATCTATCGACGGGAGCCCGACCCGTACCGATTTCCGTTCTCGTCGAGGCAGCGACGGCTTTCGATCCGGGCTCGTTCGATCAGCAGGTACTCGTGAACCTGCGCCTGCCCCGTCTCGTCGCCGCACTTATATGCGGCGCCTCGTCTGCGATGGCGGGGCTGCTATTGCAGTCATTGTTGCGGAATCCGCTGGGAGAACCACATATTCTCGGCCTGAACGCGGGCGCAAGCCTTGCGGTGGTCGCCAGTGCCGCCCTGCCTGCCGCCCTCCAGCCGCAAGGTCTTACCCGCTCCCTTCTGGCGGCGACCGGCGGCGGCGCACTGTTTCTCATCGTGCTCACCATTGCCTCGGCCGGGCGCGTCGGCTTGACGATGACCAAGCTGATCTTCTGCGGAATAGCACTGTCGGCACTGGCGTCGGCCTTCGTTTCGGCCATCCTGATTCTCGACCAGGACACCCTGGAACAGGTACGCCTCTGGCTGGTGGGGGACCTCGCCGGGGTTTCGCGGCCTGACGTCGTTTCAGCCCTTCCAATGGTGGTGGCCGCCATGCTGGCCGCAGCAATGATCACTCCGCGCCTCGATGCCATGGCGCTGGGCGACGCCTCCGCGACAGGGCTCGGGGTGCCGGTCCGCTCCACGCGGATCATCGGACTCTGCGCCGCCGCCGCCCTTTCGGGCGCCGCTGTTGCTGTCGCGGGGCCGATCGGGTTCATCGGGTTGATCGTGCCGGCGATCGCCCGCAAGCTTGCAGGCGGACCGCACATCGTTGCCCTTGTCCTTGCCGCAGCCCTCGGTGCGGCGCTTCTCGTGGCTGCCGACATCGCGGCGCGGAACCTGTTGCCCTCGCATGAGATCGCGACCGGCATCACGACCGCCCTTGTCGGCGCCCCCGTCTTCCTCCTTCTCGTGGCAAGGACGATCAAGTGAGTGTGCGGGACGGCTTCCACGCCTACCGGCGAATCGTGCTCGGTCCCCTTGCCATGAAGGTTCACCGGCAAAGGTTGACGATCGCCGTGGTTCTTTTCGCATCGCTCGCCCTCGCGAGCCTGGGCGCACTGGCCACCGGAAGCGGGCGGGCGGGCCTGGCAGAACTCCTCGCCTTTATCGCGAGTGGGGACGGTACGGCCGCCCAAGCACTGTCCGTTGTCGGCGATCTCCGGCTGCCGCGCGTCGTTATGGCGCTCGCTTGCGGTGCGATGCTCGGTCTTTCGGGTGCCGCTCTTCAAACACTGACCCGCAACGGCCTGGCCGATCCCGGGCTGCTTGGCGTCAGGGAAGGAGCCAGCCTCGCGGTGATCTCCCTCATGCTCGCCTTCCCGAATGCGCCGCTTCTAAGCCGACCCTTCGTCGGTATGTTCGGCGGTCTGTGCGTGGCCGTCGCCGCAATTGCGATCGCCCGAACTCTGTCCGGCCTGCGCTTCATTCTCATCGGCATCGGTCTTTCCTGGTTCCTGTCGGCGGTGCTCGCACTGATCCTGACGGCGGCGGACATCGACAGAGTCCAGGCTGCCATGGTCTGGATGGCCGGCAGCCTGGCCGGCGTGCAGAGCGAAATGCTCCCGGTCGCCCTCGTAAGCCTGATGATCGGAGGAAGTCTTCTGATTGTGACCGCGCGTGCCGCCGATGTCAGCCTGCTGGGCGAGACAACTGCCATTGGTCTTGGCGTCCGCATCGGACTGCTGCGTATTGCAACGATCGCCGCCCCCGTCTTGCTCACTGCAACGGCGGTTTCCTGCGCCGGCAGCTTAGGGTTTGTCGGCTTGATAGCGCCACATCTCTCCCGGCAGATCATCAACGGTGGCCAAGGCATGCTACTGGCAGGCAGTGCGATTTTCGGGGCCGGCCTCGTCCTCGTTGCCGATACGATCGGCCGCACGCTGTTTGCGCCCTTGCAGATTCCGGCCGGAATCGTGCTCGCCATCATCGGCGTCGGCCTGCTCGTCACACTCATCTGGCGCCGGCGCGACCGGATATGAAGGAGTATACAAAAATGCGAATCCTGATCCTGTTCCTCGTCATCTTCCTGCCGTTTGCCGCGGCCGCGCAGGAAACCCGCACCTTCAACGACGACGCCGGAAGAACGGTGACGGTCCCGGCGCGCCCTACGCGGATCGCTTCGCTGCACGACATCGACATCACCATTCCACTGATCGAACTCGGTGTCATTCCGGCGGCAAGCCATGGGCGCGTAGGGCTTCACGGCACGCCGTATATCCGTTCCGGCGCTCTTCTCACGGGTGTCGACTTCGACAGCTCCGGCATGATCTATGTCGGATCGAACGACATCGATCTAGAAACCCTCGCGGAAACCAAACCCGACCTGATCATTAACGCCACAGGACGGCCGACCCCGGTTGAAGCGCTCGAAAAAATCGCACCGACCGTCGTCATCGATGCGACCCGCCTCGGCGCACCGCACGTCTACGCTCGCCTTGCGGAGCTGACCGGTACGCAGGCCAAGCTTGCGGTGCTCGACCGACGATACCGCAGCGGGATCGCCGCCTTGAAGCAAGCCGTCGACACGTCGAGCATCACCGTGTCGGTCTTCCAGCCGCTGAACGGCAAGATCAATACGTACCACACCTATCGCGCGCTCGGCCGGGTGTTGAGGGATGCAGGCTTCCGCTTCCCGAAGGTGATCGATGCCATTCCGGAAGGAGAGCGCATCGAGGTCAGCGCCGAGCGTCTGCCCGAATTCGACGCGAATTTCATTTTTGATCCCTACCGAACCGATACAGGCGGAACTTCGGCCGACGAGATCGCGGCCATGGAGGAGGTCATGCCCGACTTCTGCAATTTTCTGAAGGCGTGCAGGGAGGGACGCTACATCATGGTTTCGCGTGAGGAGGCGATTTCCAACAGCTACGCCGCCCTCGCCCTGATGACGGCCGCGGTCCAGGCAAGCATCGCAATGCGTCCGTTGGTCGATTAGTATTTTCTATCGCGCGCCTTTTGGGTTATGTGAACTAAAGCTGACTTTTTACCGAAACTTTATCCATGCCCCAGCCCCGTAGACCTCAATCCCGACACAAGCGCCGCGACTCTTACGGCGAACGTTTGAAGAAACACAGAAACAGCTTGTCGCCGAGCCTGTTGAATGTTGCGGAATACATCGACGGACATCGCCATGCCGTTCTCGGCAAATCCGCCCTTGAGATCGCTCGTGATACCGGAACCTCTGACGCGACGGTCATTCGCGCGATCCAAATGCTGGGTTTTGACGGTCTGCTCGATCTCAAGGACACATTGGAAGCCTATCTTGGCCATACGGATTCGCCGTCGGAAAAGATGGCTTCCACTGTAGAGGTGCTGGTTGACGGTGCTGACTCTGCGATCGATTTCGTGCTGGCCGACCAGGCCAATGCGATGACAGCCCTTTCTTCACCGGAGAATCGCAAGAACCTCGCCGAGGCGGCCCGTTTGGCAGCAACTGCCCTCAGGATCGGATTTTTTGGAATCGGAGCCTCCGGCATAATAGCGGAATACGCCGCTCGGCTGTTCCTTCGCTCGGGCTACCTTTCCTACACCTTAAACAGGACCGGCATATCGCTGGCCGAGCAACTGCTGGAATTGCAGGAAGGCGATGTTCTGCTGATGATGCTTCACGGTCGCCCCCATAGAGAGGCGATGGCGACCATCTATGAGGCGGAACGCCTGCAGGTGCCAATCATCATGGTCGTCGGCAAGGCCGACACGGTTCTGCTTAAACATGCCGCCACCCAGATCGTTCTTCCACGTGCAAAAAGTGAACATGTCGCCCTCCATGCGCCAGCACTATCATGCGTGGAGGCGCTCATGCTCACCCTGACGACGATGGATCAGCAGAGGACTCTATCCTCCATCGATCGCCTCATCGAAATCCGCCAGCAGATCCGGCCGAGTAAACGTTAGTGGGAAGGATGTTGAGGGATAATTTATTGGGTTCTGTGCACTATCGGAGCCATCTACATGCCGGAATGCGAAGGGTCTGACGAGTCTGAGGTCCAGCCATTCCCTTCATCTGGGCAAAGAGAATGAGATCATGGACAGCCGCGGCATTAGCGGTCGCGATCACCGATCCCGAAGAAGCTACAGGCATGAACCGGGAGAGGTTCTCGGCAATCGTGGCCTTGAAAAGCTCGACGTCCTGCGGCAGATAACCAATGTACTTCCCCACTTCATCCGCGTTCCATTGATCAAGCGTCGCGCCGCCGATACACGCCGTGCCGCGGGCAGCTGGCCAAACGCTCGTCGATCCATGACATTTATCCTGTTGCCGGCCGCTTCAGGCCCAAGTGATCGCGCAGCGTCGGCCCGTCATAATCCTTACGAAACAGACCGCGCGCCTGGAGCAACGGCACAACATCGCCGATGAAGTCCTCGAGCCCGCCGGGGAAGAAGGGCGGCATGACATTGAAGCCGTCGGCGGCGCCATTCTCGAACCATTGCTGCATGCGGTCAGCGATTTCGACCGGCGTACCGAGCACGATATGGTGGCCCCGGCCGGCAGCGACGCGCAGCGCCAGCGCGCGGATCGTCAGCTTCTCCCGGCGAGCCAGTTCGGTCAGCAACTCGGCACGGCTGCGCAGTTGGTCTGAAATCGGCAAATCGGCAGCGGGCCGTCTGGATCATACCCTGCCAGGCTATGGCCAAGACGCTCCTCAAGGAGTGGCATGGCGCTCTTGAGATCGTCCGTATCAATGCGAGTTCTTACCCCTCGAGAACCGCTTCTGTCTCGCTATGCAACTAAGACGCCAGCGCCAAACGGCCGATCGGCGCAGCCGTCATCAGTCCAGATTTCGCACCGTGCGCGTAGCGCCGCACCAGCTCTATCGCGCCACAAGATACCCCACGCTCTCCGGATTCATGGTGCCATTGCGCTTTCGCGCGCGTTGCGCCGGATCGTCTGGGGCGGCTGTCCGAGCGTCCGGAGAAAAGCCCGGCGCATGCGATCACTATCGGCAAATCCGGTTTCCTCCGCGATCACGTCCATGGAGTGGCGGCCTTGTTCCATCATCAGCCGCGCCGCCTCCACGCGCAGGTTCTCCACCGCCTTGGCGGGCGACTGCCCCGTCTCGGCGCGGAAGGCCCGGCTGAACTGACGCGCACTCAAACCCGCCGCATCCGCCAGCTCCTCCACTGATAGAACGCTACGCAGGTTAGCCTTGGCGTAGTTGACCGATTTCTGGATCCGGTCCGACTTCGGGTCCAGTTCCAGCAGCGCCGAAAACTGCGATTGGCCGCCGGCCCTGCGGTGGTAAACCACGAGCTTGCGTGCGACCGAGCGCGCAACGTCTTGGCCGTGGTCCTTCTCGACCATCGCGAGAGCCAGGTCGATGCTCGCCGTCATCCCTGCCGACGTCCACACGGTGCCGTCGACGATGAAGATGCGATCCTCCTCGACCCTGACGGCCGGGAAGCGCTCCCGGAGTTGGCGTGCAAAAAACCAGTGCGTCGTCGCACGGCGCCCGTCCAGCAGTCCGGATTCCGCAAGGATGAAGGCGCCGGTACAGGGTGCGGCCAGCCTCCGCGAGGTTTGCAGGGAATGACGCGCGAATTCGATCAGTCCTGGTGTCATTGGCTCGATCGCTGTGCCGGCTCCGAACATCACCGTGTCGTAAGTCGTACCGCCGAAGGCTTTCGTGATGACCCCAAAACCAGCGGACGACTTGATCTCACCGCCGCTTTCGGAAAGCAGCGTTATCTCGTAAGCCGACCCTCCAAGCTGAATGTTGGCGATCTCGAAGGCAGTTACCGCTGCAAAACCCAAGAGTTGAAATCCTGGAAAGACGACGTAGCCGATTTTGTGCATGACGCACACCTTTTGTCTGAAATTGCTGCATATATCACATTTGCGCCGTCGCAATAAGCCCCCTGTCCCACATGGCGCTATCGTCCGTGCCCCACAAAGCGGCGCGGCGCCTCGTCGGAAACCGCATGCCATCGGCCTCGTCGTCATCGTAGACGCGCCGCGGGGCCGGCACGCAAGTGAGAAGAAGCGGACCGGCACGCAATCGCCTTTCGGTGGGTCGCGTGCCCGTAGACATCATCGCCGAGGCTTACGACGGCAGCGGCTTGCCGGCCTGCTCCTTTACAATGTAGTCGGCATACCAGTCCGGCCAATTCTCATCATGCTTGCCGCCCGTTCGCTTCTCGTGTTCGCCATGCGCGGCGGCCGCACGCCGGAGCGCCGCCGCGAGCTCGGTCGACGAGGTAAAGGTCGTGATGTCCGCATCCACGCGTCCAGGCAATCGCTCGGTTACTTCCTGGAGTAGCCAGCCGTTGCCGTCCGGATCGCTGAACGAGGCGTAGGAGCGGTAGCTGCGCCGCTCCGGATCCCGACCGCTGACCGGCGGCTGTCCAGGACCGGCGCGGTGGATGATCTCGCTCACGTCGGCGCCGCGACCGATAAGTTCGGCGCGCGCGGCCTCGATTTCCGACACGACAAGATAGAGCCCGCTTGCCGAGCCGGGCGCGGCCGACGTCAGCCCCGTGCCGAAGTGGATCGAGCTCGGCGAGCCTGGCGGCGTAAACTGCACGACCCGAAACGTCTCACCGACGGCGAAGTCGGCGTCGAGCCTCCAACCCAGGCCGTCATAAAAACGCTTGGCGCGATCGACGTCCGAGACAGGGATAACGACGACCTCAAGCTTCATGTCGACCGTTTGCACTTTCGCGGTGTTGGTTGCACTGGTCATAGCTTTCTCCTTGTTGTTGGCGAGGCGGCGCGCTGAGCGCACCCCTTCTTTCTCACATCGACTGACGCAGCGACCTGAACGAGGCTCTAAGCTCCTGGGTGAAGGTTTCCGGCTGTTCCCAGGCTGCAAAGTGCCCGCCTTTGTCGAGCCGGTTGTAGTGAATGAGCTTGGGAAACGCTTTCTCTGCCCAGGATCGCGGTGCCTGGTAGAGCTCGTCCGGAAACGCGCTTACGGCAACCGGTATCAAAACACCCTTCGGAGCAAAGAAGGCGAGTTTGTTTTCCCAATACAGGCGAGCCGAGGATACCGCCGTATTTGTCAGCCAGTACAGAGTAATGTTGTCGAGCACGTCATCGCGTGTAAGGCCCTCAGGCTGGCCATCGAATACGCGCGCGATAAGGGCATAGCTCAGTGCATCGTGGTCGAGCATCCAGCCAGCCAGGCCGATCGGCGAATCTTCAATTCCGTACAGCGTCTGCGGGCGTTTGCTCATCTCCTGAGCGTAGGCGAGCCCGTTCTTGTAAAGGAAGTCGAGCTGATCATACGCGCGACGCTCTTCGGGCGTGAGATCGGACGGCGCCGGGCCGCCAGCCTCCAGGATCTTGTGGATCCCGTCCGGCACAGTCGCCGGCATGTTGGTGTGAATGCCGAGCAGCTCCGGCGGTGCCTGAACCGCCATCTGCTCTGTGACTGCATCCCCCCAATCGCCACCCTGTGCGACAAATTTCGTATAACCCAGACGCTTCATCAGCACCGTCCAGGCGCGTGCGGTCCGGACTGGATCCCAGCCGAGCTCGGTGGGTTTCCCCGAAAATCCATGCCCGGGCAACGAGGGAATGACGATGTCGAAAGCATCCGCTTCGCTCCCACCGTGTGCCGTGGGGTTCGTCAGCGGATCGATGATCTTCAGTTGCTCTATGATCGAACCGGGCCACCCGTGTGTGGCGATCAACGGCATCGCGTTCTTGTGTTTCGAACGCACGTGAATGAAATGGATGTCGACCCCGTCGATGTTGGTCACGAACTGCGGCAAGGCGTTGAGCCTTTCTTCGGCTTTGCGCCAGTCGTAATCCGTCGACCAATAGTGTGCGAGCTTCTGCATGGTCGCGAGCTGCACGCCTTGGGTTGCATCGTTCACCAGCTCCTGCTCGGGCCACTTGGTTGCGGCGATGCGCCGCCGCAGGTCGGCAAGGGCCTCATCGGTTGCACGGAACTGGAATGGACGGATGGTTTCGTCGACAGCCGGCTGGGCTTCGGACGCACCGTTTACGGAAGCCTGCGCAACCTCGACGCCGCTCCGCACAGGGGAGCTCGTTTCGGCATAAGCCACGACCGCGGGAAGAAAGATTGCTATCGCTCCAGCCAATGCGGAGGCGGCAAGACGATTGCGCTTGCCAATCAGCGAATAGGGTCTCGACATGATCATTCTCCCCCAGCTCGATATCGGGCGGCAGGCGCGCTGAGGGAAAGGCTCGGCATGAGCTTCTGCCGCGCCGCTTCGTAAGCCTCCCAGTCGCCTGCGTCCGGAAGCGACGGAATGGTAATCCGCTCGCCGAGATCGAAGCCGGCAAATGCGGCATCCACCATGTCCTCGGCGGACATGACGATCTCGCTCGGCACATGCTCCAGGGGCGTACCGGCGATGGCCCAGAAATCGGTCGCCGTAGCCCCCGGAAGAACGGCCTGGACGCGGATATTCTTGTCAGCAAGCTCCTTCTGAAGCGACAAGGTGAAGGCCAGCACGAATGCCTTGCTTCCGCCGTACACGCCGTTCAGCACTTCTGGCGCGATACCGACGATCGAACTGATGTTGATGATCGAGCCGGCGCCACGCTTCACGAAGCCGGGCACCGCAGCATAGGTCAGCCGCGTCAGCGCGCTGACGTTCAGCGCGATCATCTCTTCCATCTTGTCGACATCAGACGCCAGCAGCGGGGCGGTCGCGCCGACGCCGGCATTGTTGACCAGCGTGGTGATGCTGGCGTCGGTCCGAAGCACCGTCTCAACGCGGCCGAGATCATCCTTGTTGCCAAGGTCCGCCGCGACCACCTCGACCGCGCGGCCCGTCTCATCGGTGAGGTGCTCAGCCAGCGCATTGAGACGCGCCTTATTGCGGGCCACGAGGATCAGGTCATAGCCCCGGCGCGCCAGGCGATCGGCATAGATCGCGCCGATGCCAGAGGAAGCCCCGGTAATCAGTGCGGTACCGTTCGAGTTCTCAGTCATAACAATCTCCATCAGGTTGAACTCAGTACCCACATATTAGGATAAAGCCTGTACGTCTCAAATGTCATATATCCGGCAATTTAGGCCATTCGACTGGGCAGGCGCAGCGCCCGCGGCGTCGAACGCATGGGCGGTGCGCTTGGATAGGTCAATGTGGTATGCTTGGTCGCGGTCTGGGGTGAAATGCTTGCTCAATTCTCGTTGACTGGATTGTTTCGGAGCAGTCTGATGCGACGGTTCGATGCGATTTTCATCGGTGCTGGCCAGGCCGGCCCATTCCTCGCAGCGCGGATGGCCGAACGTGGCATGAAGGTTGCGCTTATCGAACGAAAGTTCCTCGGCGGAACCTGCGTCAATGCCGGTTGCATGCCCACCAAGACGCTGGTCGCCAGCGCCCGCGCGGCATATGTCAGCCGGCGCGGCGGCGAGCTTGGCGTGAAGATTGCGGGCGACGTCGCAGTCGACATGCAAGTCGTTCGACGCCGCGCGCACGAGATAACCATGGACGCCCGGAACGGACTGGCGGACTGGCTCGGCAATATGGATGGCGTCGCCACAATCTATGGCCACGCTCGGTTCGAGGCAGCCGACAGGGTCGGCGTCAACGGCGAGATCCTCACCGCCCCGCGGATATTCCTCAACGTTGGGGCTCGCCCTGTCATCCCCGATCTGCCTGGAATCGAAGACATCGACTACCTTACCAGCACTTCGATCCTGGACCTCGACACCCTACCACGGCACCTCGCGGTCATCGGCGGAAGCTACATCGGCCTGGAATTCGCACAGATGTATCGGCGGTTCGGCTCGGAGGTCACCGTGGTCGAGCGCGGAGCCCACATCGCATCGCGCGAGGATGTGGACATTTCCGAAGCCATTCAGGAAATCCTTGAGGCGGAGGACATTGACGTCCGCACCGGGGCAGCACGCATCGCCTTTGCTCGAGGAGGTGACGGGATACGGATATCCTTGTGCGGCGCCGACATCGATGCCAGTCACGTTCTTGTTGCAACCGGTCGCAAGCCGAACACTGACGAGCTTGGCCTCGACGTCGCCGGTGTCGCGGTAAATCCCCGTGGCTACATCGTGGTCGACGACAAGCTAGCAACCAACGTCCCGGGCATCTGGGCGCTTGGCGACTGCAACGGGCGCGGAGCCTTTACGCACACCTCCTACAATGATTTCGAGATCGTTGCCGCCAACCTTCTCGACGGCGAAGACCGCAAGGTGTCGAGCCGGATTCCGGCATATGCCCTCTACATCGATCCGCCGCTTGGTCGAGCCGGAATGACCGAAAGGCAGGCAGCCTCCTCAGGCCGCAGGATCCTTGTCTCCAGGCGGCCCATGGCCCGGGTTGGACGGGCAAAGGAACGCGACGAAACGAAGGGCTTCATGAAAATGATAGCCGACGCCGACACCAAGGAAATCCTCGGGGCCGCGATTCTCGGGATAGAAGGCGACGAAGCGATTCACGGGGTCATCGATGCCATGAGCGCCGGGACTCGCTACACCGATCTCCAGTGGTCGGTTCCGATCCATCCAACGGTGTCGGAGCTGATCCCGACGCTTCTGAGGGGATTGGGTTAAAATTGGCGGGCTCCCACTTTCATCGAGCCGCCTTTGCGGTGAGACAAACCGAGGAAAAAACAACGTCCGACGACGAAGATCGAATTAGTGGCCCCGGAGGGCCTGCCGAATTCGAAGAAAATCAGCCGCTTAACCCCATGTGGGACGAAAACCCAGCTTCATAAAAATCAATGATCTAACAAAGCCGCCGTCCCACTTTCCGGCCGTTTTTGGCCGGTGCAGCTGCCCTTGATGATGATGTCGGCATGCGGCTCGAACAAGCTAACCAGCTTGTCGCCGGCCGGCACCGCCTCGCCGGCCAGGACCCGCCGCCCGGGGCTTGAGACTATCGCTGGCCGGCGTATCCAAAGTGCCGGTTGTTCTGACCGACGGCCAGATCGCGCTTCCGCTAGCTCGAGGAGAGGCGAAAGGGACTGCACAGTCTTGCCGATGTGTTCGCCGGCTAGACTTGAGAGACATCGCCAGTGTCCTGATCGGTCAGGGTATGGGCAATGATGTTGCCGCTACCGGCATCCAGTGCCAGATGCGGCTTTCGCCAGCCTCGACGGGATCTGGCGCCATGCTTCTCCTCCAGCCACTGGTCCGCGCCGTAATCCTGAAGACCAGTGCTGTTACCAGAACATGCACCGGTCCGGTTGCCAGACCCTGGTGATCACGCCGTTCGTTGGGCGATTGCCATGTCCGCGCCTGACGGCTCAGGTGGTGTGATCGGGGACAGCAAGCGCTAAGCCCATCAATTGCAGCACCGATTCCAACGAGCCTTCTGCCTGGCGAAGCCGCAAGCCAAACACCAGGCCCAGCGTCAAGGTGGTCTCGATTGCCAGATCTGAATAACGGTGCTGGCCGCCGCGGGTCTTGCGTCTTGGAGCATACCATTGGGACGGGGCCTCCGGTGTCAGCCCACAAGGTCAGGCTGTCACGCCGACGAAGTCCTGCTTCATACTCCGGCCAGTTCGTCACCCTGAACTTCGTCTTCTCAATATGATGACGACGGCTGGCATTGTGTTTGAAAGGCATGGCGGCACTACAACGCTTGCGGGAGCCTCCCGCTTAACTCAGACCGCTGAACGATCCATGCGCCAACGCCCAATATCGTGTACTCCTCAAGCTCATCGGCCTGCTGGACCAAGGACTGGAACAAAGGCACCTCAGTCTGTTTTTTACGAAAGCTTGAGCGACATGATCAGTGTCATCGGATTTGTTGGCGACGCAGCGAAACCGTAGTGCTCATAGAACGACTTGGCTTCGTCAGAAATCGCATGAACAAGAAGCCCGCGAATGCCCATGATGTGCGCGGCTTGCCCCACCCGCATCACGGCATCTTGCAACAAGGCGGCGCCAAGGCCCTTGCCCTGCCAGCTTCGATCGATCGCCAGCCTTCCGAGCACAGCCATCGGAATCGGGTCTGGCATGTTGCGTTTGATAGCGCCCGGTGCATCCGCCACGGCGAGCGCGCCGGAGGACAGACAATAATATCCGATCACTCTTGCGCCTTCGCAAACGACGTAGGTCCGGGATGCGCCGCTGATCTGATTGCTTCGGGCACGGCGGCACAGCCATTCATCGAGGCTGTCATGGCCACTATCGAACAGGTCGAGTTCATGCGCTTCGCCCAGAAGCGTTGGGGCGGAAAGCATTATGCCTGCCAGGGTTTTGGCACGCTCATAAGCCGCTCAAAACCCTCACCGCTGGGCGGCTGGTCAAGGACGGCCAGATAATGCTTATAGCTCTCGGGATCGACCTGAACGAGCGTCTGATCAAGCAGAGCGTCTTCGGCAGCGCGGCGAGCCGCGTCGATCATGAAGTCCGAGCGCGTTTTGCCATGCGCTTTGGCGGCGCGGTCGATCAGAACGCGCACGTCGTCACGTACCCTCAAGTTGACGGGGTGGGTACTGATTTCTGAGGCGGATTTTGTTGGCATAGTTTTTTCCTTCCGCAGCCATTCTAGCACATCGAGATACACAATGTGTATCTATTTCGGAAGAACGGGATAGCTTGTTGCAATCGACCGCAGGGCAATGAATAGCCCGGCCTCTTCGGCTCGGCGAGAATACGAGGCTGGGGCGTTGGTGCACGGATCTGGAATTGAACGGACGGGGATTTTTTGAACCCGCTGATCATGCCGTAGCTGCCTTTCGGCGGACGGATTTCGGGTGTGAGCAGGCAAGCATGCGGTTGAGGACGGCGCAACCGATGGCGACTTCGGTAGCGACCTGGCCCGCAGACGGCGACCGATGATAGACTTGTATCGCCCGACGGCGGTCTCGACCAGCGAGCGTTTGCCGTAGCCGTTAGAGACCTGCCATTTCATCCGGCCGTCTCTGCCGATTGCTGTGATATGCCGGTCCCTTTGGCCGAGGGGTCTGCCGTTGGTTGGTTCGACCGCGTTGGCGCGCGGCGGAATGACGATGGCAGCCGCGTCAGGCGGCGGCCGACGGCGGCTATGCAAGCCGCGAAAATCTGAGCGCAGCCAAGGCCTGGGGCGTGCGCGACATGGCCTTCCACAAAAAGAGCGGCTCAAGATCGAAGACATGGTCAAGAGCCGCTGGGTCTATCGCAAACTCCGCAACTTCCGCGCCGGCATCGAGGCCGGCATCTCATGCCTGAAGCGCGCCTACGGCCTGGCCCGCTGTACCTGGCGCGGGCTTGACCACTTCAAGACTTACGTCTGGTCCTCATGGTGGCTTACAATCTCGCACTCTTCACGCGCCTCAGCGCGACCTGACATCCCATGCCGCCACGTGAGACGCACCGGCGAGTGCCGGCAGCTGGCAGCTGGCAATGCGCGCATTTCCGCCAGAAATCCCATCCGCCGCGATTTGCACCCATCATGCCGACCACACGGCTTCAAAGGCGCCGCCCATTGAGCCGCAAGTTGCTGTAAAAACGAGAAAAACAGCGGTTTATGGACGGGCACTAGCTAGCCCAGACAGTACATAAATGGCCGTCCGAAAGCTAGGGGATGGTGGGTTTCTCTTATACCGGACTCGATCCCTGTGCTTCTCTGTACTAAACCTTATCGGGCATCTCTATATTGTCGCACAACCGTGCTAGATTTCCGCCGAACACGAGCGGGAGGCGGAGCGTGGATACGAGCTTTCGGGTTACTGGCAAGAATGCGGCGTCGCCGTTTTCGCTGACCATCCATCGCGGCGATGGCATGGTTCTTTTGGGCATGGACTGGAAGGACAGCCGACCCCCTGCCAACTTCGTCGGATTTGCGATCCAGTATCTTGAACCAGGGGAAACGGTATTTAAGAATGTGCGAAACCGGATCGGCTTTCCTGGTCAGGAAGTCCCCGACGAGGGC
This sequence comes from Pararhizobium sp. A13, assembly GCF_040126305.1. NCBI lineage: Bacteria > Pseudomonadati > Pseudomonadota > Alphaproteobacteria > Hyphomicrobiales > Rhizobiaceae > Pararhizobium > Pararhizobium sp. A13. The sequence goes on along the minus strand of NZ_CP149511.1, from coordinate 326,081 downwards.
ATCCGCACCACCGAAGCTCCAATCCAGAAGTTCCGCTGGGTCCACTTTCCCTTCAATGCCGACCTCCCGGGCGACTTCACCTATCGGGTCATACCGATGCTCATGTCTGAAGACCGAGAGCTTGAGCCGGGCGAGCCACAGGAGGCAAAGCTCGCTCTGATGCGGGAGACCATTCCCGGCAAGCTCAACGTTGCCTTTACGCGTGGCTATGTCTCATCGCAGGCATTCATCCGCAATTTCGCCGCCGGAGGACCGTTGATTTCGCTCGTACCGCCTGACGGTGACCAAGGTCTGGACTTTGTTCCCACGCATGCTGAAGCAGAGCGCGCCCTCGCCTGGATGGGATTCGAAGCGCGAGCCGAGACACTCTCGCTCCTCGAGCGCGCACGCGATGTAGGCGCCGAGGTCCGCGTCATCGCTTACGACCTCAATCTGCCGGAAGTGGTCGAACGGCTGGAGGCGCTCGGCCCAAGGCTCAAGATCATCATTGACGACAGCAAACGAACCGATGGCCACGGGCGGCCGAACTCGCCGGAGACACGTGCAGCCGAGCGTCTGATCGCCTCTGCCGGCGCGGACAACGTGAAACGTCAGCACATGGCAAATCTGCAGCACCAGAAGTCGATCGCCATTCGTGGCGAAGGTATCGCCACGGTCCTCTACGGTTCGACGAACCACAGCTGGCGAGGCCTCTATGTCCAGTCGAACAACAGCCTCGCTGTCCATAGCACCACCGCGGTCGACGACTACTTCGCAGCCTTCGATAGCTACTTTTCCGCAAAGCGGGCCGCTGATTTCATCGCCTCCACCAGCTCGGCTGGTTGGCTCGACCTCGGCGTTCCGGGCATTGATGCCAAGGTCGCCTTTTCTCCGCATAGCGAGGCCAATGGCAGATTGAACGAGATTGGCGCCGACATCGATACCGCGCAGTCCAGTGTATTTTTCTCACTCGCCTTCCTCGGCCAAACAACCAGGGGGCCAATCGGTCCTGCGCTGGGACGCGCCATCGAACGCGAAGGGATGCATGTCATGGGCATCGCCGATGCGCGAGTTCAGGCCGGCAACTTGGGACTGGCCGTGCTCAGCCCCGACAAGCGCCGGCGGGTCGTGCGTTCCGCCGCGCTCACAGGCGATGTCCCGCCACCATTCTCGACTGAGCCCTCCGGGCTTTCCGGCGAAGACGGGAATGGACGCGGGACGAGAATGCACCACAAGTTCATCGTGCTGGATTTCGACAAGCCAACGGCACGGGTCTATCTCGGCTCTTACAACTTTTCAGAACCCGCCGATCTTGAAAACGGCGAAAACCTCGTGCGCGTCCGCGATCGCACTGTGGCTACCAGCTACATGATCGAGGCGCTTCGGATGTACGACCATTACCGGTTCCGCGTCGCCTCTGAAGACGAGGAAGAGGGAGCCGGGCATCCGTTAGAACTGAAATTTCCGCCCCATGCAGGAGGCACGGCCTGGTTCGAGCGTGACTGGACCGACCCGGTTCGCGTCCGTGACCGCCAGCTTTTTGCACGCGCCGACTGATTGGCGCATAGATTGACATGTGTAGATGTTGAGCGACGACCATCGCCTGAACTTTGACTTGGCCCAAAACTGAATCAAACTGCCTCGCAGCGGCGTGGCATTCTCGGGCTCAGCTGATCTCCCTGTTGACCCAGAGCTCGCTCGTCTTCTCCATCTCGATGAACTCGGGAGGGAAGACGAGCTTCTGGAAGGAGAAAGCGTCCTCGATTATGATCCGTGGGAGATTATGGCCACCTTCCGCTGAGCAGCCAAAGAGTACGCAGCTCGGGCCATCCCGAGCTGTACATAATCACGGTCCCACGCAGTCCTCAAACTTGCTGTTACGCGACCCCGCCAACCGTTGATTTTCCGCTCCAGGCAACGAGGATCTTAGGCACAGGCGCGGCAACACCGGGGGCGCGACGAGCCTTCCCGCGTTCAACGGTACATCCAGAATAGAGATTCAGTCCGGCAGTATCGCCGACGCGTCGCGAGGAAGGATCTGGTTGACCGAATCCCTCTTCGCGTCGAATGACGACTGTGGTTTCGAAATGAAAACGCGTTACATCATGCCGCCCATGTCAGGCATGCCGCCGCCAGCAGATTCCTTCTTCGGAAGTTCGGCGATCATGGCTTCGGTCGTGACGAGCAGACCGGCAACCGAAGCTGCGTTCTGCAGAGCCGTGCGGACAACCTTGACCGGATCGACGATACCCATGGCGATCATGTCGCCATATTCGCCGGTCTGGGCGTTGTAGCCGTAGTTGTCGGTGCCGCTTTCGAGGATCTTGCCAACAACGATCGAACCTTCGTCGCCGGCGTTTTCAGCGATCTGGCGAACCAGCGACTGCAGCGCCTTGCGGACGATGTTGATGCCGGCGGTCTGGTCGTCGTTTGCGCCCTTGATGTCGAGGACGATCGAAGCACGCAGCAGGGCCGTACCACCACCAGGAACGATACCCTCTTCGACCGCAGCGCGTGTCGCATTCAGCGCGTCGTCGATACGGTCCTTCTTTTCCTTCACTTCGATTTCAGTCGCACCGCCGACGCGAATGACGGCAACGCCACCCGAAAGCTTGGCCAGGCGCTCCTGCAGCTTTTCCTTGTCGTAGTCGGAGGTGGTTTCTTCGATCTGACCCTTGATCTGGGCAACGCGGCCGTCAATCTCGGCCTTCTTGCCAGCGCCATCGACCAGGATGGTGTTCTCTTTGGTGATCGTCACCTTTTTGACGCGACCGAGCATTTCGAGCGTGACGTTTTCGAGCTTGATGCCGATGTCTTCGGAGATGACCTGGCCACCGGTCAGGATGGAGATGTCTTCCAGCATGGCCTTGCGGCGATCGCCGAAGCCCGGAGCCTTGACGGCAGCAATCTTCAGGCCGCCACGCAGCTTGTTGACGACGAGGGTCGCAAGCGCTTCGCCTTCGACGTCTTCCGAGATGATGAGGAGCGGCTTGCCGGTCTGAACGACAGCTTCGAGAACCGGAAGCATGGCCTGCAGGTTGGAGAGCTTCTTCTCATGGAGAAGGATGTAAGCGTCGTCCAGTTCGGCAACCATCTTTTCCGGGTTGGTGACGAAGTAAGGGCTCAGATAGCCGCGGTCGAACTGCATGCCTTCGACGACTTCGAGTTCGGTGTCGGCGGTCTTGGCTTCTTCAACCGTGATGACGCCTTCATTGCCGACCTTCTGCATCGCGTCAGCGATGTACTGGCCGATTTCCTTTTCGCCGTTGGCAGAGATCGTGCCGACCTGGGCCACTTCTTCTGAAGTGCTGATCTTCTTGGCCTTGGCGACAAGGCCCTTGACCACTTCCGTCACCGCAAGATCGATACCGCGCTTCAGGTCCATCGGGTTCATGCCGGCGGCAACGGCCTTGGTGCCTTCGCGAACGATGGCCTGTGCCAGAACCGTTGCAGTCGTCGTGCCGTCGCCGGCGATGTCGTTGGTCTTCGAAGCAACTTCGCGGACCATCTGGGCGCCCATGTTTTCGAACTTGTCTTCGATCTCGATTTCCTTGGCGACAGTCACACCATCCTTGGTGATGCGTGGTGCGCCGAACGACTTGTCGATGATGACGTTACGGCCTTTCGGACCGAGCGTTATCTTGACGGCGTCAGCGAGGATGTCGACGCCGCGCAGCATCTTTTCGCGCGCGGTGCGGCCGAACTTGATTTCTTTGGCTGCCATTTTAAAAACTCCCGGGCTGATGCCCAATTGGTTTTATGGAATTGAAGAGAAGGGAACCGGCCAGGATCAGCCGATAACGCCCATGATGTCGGCTTCCTTCATGATCAGAAGGTCTTCGCCGTTGAGCTTGACTTCGGTGCCCGACCACTTGCCGAACAGGACGCGGTCGCCAGCCTTGACGTCGAGAGCGATGAGAGCGCCCTTGTCGTCACGGGTGCCGGTGCCGACGGCGACGATTTCGCCTTCCTGCGGCTTTTCCTTGGCGGTGTCCGGAATGATGATGCCGCCCTTGGTCTTTGCTTCAGCCTCGATACGGCGCACGACAACGCGGTCGTGCAGCGGACGAAAATTGGTATCAGCCATTTTGGGTTCCTTAATGGGATCGCAGCCCAATGGCCCCTCCCATGGAAGAACAGTAGCACTCTCTACCTCTGAGTGCTAGCAATCATTCGGCAGCTCGCGGCAATGATAATCCCCGTGTAGCCAAATATTTAAACATCGACCAAGTTTAGTATGTTATAGAAACGCGGCTATCCGATTATCACGGGAGGCCCGCGATGAAATCGTTCTTCGATTCCATTTATCACTTTCACTAAGTGCTTTTCCCCACCAAGTGGACATTGGCGTCGTCCTTGATAGTTGGCGCCTATCTGGCGCTTCACGAGGCATATTGCTAGAGAATTTGTTCGACTGATCTTCCATTTACGGCCACCAATTCACGCGTGACGACGCGCGCTGTCAGTTTCCTGAAGCGCGGCCAAAGGATTATTGAGATGATTAAGTTTCGCCCAAAGACTGAAGCTGAAGAGCAGAAGCAACCCGCTGCCCCTGCGCCTGCGCCAGGCAAGGCCGGCACCACGAAGCTTCCGGATGCGAAGAAGCCCGCGAGCGACTAAACGCGCCGGTTTGCACGGAGCAAGCCCAGCGGACGTTAAGACTTAGAAGAGCGCACCCCATCAGCGGAAGACAGACCCTGTGACATCATCGGAAATTTCGCTACCGCATTATCAATGGCGGCCGCTGGAGCTCTCTCCGGAAAATGATTTCGTCGGCTTCGACGGCGAGATCCTCATCGGACGGATATTCCTGGAGCCGCGACCACAGTTCAAGGGACTATGGCACTGGTCGAATGCCAGGAGCGAGACTGCCATCGCTTCGCAAGGCTACGCCGCATCAGCCGATCTCGCTGTCGCCGCAGTCGAAGCATTGTATGACGAACTGAGGGCTTTCGAAGGGAACGCGTTGGCCAAAAGCCAATAAGCCATTGATACCGATCAGCCTCCGCAGTGTGTTGCCCCACTCGGCTGCTTTCCGATGGGACATGAGAACGATTGGGCAGAGGCAGGAAAACTAAGAATTAATACGGCAACCGTGGCAAACCACATGCGATTTATACACTTGTTACTCCTGCAAACCCGCAAAGCGAATGGGATAGCCTGACAGTTGTCAGATTTCCGGCTTTGCTAACGTGGACCCTCCTGTTCGCTTCCAATTTGGACATTGTACGTCGGCCGAGGGAGCGGCGACTGCAAGATCGGCCACCGCAAGGTCGTGGATCGCTTGTCAGGTGTTTGTTTCGACATCCGAGATCATTTACTCGTCCGCAATCAACGTCCGAATGGTCGCGATTGGAAGGAAAAGGCGCATGTCGTTCGAGAGGAAAGGTATAAACCCGTATTCGAGATAGAGCGCGCGCCGTTTTTTTGTACGTTCCGGATTGCCACAATCAAGGACATCAAGGACCACGACCGCCACCCCGACATCTTCGGCCACACGCGCGACCCGGGTCAAACAATCGATAAGAAGGTCGCCACCGTATCCGCCTCCCCTGAACTTCTCGTCCCGTCCGATCATCGAGATGTAAACTGCGGGGATAGAGCCGTGTCCCAGCCTATTGCGCGCGAACCTTTCGGGCCGTTCCGAATAGTCGATCGAATGGGTGTTCAGTGCATAGAAACCGATGACACGCCCATCTTCGTGAGTCATAACGAAAACGCGTAGATTGTCGGCCTTTGAGAGCTTGTTCGCGGTCTTCTTGAAAAAGTTGTCTACCTGTTCAACGCCGCATGAAAAAGCCGCCCGATCATGCTTGGCTGGATCAAGCGGCTCTATCGTGATTTTCGGAATTTCGGCCTGCGACATTACTTGGAAACGACGGTTTCACGGTGCCGCTTGAACGCATCCTTCAATCGAGCGCTCGGTGTTGGTGGATTGTCGAGAGCCTCAAAAAACGCTTCATGATCGACCGCAGCAAGGCGCGTGCGTTCATGTGCGGCAATCGTCTCCATTGCCGACTGGTAGGCGGCGGTCATGGCGAACGATGTGTCATCGACGCCGGCCAACGCAGCTGCCCTTTGAATGGTCTTCTTGATGTGCGCCTTCGTGCGAAAATTCATCCGAGCATCATTGGGCTCATCGACTGTGGCAGTAGCATCGTGGAAAGCACGCATAGACGGCTCCTTCGGCGCATAGTTAACCTCTTCCATCATGTACGCTCAATTGGCGTACATGTCAACAAGGTCCAAGCTGTCACTGAGCTTCGAAACACGCCTCGGGCTGCCGTCAGCTACAAACAGCCACGCGACTGGTTGAGTCGAAACAACAACCGTTCAAGTGCGAAACGCGTCAGAATCAAATCGAAGCTTTGCCCGCTCGCCTTGGCGAGTTGCAATAGGCGGGCGCGCACCGAGGCGCCGATGTTTCTGATTTCTCTAGCCATTGGCGGTCAGCGCTTCGATATACGGCCGGATCACGGTCCCAACGCCACCGCGCTCGGCCTCGTGAGCGATTTCACCAGGAGTAGCCCTTCGTTGCCGCAGTGCCTCCTGCAGCCCCTCTATCGCTACGGACGCGGCGCGGTGCGGGAAAGCACCTGCGAACTATCGGTTACCGACGCAGCGTCAGCGTGGACAGCTCGCTATTTGTGCCGCAACCGAAGCGTTAGGAATCCGGCCGCGACAGCGGCGGCCGTGCTGAACAGGACGGGACCGAGATAGCTTCCGGTCCTGTCGAAGATGAATCCCGTGACGGTTGGCCCCAGCAAAGCCGCCACGCCCACCGCCGTGTAGAGATAGCCGAGCATCGCCCCGATATATCGGGTGCCAAAAAGATCAGCCGCAACGGCGGGATAAAGCCCGACACAGCCGCCATAACTCATGCCAAACAGGATCGCAAACAGCGCCAGCATGACGATACCGTTGGCTGCCGCCCATAGAACGAAAGTGCCGGCGACGGCAAAGGTCAGGATCGCAAGCAGCCGCAAGGAGCCAATCCGGTCGCCGAGGCCGGCGAGCACGAAGCGGCCGAAGATGTTTCCGATCCCAATAAGACCGATCAGCACAGTTCCGCTTTCGAGCGACAGGCCCATGTCACGTGCCGCAGGGACGATATGAACGTAGGGAATGAAGGTGCAGAACGATGCCAGGATGAGCATGGCGTAGAACAAGCGGAACTGGCCATTGCGCCATGCGGTGATGGGACTTGGATAGTCGATGGACCGCGTGCCTGAAACAGTCTCAATGTCCTGTCGCTTCCGGATAAAGATCGCAGCAGGAAGTCCGATGGCTGCGATGATGCACGCCAGGGCGATGAAGCTGCCACGCCAACCGAGATCGGGGACAAGCCGGCCGACTGCGAACGGCAGTATGAGCGTGCCGAGACCGAGACCTGCCGTCGCGATGCCCGACGCGCGACTGCGCTTGAGGAGAAACCAGGATTGTACCGCCCCAAGCACCGGGACGTAGGACAGACCGATCCCGAGCCCTACACCGGCGCCATACAAAGCGTAGAGTGACGTGAGTGAGTGTGCCCGGCTGGCCCCGACATAGCCGACGATCATCGCGACCAGCCCTGTCACGATCAGTCTGCGCGTCGACCATCGATCGGCAAGAGGGCCTGCCACCGCGCCCAATGAATAGAATACGAAGGCCGAGATGGAGAAAACGAGCGCGATCTCGCCGCGTGACGCACCAAATTCAGCAGAAAGCCCGGAGAAGACTGCGGAGAACGCGTAGGCCGATCCGAAGGTCACGGCGGTCAGCGCATGCGCGCCGCCGACGACCCGCCATCCTTTCGGGGAGTCGACACCTTCATACAGTGAAACAAGCGGGGACGGTTCTGACAATCTATCGACCTTTGGAATCTCTCACGGGCGTAAAGCGGCGAATGTGACAGCTAGGCGAAGGTCAGAAAAGCGAATAGCGTTGAAAATCGCTTTCCCATCGATTTTCACGGACCTCAGGTTCCAAAAGAAGTACTTGCATCGGGAACCCCGCTGATCTTCCACCTCGACGACGCAGTGACGCTGGCATGCGGTCTCCGTGATTCGATAGGAAATGCTGGTCGCCTTCGCTAGAGCAAACAGGCGCCTGGTGGCTCCAAGGCGCAGCCATTCGTCGGCCATAGCGGCAGTTGGCAGGCGTGGAGGTCTTGGCTTTGTCAGCCTTCTGAGTGTTGCGGCGAGAGGAATTCATCGCATGACCGGGAGCTCAAGACCGACGCTTCTTTGGAGTTTGACCAAGCCCGGCTGCCCTTGCCAGTTCCGAGGCTTGGCAGCATAGGCTGGTGCGATCATGGGATAGTCGTCGGGCAGATCCCACTTCCTGCGATACCGTTCCGGCGTCATCCGGCATTTGGCCATCGTGGGACATGTGAGACTCCATCCGTTGGCCGGGCCGATCCCCGCTCGTTTTCCTCGCACGCATCCTGGATGGGATAACATCGCCGTGGCTTCGGCCTGTACCGTCGATCGCGGTACGCCGGCTACCCGCAAGCAGGCCATCGGTATGATCAGCGCTGCAATTGGGTTAGGGCTCATCGTCGGCCCAACCCTTAGCGCCTTGTCGGCGCATCTCTCCACGACCGCGCCTATTTGGATCGCGCCCTTCCTTTCCGTTGCTGCCTGTTTGCGACCACTTGTCGTGGAGCGCATAGACTTGCGTTCGAACTCGGGATCGCATCGCAACCAAATTTATCGACGCTACAAATTCCCAAAATACCGATTGAACTTTTTTATTTTGAAAAATATAAATGTTCATCGTTGCGCCCAGGAAACGGGCAGAAGTTTTTGGAGGATCACCATCATGTCTCATCCGCAATTGGCCGCGGAGCTTCTCCGTTACCAGGAGAAAAGCGGTCCGGTGACGATCGGGCTCGCGGGTGCCGGGCAGATGGGCACGGATATTGTCGTCCAGGTCTCGCTGATGCCGGGCATGCGGATCGGTGCCATCTCTGAGGTTCGGCCGCAGGCAGCAATCGATGCGGCATTGCTTGCCGGCCATGATCGCGGCGATATCGTGCTTGCCTCCGGCGCCTCCGATATCGACCGGGCGATCGACGCCGGCAAGATCGCCGTGACCGAGGATCTGCATGCGTTGGCTGCCGCAGGGCGCGTTGACGTGATTATCGACGCGACAGGCAACCCCAATATCGGCACGCTGTTTGCGCTCGAAGTGATGAAGAATGGCAAGCATATCGTCATGCTGAATGTTGAGGCGGACATCACCATCGGCCGCTTCCTGAAGCAGGAGGCCCGCAAAGCCGGCGTCGTCTATACGGGCGCTGCCGGCGACGAGCCTGCCTGCACGATCGAGATCATCGGCTTTGCCCGCAGCCTCGGCTTCGACATTATCGCCGCCGGCAAGGGCAAGAACAATCCGCTGAAGATCGATGCCATTCCGGCCGACTATCAGGAAGAAGCCGCTGCGCGAAACATGAACGCGCGCATGCTGGTCGAGTTCGTCGATGGCTCCAAGACCGCCATCGAGATGGTGGCGATCGCCAATGCGACCGGACTTGTGCCCGACGTTCCCGGCATGCACGGCCCGATCGCGACGCTGGAAGAACTGGCCGACGTGCTTTGCCCTAAGGCCGACGGCGGCATTCTCAACCGCAAGGGCGTAGTGGACTATTCCATCGGCAAGGGTGTCGCGCCGGGTGTCTTCTGCGTCATCGAGACCAAACACCCGCGCGTTCAGGAGCGCATGATCGACCTTAAGGTCGGCAAGGGTCCCTATTTCACAATCTTCCGGCCCTACCATCTCACAAGTCTGGAAGTACCGCTTTCGGCGGCGCGCGCCGTGCTGTTCAGACAAGCGGATCTGGAGCCCCTCGATCATCCGGTCGCCGAAGCCGTGGCCGTCGCCAAGACCGATCTGGGCGCCGGTCAATCGCTTGGCATGATCGGGGAGAACGATTATCGTGGCTATGCGATGACTTGGGAGGATGCCCGCCGCAAGGGAGCCATTCCGCTTGGTCTTGCCGAAAAAGCCAAGGTGATCCGGCCCGTCAAGACCGGCGAATTCCTGACCTACGAGAATTGTGTGCCGGATGACAGCATGGTGATCACGCAGATCCGCAAGCGGCTCGACCAGGCCGATGGCCAGTTCGTCTCGCCCGCCGTAGCCTGAGCCACCATGCGCGATCTCGTCCTAGGCATCGACGCCTCGACCACAGCCATCAAGGCCATCGCCATGCGCCGCGACGGCACGGAGGTCGCTCAGACGCGCGCCACCTATCCGCTTTCGAGCCCGGCACCCGGCCATTTCGAGCAGGATGCCGAGCATTGGTGGACAGCCCTTCTCGATGCCCTGTCTGCGATCACGCGGATCGTCGCCCCCTCTCGTTTCGCCGGCCTTTCGATCGCCCACCAGCGCGAAAGCTTCACGCTCATCGATGCGGCGGGAAAGCCGCTGATCCCCGCAATCCTTTGGTTGGACGAACGAGCCCGGCCGCAGGTTGCCCGGCTTTCTCAAGAGCTTGGGCGAGATGCAATCCGGGAATGGAGCGGCAAGCCGCCAGATCCGACGCCCGCACTCTATGCGCTCGCCTGGCTGAACGAACATCGCGCCCACTTGCTGCGGTCGGCCGATGCGATTGTCGATGTGCATGCCTTCCTCGTCCATCGGCTGACCGGCGAACTGGTGACCAGCACCGCGTCCGCCGATCCGCTCGGCATCTTTTCGCCGGCGACGGGGGATTGGCATACGGATCTGGTGAAAGCGGCCGGGCTCACGGAAAAGCAACTGCCCCGGCTGGTGGCGCCGGGCGAATTGTGTGGGACGCTGACGTCCGAAATTGCCCGATCAACCGGACTTCCAGAAGGATTGCCGATCTTCGCAGGTGCCGGCGACGGGCAGGCCGCCGGCCTCGGCATGGGCGTCACAGAGTCCGGGAAAGCCTATCTTTCGCTGGGATCCGGCGTGGTCAGCGGCATGTTTTCCAATCGCTACGTGACCAGCGACGCCTACCGGACACTAACGGCGCCTATCCCGTCCAGCTTCATGCTGGAAACTGTGCTGCGCTCCGGCATGCAGCTTGCGGACTGGACCGTGCGGACCCTCAATGCCGGTTCGGCAGCAGAGCTTGAAGTGCTAGCAAAGACCTTGGCGCCTGGTGCCGAAGGTATGATGGTCTTGCCCTACTGGGCGGGCGTCATGAACCCCTATTGGGACGAGACGGCACGCGGCGTCATCATCGGTGCGGCCCTCCACCATAAACCGGCCCATATTTTCCGCGCCACACTTGAAGGCATCGCCTTCGAACAGGCCATTGCCACGGCGGCGATGGAGGAGAGTTGTGGTGTTCGGGCGACCGGTTTCATGACCGCGGGCGGTGGCACGAACTGCCGGCTGCTACTCGACATCATGGCAACCGTGCTGGACCGTCCGCTTTCAGTCTCCCCTGTCAATGAGGCCGCTGCGCTCGGTGGCGGTATGCTGGCAGCAACGGGAGCCGGGTGGTTCGAATCTGCCACGGAAGCTGGCCTTGCGATGCGGGTGAAAGCAACGGAAACCATCTATCCGGTGGCGGAGCTTGGAGATTTCTACAAGAAGAAGGTGGCGATCTTCGGCGATATCTACCCGGCGACACGCGAGTTGCACCGGCGCCTGCTGAGCAATTGATCAGCGGATCAGGACGCCAGCAGCGCCTTGGCAGCCTCTTCGTCGGTGATCAGGGCTGAAACCGTCACCCCGCGCAGGACGGCCAGGATGCTAGCAGCCTTTTCCCGTCCGCCGGAGACCAGAATGACGTTTGGAACGTCGCGCAGTTCCTGGACCGGAAAGGCGCAGGCGCGGCGGTTGACGTCATGATCGATCACCTGCCCATCCGCATCGAGAAACTGGCAGAGCAGATCGCCGACGGCGCCAGCTGCCTCAAGCTCCTCGAGTTCGCTCGCCTTGATGAATCCGTAATTGGCGATGGGGCTTTCCGGCGACAGCGAGCCGACGCTGACGACGGCGATGTTGGCGCGCTTTGCCCTAAAGATCGAATCCTGAACACTACGCTGGCTCATGAACATCACCTGCTGGTCGGGCCGATCGGCATAGGCGGGCACCGGCAGAAGGTAGCATTCGGCGCCAATCTTTTCGGCCAGTTCCCAGGCGCATTCGGTCGGGTTCATCGGCTGCGCACGGGTGAGCCCACCCAGCAGCGAGACGACGGTCGTGCGGTTCAGGCTGCGGCGCGGCAGTTGGTCGATGGCAAATTTCAGCGTCCGGCCCCAACCGAGCGCGACGACGTCGTCGGGATTAATATGATCGGCGAGGTAGGTCGCCGCCGCATGGCCGATCATCATCGGCGCATTGCGGCTTTCGGCAGGCGCCGGCGTCACTACCACATCCTTCAGCCCGAACCGTTCCTTCAGCTTCTGTTCGAGAACAACACATTCGACGACGCTGTCGCGGATGCGGAACTGGACGATACCTTCGTCGCGAGCGGCCGAAAGGATGCGGTGAACCTTGATACGGCCGATACCGAGTTCTTCGGAAATACGTTCCTGCGTCAGGCCCTCGATATAATAATGCCATGCCGCGCGCGCTTTCAGCTCGCTATCGGCGTAGCGGCTGCCGCCTTCCCGACCGCTGGTCTCATTGTCGCTGCTCATGAAAGCGCTTGTCCCTGCCCTATCGCCCTGCCGACGCCAAACGGCGCCCCTACTGTACGGCTATCCATAAAGCAGGCATCGGCGCCCGGCAAAAGGCAAGTTTGAATTTTCAACGCGAAACTCATTCCGGCCGCATTGCACGGATCGACTTCAATGTTTGCATTCTGCTCTTGACAATTCTGCCACCTCGATATTAGCTGAACAATTATATATACAAAAGATAAATTGTTCACTCGGGAGGATGATGTGACGTTTTATCGGAGAGATGCAGATCGCATCCACCGCCCGGCGACGCATGAGGATGCCAGCCGATGAATTCCCATATGTCAGAAGCCAAAGCTGCGACGGCCACGTCTGTTGGCGACATACGCCGCTCGGCCGCGGCCTTCCTGTTTGCCGGAAGCCGCGGCCCGCTGGTCGGCCTCGTTCTCTTGTGCCTGGTTCTGTCAGTTTCCACCGATACGTTCCTGACCGTGCGCAATCTTCTCAACGTGATGGACCAGATCACCGTGATCGGCATCATGGCGATCGGCATGACGCTGGTGATCCTGATCGGCGGCATAGACCTGTCGGTCGGCTCCATCCTTGCGATCGCGATGATGGTGATGGGCTATGTCGGCCATCCGGACTATATGAACCTGTCGCTCCCGGTCGGTATCCTTGCCGGGCTGGCGGTGGCGGCGCTCTGCGGTCTCGGGTCCGGCCTGATGATCACCGCGATGGGCCTGCCGCCCTTCATCGCGACGCTGGCGATGATGTCCGTGGCGCGTGGCCTTGCCAACATCATCACTGACGGATCGCAGATCGTGGGCTTTCCGGACTGGTTCACCAGCCTGTCGATCGTCCGCCACTTCGGTTTCGTGTCGCTGACCGTGGCGCTGATGGTTCTTCTGACCGTCGCGACCGGCATTTTCCTGAAATACCGCGCCACCGGCCGCAACCTTTATGCGATCGGCGGTAGCCCGGAAGTGGCCCGCCTGTCGGGCATTCCGGTGCGCCGGCTGACCAACTGGGTCTACGCTGTGTGCGGCCTTCTGGCGGGTCTTGCAGGAGTCGTTCTGGCGGCCCGGCTCGACTCGGTACAGCCCAGTTCCGGCCTCGGCTATGAACTCGATACGATCGCAGCCGTCGTCATTGGTGGTGCCAGCCTTTCGGGCGGCGTCGGCTCGATCGGCGGGACGGCGGTGGGCGTACTGATCATCGGTGTGCTGCGCAACGGCCTCAACCTGCTCGGCGTTTCGCCGTTCATCCAGCAGATCATCATTGGCGTCGTCATTGCGCTCGCCGTTGCAACGGACGCGTGGAAACGCCGCGCGAAATAAAGGTTCGTTCCAGCCCACCGGACCGAATTGTGAGGAGATCCGTCCGGACACGGACGGGAAACGGATCGGGGAGATCCATCAAGCAAGACCGTGACGTATTCCGCGACCCAGCGGCGACCACGGCACAAGAGGAGGAATGCAATGTTCAATCGTCGTACCGTCATGATGGCCACCGCCGCCCTGATTCCGCTCCTTGCCATGTCCGGCATGGCAGAAGCCAAGGACGCCAAGAAGATCGGACTGGCGGTCGCCAACCTTCAAGCCAACTTCTTCAACCAGATCAAGCAATCGGTCGAAGCCTACTCCAAGGAAAAGGGCATCGAGGTCGTCACTGTCGATGCCAAGGGCGATTCGGCCACTCAGGTCAGCCAGGTTGAAGACCTGTTGACCCAGGGTATCGACGCGCTGATCTACATCCCGGCCGGCGCGACCGCGGCGTCCGTGCCGACCAAGGCTGCCAAGGCTGCAGGCATCCCGGTGGTCAACGTCGACCGCAACGCCGATGGCGCCCCGGGTGATACGTTCATCGCCACCGACAGCGTTGCCTCTGCCAAGGCAGTCTGCGACCATATTGCCAAACAGGCTGGCGGCAAGGGCGACATGCTGATCATCCATGGCCAGAAGGGCACGACGCCGGAAGTCGACCGCTCCAAGGGGTGCGGCGAAGCACTGGCTGCCTATCCCGATATCAAGATTGTCGGTGAACAATGGAGCCAGATGTGGTCGCAGGATGAAGGCTTCAAGCTGACGCAGGATCTACTTCAGGCCAATCCGAGTGTATCGATCATCTTCGCGCAGGCCGATGGTCTGGCGCTCGGCGCGGCACAGGCCGTCAAGGTCGCCAATACCGGGTCCAAGGTCTGGGTTGCCGGCTTCGATGGTGATACGGCGGCACTCGAAGCCCTGCAGAAGGGTGTCTTCGACGTGACGGCGACGCAACAGACGCAGGGCATGGGCCGCATGGCCGTCGATGCCGCGATCGCGCTGGTTTCGGGCGGCTCAGTGCCGGCGGATCAGCTCCAGGACGCCACATTGACCACCAAGGACAATGTGGAAGGCTTCATCGCCAACCATCCTTGAGGATCAGATGACCGTCCCGCACACGATCAGGCAGGACAAGGCAGAGGGCCCCCACAAGGGGCTCTCCGTTACCGGCCTGTGCAAAAGCTTCGGCCCTATCCGGGTGCTGACCGATGCGAGCTTCGACATCCGCCCCGGCGAAGTCGTGGCCTTGCTCGGCGAGAACGGTGCGGGCAAGTCTACCGTCTCCAATATCATCGCCGGCGCCTTCCGGCCCGACAGCGGCACGATCAACTGGCAGGGCGAGGCCTATACGCCTGTGTCTCCCGCCGCCGCGATCGAAGCCGGCATCGGCATGATCCACCAGGAGCTGAAGCTGCTTCCAGATCTCAGCGTTGCAGAGAACGTCTATGTGGGCCGGATGCTGACCCGCAACGGCATTGTTGACCGCGCTGCAATGAACGAGAAGGCCTCAGTGCAATTGCGCCGCCTTGGCCTCGACGTTTCGCCCGACCAGAAGGTTCGGACCCTGCGCGTCGCCGCCCAGCAACAGGTAGAAATCGCCAAGGCGCTGACGCTCAACGCACGCCTGCTCATCTTCGACGAGCCGACAGCGGCGCTTGGCAGCGCCGAGACCAAGCTTCTGTTCGAGCAGATCCGCAAGCTCAAGGCGGAGGGCATGTCCTTCCTTTATATCAGCCACAGGCTGGAAGAGATCGCCGGCATCGCCGACCGTATCGTGGTCATGCGCGACGGCCGGGTAGTCGCCAGGCACCAGACCGCCGACATTCCGATCCGCAGAATAGTCGAGGACATGGTCGGCCGCAGCGTCGACCGCATGTTCCCGCTCCTTCATCCGCCCGCCGAAAAAACCGTACTGGACGTTCGCGACCTTACCTCCCAGGACGACAGTTTCCAGGATGTCAGTTTTTCCGTGCGGGCGGGTGAAATTCTCGGCATTGCCGGCCTGATCGGCGCCGGCCGAACCGAACTCGTCCGGGCCATCACGGGCGCCGATCCCATCTCGGCGGGCACCGTTTCCGTCGATGGCGAGGTGGTGAGGCTGGATGGGCCGGCGGCCGCCATCCGCGCCGGCATGGTCCTGGTTCCGGAGGACCGCAAGCTGCAGGGTGTCATCCTCGACCAGACGATCGGCGAGAACCTTGCGATCGGCAATCAGGATCACGTCGCTTCATCCGGGTGGATCTGGCCCAACGCCATCAGGGTTTTCGCGGAAAGGAGCATTACCCGCCTCGGTATCAAGGGTCGTCACGACCAATTGGCCGGCAAACTTTCGGGCGGCAATCAGCAAAAGGTGGTGATCGCCAAATGGATTGCCCGGCCACCGAAAGTGTTCATTCTCGATGAGCCGACCCGCGGCATCGACGTCGGCGCGCGCGCGGCAATCTATGAGGTGATCGCCGACCTCGCCCGCTCGGGCATGGCAGTCATCGTCGTCAGTTCCGACCTTGAGGAAGTGCTTGGCCTGTCGCATCGGGTGATGGTGATCAGCCGCGGGCGCCAGCGCGGCATTCTCGACAGGACCGAGGCCAATGGTGTCTCCGTCATGGAACTCGCCACGAGCTAACCTAGACACCTATACGGGGCTGGAACAGCATGATGAACCTGTTTTCGCTCGGCGGCGATGTCGCCTTCGTCACCGGCGCCGGCAGCGGCATCGGCCAGCGTATCGCCATCGGCCTTGCCGAAGCGGGCGCCGACGTCGTCTGCTACGGCCATTCGTCCGGCGGCGGCCTCGAACAGACGGCTGCCCGTATTGCGAGCCTCGGCCACCGCTCGCTCGCCATAACTGGATCCGTGACCTCGGCCGAAGAAATCGCCGCCGCCATTGCCCGCACCGAGCGCGACATCGGGCCACTCACCGTCGCTGTCAACAATGCCGGCGTCGCCAATGCGGCACCGGCCGAAGACATGGGCGAAGAACAGTGGAAGCGGCTCTACGAAATCAATGTCCACGGCGTCTTCCTCTCGTGCCAGGCACAGGCGCGCGTGATGCTGCCGCGCGCAAAAGGCTGCATCATCAACATAGCCTCGATGTCCGGCTCGATCGTCAATCGCGGCCTGAGGCAGGCGCACTACAACTCCTCGAAGGCCGCCGTCATCCATCTGTCGAAGAGCCTGGCAGTGGAATGGGCCGACCGTGGCTTGCGCGTCAACGTCATCAGTCCCGGCTATACGCTGACACCGATGAACCAGCGGCCGGAAGTGGCCGAGCAGCGCAAGATCTTCGAGCGCGACACGCCGATGGGACGCATGGCAACGGTCGACGAAATGGTGGGACCAGCGGTGTTTCTCGCTAGCTGCGCCGCATCCTTTGTCACCGGCATTGATCTCACCGTCGATGGCGGTTTCGTCTGCTGGTAGGAGGAAAGACCATGCACAAACGTTTCGAAGGTAAGACTGTTGTGATCACCGGCGCCAGCGGCGGCATCGGCGCAGCCTTTGCCGCGCGCTTCGCGGCTGAGGGTGCGGCTATTGTCCTGAGCGCCATTGACACGAAGGTCGAGGCCGTCGCGGCCGATCTTGCCGCGACCGGCGCCAAGGTTGCCGTGATGCGCATGGACGTCACCGATTCCGACGCCGTCAAGGCGCTCTATGATCTCGCCGAGGTGCGCTTCGGCCGTATCGACATCTCGATTCAGAACGCAGGCGTAATCACTATCGCGAGAATCGAAGACATGACCGAAGCCGAATGGGACAAGGTGATGGCGGTCAACACCAAAGGTGTTTTCCTCTGCTGCCAGGAGGCTATCGCCCGGATGCGCAGGCATGGCGAGGGCGGCCGGCTGATCAACACGGCCTCCGGGCAGGCGCGGCAGGGCTTCATCTTCACACCGCATTATGCCGCCAGCAAATTCGGCGTCGTCGGCCTCACCCAGAGCCTTGCCAAGGAAGTGGCGAAGGAGAACATCACGGTCAATGCCATTTGCCCCGGCATCATCGAGACCGACATGTGGGCCTACAATGACAGCGCCTGGGGCAAGTTATTGGGCGACTACAAGCCGGGCGAACTGATGGCCGAATGGGTGAAGAACATCCCCATGGGTCGGGCCGGCACCGGCGCCGACGTCTCGGGCCTCGTCGCCTTTTTGGCGAGCGATGATGCCGCCTACATCACCGGCCAGACCATCAACGTCGATGGCGGGTTGATCATGTTATGAGCCAGCACCAACTTTTATCGCGTAAGGCTCTGTAACGAGGGGACCTTCGGTTCATCTCTGAAGTGATCGGATGGCGTCCAGCGATCTGATGTCCGTTGTCAACACTTTGGCCGCGCAAATTCGGCCTCTGCATAGAGCGGCTGTTTATGAGGTCGGTCAAGACGACAAGCAAGGATGCCGCCTATGACCAGACCACGTTGTATGAGGCATGGCAGTTGGTGATCCAGCGCTATGGGCGCTGTGCCATCGAGGGCCTGCTGCCGAGGACCGTGCGTCGCGATGGCTCTTTGAGTGCTCTCCTTGCGCTCGACGGCTGGCGCGCGCAGCCTGCCACCGTGATGAAGATCGCCAGGATGGGGATTCCGATCGCCTTCACCTACGGATCCGAGGCCGCAATCACCTCCATCGCGTCGATCTTCATGGGAACGTTCGGTCCGGTCGCGCTGGCCGCGTCCAACGTCGTCAATCAGCTTGCCTATATCGTCTACCAGCTCAGTATCGGGCTTTCTCACGGTTCGTCGGTCCTGGTCAGCCGCGCGATCGGCAAGGGTGAACTAGGTGAGGTCGGGAGACGTAGTCTGGTGATCAGCTTTTCAGCCATGACCGCTGTCGGCTTCATATACGGCCTCCTCCCAGGCGTCGTGCTGCGTCCGTTCCTCGGCGCGGGAGCCGATCCCACAATTGTTGCCACGGCGGCCACGCTCCTCTGGTTTGCGATTGCCAATCAGTTCCTGAAGGGGTCACAAAATATTTGCATCGGAGTGCTGCGCGGCCTCGGGAACACAAAGGCAAGTCTGATCAATACACTCATCGGCTATTGGCTGATCGGTATCCCGGCGATGGCCGCTTGCGGATATGGGCTGGGCTGGGCGAGCAACGGAATCTGGTTCGGCCCCTGCCTGGGATTCGGGGTGACAGCCGTCCTGTTGTGGTGGCGCTTCACCGAGGAATTGCATAGCCTCATGGAACCGCCGGAGGCCGACGAGATGTCGCCCGTGACGGATTAGGCCCAGTTTGACGGACTAAGACCCATTTCCCCTTCATTTTCGTCTTGTCGGCGAACTCCTCGATCCCAGCACATCCAGGTTGGTGGCCGAAATTTGGCATTCCCGTCGCCTCTCTTCTAACGGTGGCGCCGCGAAGTGTTTGAGAAGCGCTCATATTCGCGACGTTTCGGGGCGATTTGGGGCGCGAGGAGATCCCGCAGGGATCGGGGAAAATCGTTTCGGGCGAAGGTTGCCGACCGTAGTGATCTACCGTTCAAGGCAACGCGATCAAAGGAGGTCAGGCGGGCATGTTCGCCTGGTCTTCATCGCTTCGATGGCAACGCTCCCGGCACCGCGATCGCGATTGAGGTTGGCCGCTCGATCGGCAACGGTACTGCGACGGAAACAAAAATCGGGCGTAGATTTAATCACCAAATGGTGCTATTTGGTGCGCCTTAACAAGGGAGCCAGATGATGCGATCAACCATCAATCTCGACGACGCACTTATTGACAAGGCGAAGTCCTTGACCGGCACCAAGGAAACCGCGGCGCTCGTTCGCCAAGCGTTGGAGACGCTCATTCGTGTAGAGTCCGGAAGGCGCCTCATCGCGCTCGGAGGAACCATGCCGGATGCCGAGGCAGCCCCGCGCCGCCGGAGTGCAGCGGCAAAGTGATATTAGCAGACACCTCGATCTGGATTGATCATTTCCGACATGTCGATGCAGAGCTACGCAGGATTATTGAAGACGATCGACTACTTTGCCACCCGAGCGTGATCGGCGAGCTGGCTCTTGGCAGCCTGCGGGATCGCGGCAGCGTGATGGCTTTCCTGGCGGCTCAGCGCGGAGCGATCGTCGCCACGCACGACGAAGTCATGACAATGATCGACCGACATGGCATTTTCAGCATAGGCATTGGCTACACGGATGCCCATTTGCTGGCGTCCGTTCTCCTTGACCAGAGAGCGGCCTTATGGACCAGAGACAAGCGCCTGCGGGCAGCGGCCGAAAAGGCGGGCGCTTCACTGCACATACCGGTCAACGCGCCCCACTAAATACTGAAGCTGTACGGCTATGGTTTCAGATAGGTTTGCGAACCCTTTGGTCTTGAACGGATTCGAACCGACTGCCCGCCAATATCCTAACGCCGCCCGACAGCTGCGGAAATGTTCGAGCAGTCAATGATTATCCGGTTCCTGCATCCACTGCGGAATGTCCTGTTTGGCATGAAGCACGCGCCATACGTCGATATAATCTGTCTGCTCACGATAAAAGACGAGATGGGGATATCGCTTCAGCGAAATGCTCCGAAGTTCAGGTAAGCCCAACTCGTGTGCATACCGCAACGATCCAGACTCCCGATGGCTTGCGATCAGATCATAAGCTGCTTGAAGAGTGTCGATAAAGCCCAGAGCGACCTCGGTTCCAGCTTCGCGTGAATAGTAATCCACGGCGGCCTCGACATCGCCGCAAGCCAGCTTCGCGCGCCTGCCGAAGATGACCATCCGGAACACAGCATGTGCTACATGAAGCCGGTTTCGCTACTCAGATTTCTAGCCTTCCGTGATCCGACGGGAGGCGGCATTCCGAGCGGCAGACATCAGAGCGTTCGAAAGCTCCGGATCGCTCGCCGCCGTCGCGCGCGCTAGAACCAGTCCACCCACAAGCTGACTGTAGAGCGCCGCCGCGGTTTCCTTGTCCGCACCCTCGCCAAGATGTTTTCGAACTTCTTCGAGAGCCGACCTCAAACCTTTCGCAAACCTCGCCTGGGCCTCCTCGCCCATCCTTCGCACGTCGTGTGCCAGCCCACTGATCGGGCACCCTTGCTCGATGTCGTTCCGGTGTTCCGGCGACAGATAGAACTCTATCTGCCCCGTCACTGACGAGCGATCGCCGGCAGAGCCGAGCTGCTTTTGCAGCTCCGTCAGACCAGCATCCATTGCCATAGAGACGACGGCGTTCACGAGGGCATCCTTGGAGGCGAAATGGTTATAGAACCCTCCCTGTGTGAACCCGGCTTTCTTCATCAACTCGGCCACGCCGACAGCGTCTGGGCCCCTTTCACGAAACAATGCGTTCGCAGAGCTCAAAATCCTGCTCCGATTGTTCAATGCGTCGTCCTTCGAAACACCCATAGTCAGCCTCCGATCAATCCGCCATCATCTCAATTACGATCATAATTGACAAGCGCGCTTTTCGAGTTCACGATTATGATCGTAATTGTGACTTTCGACCCAAGGAGAAATTGACATGACGAAGCAGGAAAACAACAAGGCCCTCGTGCTGAAGGCGTTCGACACGCTGTTCAATAAGCGCGACTACGACACCGCATGGGAATTCTGGTCGCCGAACTACATTCAGCACAGCGCTCACATCAAACCGGGCCGCGAGGGCCTGTTTGAACTGATCAAAACCATCCCGGACACTTTGAATTGGGAGCACCACCTCATCCTCGCGGAAGGCGATTATGTCATCGTCCATGGCCGCTTCTCCGGTAATGGCCGGCCGGCCGCGTGGGTGGCCGCCGACGTCGTCCGCATCGAGAACGGAAGGCTCGCCGAGCACTGGGACGTCCTCCAGGACGAAGCGACACGCGCAGAGTCCCAGAGCGGCTTGCCGATGTTCGGCGATAAATTCCCAGAAGAGCTTGCGACAGCCTAACAAGACAATGGCGATTCGGCACCGGTCAGGCCGATTATCATTCGTGGTCGATCGATGCCGGTAGGAAGAGAATGTTACTCATGCGCGTCTTCGTCTTTTCGCTCCTGCTTTGCCAGCAAGGCGATTGCAATATCGAAGAAATCGTCGAGTGGCTCTCGGGTGGCGGCGATTTTCATCCGGATCACCGCACCTTCCCAGGAGTTGATGAGGAAGCGTGCCGTCTTCCTTGCGTCGATGCTGGAGGCGACCTCGCCAAGGTCTTGGCCTTCCTTGAGAAGGCCTTCGAGCGTATCGGTCCAGCGGCCGAGGGATTGGGCCAGCGCATTGCGCACAAGCGGGGCTTCGTCCGTGGATTCCGCGGCGAGGTTTCCGATCAGGCATCCGCGGGCGTAGCCGAGCCGGTCATAGCGTTCTGCCATGAAGCCGAAGTGCTGACGAATCCGCTCCAGCGGGCGCATGGACTTATTCGCCAGGATATCGAAACGGGATCCCTCGGAGTAGATCTTCAAGACTTCGAGTGCGAGGAGTTCCTTGGCCTTAAAGTAGTTGTAGAAAGACCCCTTCGGAACGCCTGCGCGTTCGACGACGTCGTTTACGCTGGAGCCGTTGTAGCCGAACTCGTGGAACTGCTCGAGCGCAGCGTCGACGATCTTCTGCCGGGTCTTGGAGACCATGATCTACCCTTTCACCATCCGGGGGCGGGAGACGCCCATTCCGCCTCCGGACGTTGTGCCTGTATACCTTAGACCTAAGCGGCTTTTTCCAGTCCTACAAGCATATCGTTGAACTGGTTCACAAACCCATGCTCCTGCGGTCCCGGATTGTTCCGCAGTGGCTTGGCAACTTCGACCAGCACTTCTGTCGTCGCGGTCTCGAGCGCCGTCATCGTCTGGGCAATGAAGTCTTCGAGCGGCATAGCCCGCTCTTCCTCACGGCTGTTCATCAGGTCGGTACGGACCCACGGCGGTGCGATCTCCAGAACTTCCACGGAGGAGTTGAGCAGCTTGTAGCGCTGCGACATGGAATACGAATGGAGCGCGGCCTTTGTCGCCGAATAGACCGCAGTGATCGCCAGCGGAACGAAGGCGAGCACCGACGAGACATAGGCAACCGTCGCATCGGGCTGCTTCTTCAGGTGGTCGATGAAGGCCGAGGTGATACGGATGGGAGCCAGCAAGTTCGTCGAGACGGTCGATACCAGCAGCCCTTCGTCGATTTCGCCCTCAGCCACGTCCGGAAGCATGATGCCGGCGTTGTTGATGACGACGTTCAGCGACGGATACGTCTTGATCAGGTCATCCGCCGTCTGCTTCACCTGCTGCGGATCGTTCACGTCGAGAACGACCGCGTCCATGCCAGGATTGGCATCGAGGGTCTCCTGCAGGTTCTGCTTCCGGCGGCCAGAGATGATGACCTTGTTGCCGTGCTTGTGCAGCGCTTCGGCAAGACCGCGGCCAATGCCGGACCCACCACCAGTGATGAAGATCGTGTTGCCTGTGAGTTTCATTTTCAGTCTCCTTGGACTTTCAGGGTTGAACGGACTGCGCGCGGCTGGCTTCGCGGGTTGTTGCCACGAGAAGGCCGAGAGCCACGACTTCGACGGCAGCGGCAACCCAGCCAAGGTTTACCACCGAACCATTTGAAATCACTACGGAACCAAGTGCAGCGCCTGCCGCAAATCCGGCGTACATGAACGATGCATTCAGGGATAAAACGATCGGAGCCAATTGATGGCCGCCGATGCCGATCAGGCGGGAAATCTGCGACGGGAAAAAGCCCCAGGCCGTCAGACCCCAGACGATGACTGCGACCACGACCGGCGCGATCGCCTCGCCCGGCGTCAGGAAGTACGCGCTTGCGGAAAGCGTCAGGAACGCCATCGCAAGAAGGGTCAGCGCAGGAGCCATGACCGCGTTCGCGCCGACGCGGTCGTTGAGCGCGCCGCCGCCGAAGACGCCTGCCGCCGCAGACAGACCCCAGACGGAGACAATGGCGCTGATGCCGTTGCTCGAGGCCCCGATCGTCGACGTCAGATAGGGGGCGATGTAGGTCCAGGCCGTGTAAGCGCCCGCAGCCCAGATGAACGTGACGAGCAGTGCCACCAGAATCTGAGGATTGCCGGCCACCGCGACGCGTTCCCCAAATGACGCCACTTTCATGTGGTCGCCGACACCCTTGTGCAGGCCGAAGACCAGGCCGGCGACAGCAATGAGGGACAGCAGTCCGACGCCGAGGAAGGTCATGCGCCAGCCAAAGGCGTCGCCGATGAGTGAGCCCAGGGGAAGGCCCAAAGCGATTGCAAGGGTAATGCCGCCGTTGACGATCGAGAGCGCCCTGCCCCGCTTCTCCGGAGACACGATCGCACCTGCCAGTGCGTTCGCATTCGGCGTATAGAGGCCTGCTGCCAGAGCGAGCAGGATGCGGGCCACCATGATGCCCCAGTAGTCGCGCGACGCCCAGGCGACGAGGTTGGCCGCGGCGAAGGCGAGCATCGACCAGATAAGAAGCTTGCGGCGGTTCAGGCTGCCCGTCAGGGTCGTCAGGATCGGCGAGCTGATCGCGAGGGTGAGCGTGAAGATGGTCACGAGCGAGCCCACTGCAGCGATCGGCACCGAGAGGTCGGCCGACATCTTCGGCAAGAGTGGGACGATCATAAAGCCCTCGGTCCCGATAGCGAAGGTTCCCAGGGCCAGGAAGTAGATCGGCTTGAAGGAGCCGGAGCCTGCTGACGACGACATGGTATTCATTCCTTCAATCCCGAACTGGATATAATATGACCGGTCGTATTATCTCTGTCAACAGGGTTTTGCGGGCGCACCCGGTCCGTCGGTGGCGAGGAGTGCGCCCGCGGCTACGTCAGGCTTCTTCCAGGACCTTTTCGTAGCGTGCAAAGTCGGTGTAGCCGCGGTAGTCCCCACCCCAGAAGCTGTCGCGGTCGTATTTGTTGAGAGGTAGGTCGTGCTTCAGCCGATATGGCAGGTCCGGGTTGGCCGAAAAATGCCGGCCGAAGGCGACCATATCCACGGTACCGCTGTCGACGATCTGTTCGGCACCTTCCCGCTCGAAGCCGCCGGCGGCGATGATGCGACCGTTGTAGACCTTGCGTATCTGTGCCGCTGCGACTGGAGGCTTGCCTTCGACCGGAGCTTCA